>LSLI01000075.1 GCA_001577345.1 Candidatus Gallionella acididurans
ATTCACAAGGCACACTACGTGCTGATGAATATCGAATGCAACCAGGAAACACTGGATGAACTGGAGCACGCGTTCCGCTTCAATGATGCGGTATTGCGCCATCTGACTGTCAAGACCAAGGCTGCCGTTACCGAGCCGTCGGCCATGATGAAGGAAGAGAAGTCCCGCTCCGTGCCAACTGAAGGCGGCTTTAGCGGTACGGTTCCGGCGGCAGAGCCCGTGGTGGCAACGGCAACGGCTTGATTGGCGCGTAACAGCAGCCGTTCAAGTCCTGTAAGTATTTTCAGCCGGCACTGGCACCGCATATCATCGACATAATCTTGGAATAAGGAAACATCATGGCACGCCCATCAGACAAAAAGAAAGATGACAAGAACAAGCGTTCTTCCCGCAACAATCTGTTCAAGCGCCGCAAGTTCTGCCGCTTTACAGTCGAGAAGATCGCGGAAGTGGATTACAAGGATATCAACATCCTCAAAGAATTCATCGCCGAAAACGGCAAATTGATACCGGCACGCATCACCGGCACCAAGACACGCTATCAGCGCCAATTGAGCACCGCCGTCAAGCGCGCGCGCTTCCTGGCTTTGATGCCTTACACAGATCTGCACTAAGGAACCCGGACATGCAAATAATTTTGATGGAAAAAGTGACCAACGTCGGCCAGTTGGGTGAAGTTGTCAAAGTCAAGAACGGGTTCGCGCGCAATTTTTTGATCCCGCAAGGCAAGGCAAAACGCGCAACCGACGCCAACATGGCTGAATTCGAAGTGCGTCGCGTCGAAATCGAGGCTGCCGAAAAGGTAAAACTGGCCGACTCGCAAGCCCGCGGCGAAAAACTGTCCGGATTGACGCTGCAGATCGTGCAAAAAGCCGGTGTGGACGGCAAGTTGTTCGGTTCAGTCACCAACGCTGATATCGTGAATGCGCTGGGTGCACAAGGATTTGAAGTGGAGAAGTCACAAGTGCGCATGCCTGCAGGCCATATCAAACAGATTGGCGACCATCCTCTCAGCATCGCGCTTCACACCGATGTGGTGGTAGGGATCACCGTTTCGGTGCTCGGCGAACAGTAATTCAACGCGATACCGGAGCACAAAAAAAGGACTGGCAACAGTCCTTTTTTGTTTTAGGCGTTTGCCCACTAGCAAGGTAAAATGCCTTCGCTTAAGGATCACTATAATTTCATTCCATGCAAATATTTTCCAATCCGGATACACAACTCGAACAGATCAAATTGCCGCCCCATTCCGTTGAGGCAGAGCAATCGGTTCTGGGAGGCTTGTTGCTGGAAGCGGGCGCACTGGACAAGATCACCGATCTGGTACTCGCCGATGATTTCTACCGCAACGAGCATCGCCTGATCTACCGCCAGATCATACGCTTGAGCGAGCAGGCGAAACCGGTGGACGTGATCACCGTCGCCGAAGCACTTGAGATCGCAGGTGAACTGGATAAGGTGGGAGGTTTGCCTTATCTGGGCGGTCTGGCGCAGAACGTGCCCTCGGCGGCCAACATCCGCCGTTACGGCGAGATCGTGCGCGAGCGTTCCATCATGCGCAAACTGGCGGAAGTCGGCAGCGATATCGCCAGTAGCGCCTACAATCCGACTGGGCGCGATGCCGCGCAATTGCTGGATGAAGCGGAAAGCAAGGTATTCGAAATCGCCGAGGCGGGTTCGAAAGGCAAACAGGGGTTCATTGGCATGCCGCCGTTGCTGTCGCAAGTGGTTGAGCGCATCGAAACGCTGTATGCCCGTGACAATCCCAGCGACATCACCGGAACCGCGACCGGCTTCACCGACCTGGACCGCATGACCTCCGGATTGCAGCCGGGTGATCTGGTCATTGTCGCGGGCCGCCCGAGCATGGGCAAGACTGCATTCTCGATCAATATTGCCGAAAACGTGGCCATGGACAGCAAATTGCCCGTGGCGATTTTCAGCATGGAAATGGGAGCCAACCAATTGGTGATGCGTATGCTCGGCTCTGTCGGAAAACTCAACCAGCATGATCTGCGCACCGGACGATTGCAGGATGACGACTGGGGACGGCTGACGCATGCCCTGGGCAGGCTGAATGACGCTCCCATATACATTGACGAGAGTGCAGCGCTTTCCGCGTTGGATCTGCGCGCGAGATCGCGCCGCCTGCATCGTCAGAACAATGGACTTGGTTTGATCGTGGTTGATTATTTGCAATTGATGAGCTCGAACGCGGGGAAAGCCAGCGAGAATCGCGCCACGGAAATTTCTGAAATCTCCCGTTCGCTAAAGGCGCTGGCCAAGGAACTGCACGTGCCTGTGATCGCACTGTCGCAGTTGAATCGCAGCCTTGAGCAGCGCCCCAACAAACGCCCCGTGATGTCTGATCTTCGCGAATCCGGGGCCATCGAACAGGATGCAGACCTGATCCTGTTCATCTACCGCGATGAGGTCTACAACAGCGATTCGCAAGATAAGGGCAAAGCCGAAATCATCATCGGCAAGCAGCGTAACGGCCCGATCGGCAAAGTCGAACTGGCGTTCAGGGGCGAATATACACGCTTTGATAATTTGGCTTCTGGCAGCTATTGATCATGTACGTAAGGCTGGACGAATTGTACCGTCTACAATTGGCAACGCAAAAAAAAGCCCCTCGATAGAGGAGCTTTGTACTTGCTGTTGCCGCCTTTGGCAGTTAAGAGCCCATAGCAGTTATGGCGAATGTGTTGCCGCAAGTTTCATTTGGCTTGTTGAGGCATTATTTCTACCGGTGAAGGTTTGTGTGTGGCCAAGTTCCGGAGAGTGGGTTGTAGGATATGCCCACGCTCAAGGGAGTGCGGCCAGCTTCGCCAGTCTAGCTCCAGCCTAGAGTAAACCTGTCGTCATATAAATTTCGGTCATCGGCAGGTTTCCGCCGTTTAAATGTGTCAAGGTTTGGTCAGCTTTCGCATGCACTGAATATTCACCATATGCAGGGATCGCCACGGCTGCCAGAATGCCGATAAACGCAACCATGATCATCCGATCAACCAAGGTGGAATTTTTAAGAACGTTTTTCATGATAAAACTCCTTTTATGAATTAAGTATTCTTGAATTAAACACACTAACGTCATGTGTCGGCAGTAATATCAGCAATAGCTGTGCCATGTAATGTAATTAATTGATTTAAAATAAATAACTGTAATTTATGGAGCTTGACTGGTAATTTAATCATTAAGATATGTCAAGAGTTCATCAGCCGCCGCCATTTTTTTGGCAATCAAGGTTGACGTACGTCAGTCAAGTACAAAGATCGTTGATTACCCTTCGCGAAGAAGTCCGGGAGAAACTCATTAGTACATATTTGCTCTTGTCACGAGGTTGTAGCCACGGATTTTTTTCCGAGTACAAGACCAAAGAAGGAATTGCGCTATTGAATTTCACCCGGCTTCTGGCGTAATAGACTTCGCCATTCCGACGTATTTGTCCTTGTTTGAAATAAACACTGGGACGTTGCGGCCCCTATCCATTTTATGTGATCGAGTTGCCGAACTGATTCTTGCGTAGTCCGCCCCCAAAACTATCCTGTATTTGCAGACAATGCGCTCGCAATGGAAGTGGAGAAGGCGCTAGTTCTGCAAGAGGCAGGATATGGGTTTGGCAGTTGTGAGTAATGTGCCGCTGCATATCCAGCGATTTTTGTTTGAAGCTCAACAGCCTTTCGGATACAATGCGAACCCTGTAATAGGCGCGTAGCTCAGCTGGTTAGAGCACTTGGTCGACATCCAAGGGGTCGTTGGTTCGAGTCCAATCGTGCCTACCATACAATCAAGGAGCTAGGCTGAAAGCCTGGCTCCTTTTTCTTTACCCATTCACTTTTTGATAGCCATGAATTTTCACAAGCATCTCCAATGGGCCGTCTTCACTACGGTGTTGATCAATGCCGCAGCGATGTTTTCTCCTATCATCAATAGCGGAGATGCGGTTACCTACGCGACGATTGCAAATCATATTGTTCTAAGCCATGACTGGGTCAAACTGGTTCTTGATGGCCATGATTGGCTGGACAAACCACATTTGCCGTTTTGGATTACAGCATTTTTTTTCAAACTGGGGGGGAGCGGAGCACCAACTTATATTCTACCTGGTTTCATTTTCCATCTTGTAGGCGCTTATTACACTTACCGGTTAGCCAGGCTGCTATATAACAAGCAGACTGCAGGGCTGGCTGTTTTGATTTACGTGTCCATTTTTAATCTAATGGACGCGAGTATCGAGGTCAAGGCGGAAACATATCTGATCGGACAGATCATGCCCGCCTGCTATTACTGGCTGCGTTACGACACTAAATTCCGGATCAAATACTTGGTGCTGGGTGCGCTGTTTACCGCCATGGCCGTAATGACAAAAGGAATTTTTACCCTGTTCACGATTACCAGCGGCATGGCCTGTTTATGGATATACCAAAAACAATGGTCGAAATTTTTCAGCCTCAAGTGGTTGGCTGCATTGATTCTGTCTTTGCTGTTTGTCGCGCCGGAACTGATCGCGTTGCACATGCAGTTCAATCGACATGATGGGAATGCCGGCTTGGAACAACCTGTTTCCAGCATCAGGTTCTTTTTCTGGGATAGTCAATTCGGCCGTTTCTTTAATACCGGCCCGATACAAAACCACAATGGGAACCCGTTTTATTTTGTCCTGGTGTTCTTGTGGGCTTTTTTGCCGTGGACCATAATTTTTTTCGCGGCAATTCATGCACAGGTGAAATCCTTTGGCAAGTCGATTTTGCCGGAGCGCGCCGCTTTTATTTTCTTGAGCGGCGCCTTTCTTTGTACCTTTTTAATGTTCAGCGCCACCAAATTCCAGTTTGACTATTACATAGACATAATCCTGCCTTTTGCTGCCATTCTCTGCGCGCAATATTTAAATAAATCTAGCATCAGCCGCACGCTTTTCATTACACAGATGAGTTTGATATGCCTGCTTGCCTTGATCGCGATTGCGATGGCTATCTATGTTATGAATATTGAATTGCTGGCGGCGGCGGCATTGATATTGATCTGGTTGATGTATTACGCATATAAAACTCGGGCCGCGCTGCCTGGTTTTCGTATCCTGATGTATTCTGTTCTCGCCATCAATCTGTTGTATATATTTCTGACCTTGCTGACGGCGGTTACTTTTATGCAATACAGCGTTGCATATAATGCGGCTAAGCTATTCGGCAGGCAATCCGCCGTGCCGATCTACGTTTTTCAAATGCCCGAAGTAGCCAGAGAACTGGCACTGTACAGCGAAGCACCCTGTTATGAGATAGACAATACAGAGGCGCTGATACAAGCCAAAGGGAGTTATTACTTGATTGCAAGGCGTGGTCAGGAACAGCAGTTCCATCTTGATGCATCACGGCTCAAACAGATTGCCAGCATGGAACTGGTGGTTCACAAAACCGGGACGTTCAATAAATTATTGCGGCTGGCAAAAGGCGTTTGGCCGCTGGAAAGCATAGACTTTTTGAAATTGTCGGCTCCTTGATTCGACCTGGCATGCTCTGACCAGAGCCGTCAGCTTGGAAAAAGAGCAGATTTTTCGCAGGAGCGGATGGCAGCGTCTTTAGCGTTGTTGTCTTTCTTCATTGGTTTGCGTCTGTTGTTCGGTAAACAGTACCGCGGCTTTAACTCTTGAAGACAAGTTGAGTTTTGTAAGTATATGGCGCACGTGTTGCTTTACAGTGTCATAGCTGATGGAAAGAGTTTGCGCAATGGCTTTGTTGCTTTCACCGCGCGATAACAATTGCAGTATTTCCCGTTCGCGGTCGGTAAGCAGTTTGAGTGAGTGTTTTGGCTCCTCATCCTGATGATCGCCGCGCAGCATTTCGATCATTTTGATTGTCATGGTGGGAGCGACGACCAGTTCGCCTGCCGCTACTCGCCTGATGGCATCGACAACATCTTCCGGTGCCATATCTTTCAGCAGGTAGCCGCGCACGCCAGCACGTATTGCATTCGAAAGATCAACTTCGGAATCACTCATGGTAAGGACTACAGCTGGGGTGGCACAGCCTTCCTTGCGAATTTGTTCGAGCATGGACAACCCATCCATCGGCTTCATGCGCAAATCCAGTATCAACAAGTCGGGTTGCAGGTTCAATAATTCACGCAATCCTTCCACACAGCCGGTAGCGCCGAGAACAGAAAATCCATAACAGTTGGCGAGAAGTTCGCTTAACCCGCTTCTGCACAAGCTTTGATCATCTACCAGTACAATTTTTAACGGTTCGTTCATTAACTATTTCTCCGATCAGATCCCGGTTCAGGGAAAGATAATTGCACACGTGTGCCGAATTCTGTTGAACTTTCCACTTTTATTTCGCCACCAATCCGTTGTGCACGCTCGCGCATGATCATCATGCCATAGTGCCCTTCAACCGGCGTGAAAGTGCATCCCCCACTGCCATTATCTTCAATCGTAATGACGTAGCAATTGCCTTGATACTCCACTCTCAGGCGGGCATGGGTAGCTCTCGAGTGGATTGCAATATTCGCCAGGGCCTCCTTGACGATGTGAGACACTTGTATCTCATACTCCAGGGGTAATTCGAAGCAGGCTACCAGGTTGGCATATTCGAGAGTAATGTCATTGCGTTGGCGGAATTGATCGGTCAAGGTTTGCAATGCATGCATTAGCCCCGAAGGATCCATCGCGCAGCGGAATTCCGTGATCAGTTCCCGAACGGTTTTCTGGCTGCTCTCTAATGCCTCATCGATTTCTTGCGCATATTGGGTAGCCATGCGTCCATTTTGCTTGCGTATTGATTCGAGCAGCAAGCTTGTGCGCATCCGTGTATATACCAAAGATTGTGCCAATGAATCATGGATCTCGTTGGCGATAGCCTGACGCTCGGCAATCAGATCGGCTCGCCTGGTATCCCGATTGGATCTGTTGTGCTCGATGATTGTGCTCAGCATGCGTGCGCAGGCCAAAACAGTTTTGGAAGTGTGCTCAAGTGCGTCCTGGGTTTCGTTGAAAAACAGTGTGAGTTTTCCGATGGTATTTTTCTGTGTTGTGCGGCTTTCAATTGTAGCGGTGATCAATGACTCAATTTTGCAACCGGCATAACGGCAATTCTGTGGTGATTTGCATGCGTTGAGGTTGGCAGAATAAATGCCGCCTGTGCTGATTGATCTGCGGCATATGTCGCAGTTTGAATCGACTGCACATTCGGCTTTCAGCAATTCCGCAGATAAACCGGCAGAGCCGAATAGTTGCATGATTGGGCCATGTGGGGATGGTAACCTGATAATCCCGGCGCTTGCGTTCACTGCCTCAATGAGGCTTTCGAGTAACTCCTCCAGTAGAAGTTTAAAATGTCCCGTTTGAGCGGCGGAGGGCGCAATTATTGTGTGCACCGCAGTACTCCAGCCTATATCGGTGGGAATAAAATCAGAATTTATTTCCCACGAAAAATCGGTTGGGACTGGATTCATAACAAAACTTGCTTTTTTACCCATAAATAATCCAACAAGTAATGATGCTTTGAACAAATTCAAATTAGATGGGTGATTCATCAAAACGGATTCTGGCCGCCAAATAATTCATCGGGGTAGGACGAGCATACATGCATATCACTATGGCGGGTAGTTGATGTTTTGCATCCATCTGACTTGATCGACAGTATACCCCTCATTCGGGTTATACAAATACTCTCCCAAATAGTTATAGCCATTTCAGGCGGCCAGCCTTGATTTTGCGGCTTTCAATTAACGCCTGGCGGATCGGAATTAATATCTTGTAAAAATGAATGTTTGCTAGCACACTGCAATTCCAGTTTAACGAATTTGGCGGGAGCCGGGCCAACAACTGAAATTTTTGTAACTAACCAGGGAGGGTTTTGTTATGGGAAAGTCACAGGATGTTCGGAACGAAAAAGGTGAACCCGGGGCAGTCCGCAACAAGGGCTGGAGTGAATTATATCTAAAGGAAGACTGGTGGGCGATCTGGGTCGGCATGGGTCTTATGGTGCTGGCCGTCGTTCTCTACAACAGCGGGAGTCATTTCCTGTCTGCGCTGGCGATCAATCCGGGAGGTTTGAAATGGTCGTCTTTTGACCAACTGGCAGATCATTTTGCCAAGAACGCCGGCATGTATTTTTTGCAATTCATCTTCTGGATGGCGATTTTCGGCTTGAGTTGCCGCATCATGGGCATCAAACTCAACGAGTTCGCGCCTTCATTCCTGTTCTTGTATGTTCTTTCCATCGCGATATTTTCCGTCGCAGGATGGGTAAATGCCTCCAAATTCAATCTCGAAGCGCCGCTGGTCGCGCTGGTCGTAGGCTTGATCATTTCCAATACGGGCAGCCTGCCCAAATGGATGGACAGCGGGTTCAGGGTCGAGTATTTCGTCAAACTCGGCATCGTTCTGCTGGGCGCGACTTTCCCGATCACGCTGGTTCTTACCGCGGGACCGATCGCCATCATGCAGGCCACCATCATTTCACTGGTGACTTGCCTGGTCATTTACTTCAGTGCGACCAGGTTGTTCGGGCTGGATCGGAGACTTGCGGCCGTGATCGGGGTGGGCGGATCGGTTTGCGGGGTTTCTGCCTCGATGGCGATTGCCGCATCGGTCGGGGCGAAAAAGGACGACCTTTATACCTCCGTCACGCTGGTGGTGGGGTGGGCGCTGGTGATGATCGTTGTTCTGCCGTTTGTATCCCAGGCGCTAGGGCTTTCCGCCGGGGTGGCGGGTGCCTGGATAGGCACCTCCGAGTTTGCCGACGCAGCCGGATTTGCCGCAGCCAGCGCTTATGGGAAAATGTCCGGTCATGAGGATACGGCGATCAAGGCGTTCACGTTGATGAAGGTTATCGGGAGAGACTTGTGGATCGGTGTCTGGTCCATCGTCTGGGCGCTGATCGCAACCATGGTCTGGGAAAAAAGGGAAACCGGAACGGCACCGAGTGCGCGGGAATTCTGGTGGCGTTTTCCCAAGTTCGTGATCGGTTTTTTTGTGGCGTCCATGCTGATGACGTGGTTTACCAGCGGCTACACAACTGACGAGTTCAACAAGGTGGTCAAGCCGGCACTGATCATGCCTCTGGTGTCTCTCCGTACCTGGGCTTTTCTGTTCTGTTTTCTGAGCATCGGGCTGACGACGCGTTTTCGCGAACTCAAGCCGGTGGGCTGGAAGGCTTTTGCCGCATTCACTATCGGGGTTGCCGTGAATGTGGCGCTTGGCTACTACCTTTCCGCCCATGTTTTTGCGGAGCACTGGTCGAATTTGTAGCTACGTCTGGCGCAGGGCGATTATTCCCCTGCGCCTGAAGGAGCACACCATGAACACAAACTGCCGGCAGTGCGAACACTTCGTCTTCGATCCCAAGGAACTCGAAACAATCTTGCCCGGCCTGAACATCGTCAGCTCGGCATACGGTTCGGTTCGAGCGGATACCGCATATTGCAAATCCAAGGATATCTTTCTGACCCCGGCCCTGGCCTGTCACGCATTCAAATTACTGCCATCGCCGACGATCCGCAAAAATTGACAACTGTATTGGATTTTCGAGAATGCAGCGAAAATTGTTTGATGGCTTGCCGCAACATTAACCCAAATCAATCCCGTCTTGCCGGGATATAGGGAACACCAAGGCAGGACGGAATATGCCTATGTGTCTATAATGGTGCCAGCCAGTCCATGCGGGAGTTCACCATGAAACACCTCACACCGAAACAAACATATGATTTTTTGCAGGCCAATCCCGAGGCGGTATTCGTCGATGTGCGCAGCGAGATGGAGCATATGTTCGTCGGACATCCCAAGGGCTCTATCCTGATTCCCTGGGTCGACGGCCCGGAATGGGACATCAATCCGCATTTTGTTTCGCATGTAAAAAAAGCCGCCAGCGCGAACCGGCCCGTCGTACTGATCTGCCGCTCCGGCCGGCGTTCTGTGGATGCCGGTTTGGCGCTGGAAAAAGCCGGGCTGACTGAGGTTTACAATGTGTTGCACGGTTTTGAGGGTGAGCTTGATGAAGGACATCACCGGAATTCCCACAACGGATGGCGGTTTGACGGATTACCCTGGACGCAAACATAACCCCTCGTTACGGCACCGGACATGACGAATACAACAGCCTCTGCGACTGTGTCCTGACTTTGCTGAAAGTTCAATCAGGCCATGAGTGGCAACTGGCGAATATTCCTTTTTGAGTGACTCGGGCAAATATCAATGATGATTATCACGGTCCGGTTGTGATCTGTCGGTGGAGTTTGTTCAGCCAGAAACTGCCGCGAACCGAGGGGCGGATTGTTTGGTCGTGTGGTCAGGCCAATACGGGGGAGTAGTTGCTGTCTTCGGGTTGGCATGTACTGCGAATGAATCAAAACCGACCTGGTGCCGATAGGCTAATCTATCGCCGTCTAAATCTCCAATCGCGCGCAATTCACCTTTATATCCGTATTTTTCGCGCAGCAGGTGGGCTGTTGTATGGTCTTTCAGAGCGGCAAATTTATCGAACTTTACTGCAATCACTGAAAAATCATCCACGTCCTTTTCAATTGCTTCCGGACCTTCTTCGGCTTCCAGCCAGATGCCGATCGGCCAACCGTGCTCATATTCGCGGTATATCAATTCGGCGCGACGCGCCTGCCATACCGGAAGCGGCACCAGCACTGGCCCCACGGGTATCCTGACTGTTTGAGGAGTATCGCTCTCCGCCAGGCTCAGTGTTCTCCATTCGTCTGGTTCGATATGGCCATTCTTGATCAGTATAAACATGGTGTTTTTCCCCTCTGTATGTGAAGCAACGGGTCGAATGAATGATTCTTTCCGATTTGCTGAAACGCAGTTTAGGGGCTTTATATATTCCTGTTAAATACTTGTTTGTCACATCCAAATAACAATAGGGTATATAAGGTCGGTGCTGCTGGCCGATTCAGACTCGATAGTTCAGGGGCAGTTTTGTGCGGGGGAATCTATCATGCAGCTACGCGGGGGTGCTGGAGAAGTGGATCCTTGTTCGGATCACTTGCGGTACTTGCGGATCAAGCCGATCAATACCCCGAATATCTCCAGGGTTCCTTGCGGACGGATGACCGGATAAGCCTGGTTGGCGGGGCGCAATATATACTTGCCGCGTTCCTTGTCCAATGTCTTCAGCGTGAATTCGTTGTCCACGATGGCCACCACGATGTCACCCAAATTGGCAAGATTGCGTTTTTCTACCACTGCGACATCGCCATCATGGATGCCCGCTTCGATCATCGAGTCGCCCTTGACCGGGATTAGCGTGGTCTCTGAAGGGGTATTGATCAACATCTCGTCGATGATGAAATAATCGCCCTGAGTCGCTTGTATTGAAGCCGGCATGCCTGCCTGGACTGAAGATTCAGCTAAGGGGCGTGCGAAGAACCGGCGGGACGGTATCCATGCTCCATCCGGGGTGCGCTCGATGAAACCGGCTTCGCTCAAACGGGTCAGGATGGCCTTGACCCAGGATTTGGAAGCGATACCAAATACATCGCACAATTTCGCGTAAGACGGGATATTTTTCCAGTCGGCATAATAGTCCTGCAACTTGGCAAGATACTCGGTGTCTTTCGGATGGAAGTCGGTCATGGCAGGATAGATACAGAATGAACGTGCGGCACACTGTAAAGAACGATCGTTCTTTTGTCAATCGGAATGATATTTACTGTTGACTGGGTGCGAATGATGCCGAACGTAACAAATGCGGTTCAATACTCCGTGTATTTCTTTGCGCTGCCGCGCACTTGTTCAGCCGGGTATTTGGCCGCATTCTTTTTCAGCTTGCGCAGCGCGGCATTCGGCAGATCAACGTCCAGTTTGTCCGAGAGGCGCACCAGATAGAGCAGGATATCGGCAAGCTCCTCGCTAACGGCATCCTTGCTTTTAGCAGCGAGATCCAGCGATTGCGCCTCTGTCAGCCACTGAAAATGTTCCATAAGCTCGGCAACTTCCACCATCAGCGCCATGCTCAGGTTTTTGGGCGAGTGGAATTGATCCCAGTCGCGGTCTGCCGCGAACGAACGCAACTTGTCTCGTAACATCAGCAGGTCGGATTGATTCGGCATGGCGCAGCTCCGCTTAGTGTTGAATTGGCGGCTATTGTAATACGCGATGAGCCGCGGCATCATGCACGTCGATGCCAGATTGTTTGATTATTTTACGGCGCATATTCAAGTAGGAACTGATGCCATGAATGAATACATTTTCTTTGATGCGGATCTGCGTGACAGGTTTGTTGAATACGCCGGCAAGCAAGGTGCGGTGTGCGAGTTGCGGGAGGACACTATGGGTCTGGTCGTGGCCGTGGCGGAAGATCTTTCCGATGATCTGGTGGACACTCTGGAGGCCCGTTATGACGAGTTGCAGGAAGAGCAAGCCGATCTGATGTCCCGGGTTGAAGGCGGGCTGGGAAAACTGGCCGGATTCAAACTCGCCCTGCCGGACGGGCAAACCTGCATGGTGCCGTTGCAGCCGGAAATGGCCAGCCGTCTGTTGTCCTGCTTCAGCTTTGAGGAAATTCAGGTGTTGTTCGACGCTGTTGCGCGCAGCGCGCTGAATCCCAAGGATAGTCATCTGTGCGAAATTCTGCACGCAGGGACAAATTCAAAACGAAAATAATCTTGCGGATGCCCCATCCGCATCTCCGGTCCTTTAGGTCCATCAAATATTCACGATATTTGTTTTTAGAGAGCAGGCTTCAGGTATAGAATGCCGGCCTGATTTTTCATCAATTTTAAGGAAGCAATATGTCAGAAGGATTTCATGTTCACGGGGCCCATGACCACGCGGTAGAACACCACGCCCAGAGCGGCGACAGCCTGGCCGGATATGTCGCGATCTTCACAGCGATCCTGGCTTCGGTAGGCGCGATCGTCAGTTATCAGGGCGGCGACACCCAGAACCAGGCGATGCTGTTCAAGAACGAGGCGGTGCTGAAGAAAACTCAGGCTTCGGATCAATGGAATTTTTATGAGGCGAAAAGCAACAAGGGGCATTTGATGGAGCTTGCCGCAGACCTGGCACCTGCCAGCAAGCGGGATTATTACAAGACCCAGATCGCAAAATACGAAAGCGACAAGAAAGAGATCAAGTTGAAGGCCGAGGCACTGGAAGTTGAATCGGAAAAGGCCAATGAGAAAAGCGAACATGCAATGCATCCCCATCATAAACTGGCTCAGGCCATGACGCTGATCCAGATTGCCATCTCGCTGGCCTCCATCACGGTTTTGACGCGCAAGAAATGGTTGTTTGCCGTGGCTGGCGTGGCGGCTGCGGGCGGCCTCGCCATGTGGGGGCTAGCGCTTGGCGCCTAGTTTTTAGGACTGCCATGAAAGAGGTTCTCTATGACTGGGGCGGTGCCAACGTCTGGCTGTTCCACGTCATTAATGACATCCGGTTTGTGTGGCTGGACAAGGTCATGCTGCTCGGGACGGAACTGGGAGACCACACCCTGTTCCCGTTCTATCTCGGCTTGCTGACTTTGTGCGCCCTGGCTGTAGCCGAGACGCCAGGGCAGGAGCCGGCTCATTACCGGCTTCAGGTGACCCGATGGATGGCCGTGATCGCGGTGTTCAGCTGCGCTTATCTGCTCGACGGTTTGCTGCTGGCCGTGCTCAAGCCTGCACTTGATTTTCCACGTCCTCCGCTTGCTTTGCCGCCGGGTACCGTGCAGATCGTCGGCACGCCGGAATATCATCACAGTCTGCCCAGCGGCCATTCATCGTTTGCGATGCTGGTCACGGCCAGTCTGTGGCCTGTCCTGAAACGCGGGTGGCGCGTGGCGGGTGTGATCTTTGTGTTGTGGGTCGGGGTTTCCAGAATAAGCCTGGGCGCGCATTTTCCTGCCGATGTCATGGCTGGATTCCTGTCCAGCCTGGCCGTGGTGATGCTGGTCTATGTCGCGATACAGAAACTGATGCAGGTGATCGGTAAACGCGCAAACCGCTTTCGCCGCGTCAACTGAACAGGGCTCGACAGGCACAGCAAGCAGTTATCCCGGGAATGCAGTGCCAATCGGCACGATGTAAACAGCATTTCAACAGCCCAGTGCGCAAATGTTGATCTTTGCCCGTCCCGAATTCGGCAGCATAGTACCCTCTTGCGGATAGCATAAAAGCGCCTATAGTTGCGCTCATGGATCGATTTCCCATCATGCGCGTGTTGTTGTTCGGACTGCTCCTGCTGGTCTGGCTGGGCCGCGCAACGGCGTCTGTGTCCACCGTGGTGGTGCTCGATGTTGACGGGGCAATCAGTCCCGGGGCAGCTGACTATGTGGTGCGCGGCCTGAAAGCTGCCGCGGCGGAGCAAGCCCGGTTGGTGGTGCTGAAAATGGACACACCGGGCGGCCTGGACACATCCATGCGGCAGATCATCAAGCAGATCATCGCATCCCCGGTTCCCGTGGTTGCATATGTCGCCCCCGAAGGTGCGCGAGCCGCGAGTGCGGGCACCTATATCCTCTACGCCAGCCACATAGCGGCGATGGCTCCGGCCACTAATCTGGGGGCTGCCACGCCTGTTTCTATCGGCATCGGTGGCATCGGCAGTCAACCGGAGCCGGGCAAGCAAGCTCAGAAAGCAGGGCAGGGGAAGAACAAGGAGACGAGTCCGGTTGATGGCGAGCAGGCTGCTCCCGGTTCCGCGATGGAGCACAAACAAGTCAATGATGCTTCCGCGTATATCCGCAGTCTGGCGCAGATGCGCGGGCGCAATATCGAATGGGCGGAACAGGCGGTGCGCCAGGCGGTAAGTTTGTCCGCGGATGAGGCCTTGAAGCTCAAGGTCATCGAGGTGATCGCCCGCGACGTGCCCGACCTGCTGCGGCAGATCGACGGCCGTAGCGTGAATGTACTGGGTATGGAACGCACTCTGGATATGAAGGATGCGCACATCGTTACATTGGAGCCGGGCTGGCGCAGCCGCTTGCTGACTGTTATTGCCGACCCGAGTATTGCCTATCTGCTGATGCTTGCCGGTATTTTCGGCCTGTTCTTCGAATTTTCCAATCCGGGGTTCGTGCTGCCGGGAGTGGTTGGCGCGATCTCCCTGTTGCTCGCGATGTTCGCGTTTCAGATGCTGCCGGTCAATTATGCGGGATTGGGACTGATCTTGCTGGGACTCGCCTTCATGATCGCCGAGGTGTTCATGCCCAGCTTCGGGTTGGTCGGCATCGGCGGCATCATCGCCTTCATGATCGGTTCCGTGATGCTGATCGATACCGACGTTCTGGGCTACGGTGTGCCCTGGTTCATTATCGTGCCGGTCGGCATTGCCAGCGCATTGTTCATCTTCTTCGTGGCCGGCATGGCGCTGAAAGCCAGGCAACGACCGGTGGTGAGCGGGCGGGAGGAATTGATCGGAAGCCTGGGCGAGGTGCTGGAAGACTTCGATGGCAAGGATGGTTGGGCGCTGGTGCACGGCGAAAACTGGCGCATCAGAAGCCGGCAGCCGTTGAGTCGGGGACAAAAGGTCAGGGTTGCGCGCATCGACGGGCTGATCTTTGATGTTGAACCCGAGGAACAGCGCAATCATTAAATCGTTCGGTTTTCAGTTGCGATAACAATCAAGGAGAATGACATGAACTGGGATTTTAGTTTCGCAGGTTTGGTATTGCTTCTCGCTTTGTTGGCATTCTCCAGCATACGCATCCTGCGCGAGTACGATCGCGGTGTGATATTTCAACTCGGGCGGTTCTGGAAAGTAAAGGGCCCGGGATTGGTGCTGGTGATTCCCGGCATCCAGCAGATGGTCAAAGTGGGTTTGCGCACGGTGGTCATGGATGTGCCCAGCCAGGACGTGATCTCGCGGGACAACGTTTCGGTCAAGGTAAATGCGGTGGTGTACTTTCGCGTTATCGATCCGCAGAAGGCGATCATCCAGGTGGAAAACTACCTTAAGG
>LSLI01000076.1 GCA_001577345.1 Candidatus Gallionella acididurans
CCTTAAACCATAAACCCAACTTAGCCACAGAGAACACAGAGGTCACAGAGAGGTAAGGCGTTAACCAACAACAAGGCTCTATTTATGCAGTTTGGTTTTCTCTGTGTGCTCTGTGGCTAACAGATTTTGACTTTAGACTTTAAGGAACACAAAATGAGCACCAATGTAGAAATGAACACCCGCCCCGCACCCGACCAGGTGCTGGTGGATATCGCGCAATATGTCTGCCGCATCGAGATTAAATCGGCGGAGGCCTACGACACCGCGCGCAACTGCCTGATCGATACGCTGGGCTGCGGCCTGCTGGCGCTGCGCTTCCCCGAGTGCACCAAGCACCTCGGCGCGCTGGTGCCCGGCACCACGGTGCGCAACGGCTCGCGCGTGCCCGGCACCTCGCACGAGCTGGACCCGGTGAAGGCCGCGTGGGACATCGGCGCGATGGTGCGCTGGCTGGATTACAACGACACCTGGCTGGCGGCGGAATGGGGACATCCTTCCGACAACCTCGGCGGAATCCTCGCGGTGGCCGATTACCTGAGCCGCTGCCGTGTGGCTGAAGGCAAGGCACCGATGACGGTACGCGATGTGTTGACTGCGATGATCAAGGCTCACGAAATCCAGGGCGTGCTGGCGCTGGAGAACAGTTTCAACCGCGTCGGCCTCGATCACGTGGTGCTGGTGAAGGTCGCTTCCGTTGCGGTGGTGACGCGATTGCTGGGCGGCAGCGAAGCGCAGGTGATCGATGCTTTGTCGCAAGCGTTTGTCGACGGGCAATCGTTGCGCACTTATCGCCATTCGCCGAATGCCGGATCGCGCAAATCCTGGGCGGCGGGCGATGCTACCTCGCGCGCGGTGCGCCTGGCGATGATCACGATGGCCGGCGAGATGGGCATCCCCGGCGTGCTGACTGCGCCGCAGTGGGGTTTCTACGATGTGCTGTTCTCCAAGACCAACAAGGATCAAAAACTAAAAGCGGAAGACCAGCGCCGCTTCAGCCTGAAGCAGCCCTATGCCAGCTACGTGATGGAGAACATTCTCTTCAAAATTTCCTTCCCCGCCGAGTTCCATTCGCAAACCGCGTGCGAGGCCGCGGTGCGCCTGCACCCGCAGGTAAAGGACAGATTGAGCGACATCAGCAGGATCGTGATACACACCCACGAATCCGCGATCCGCATCATCTCCAAGGTCGGCCCGCTGGCGAACCCGGCAGACCGAGATCATTGCATCCAGTACATGGTGGCGGTGCCGCTGGCATTCGGCGACCTGGTGGCGGAACATTACGAGGACAGCTTTCACGCACTCAACCCGATCATCGACCAGTTGCGCGCCAAGATGGAGATCGTCGAAGAGCCGCGCTACAGCCGCGAATATCTGGAAGCAGACAAGCGCTCCATTGCCAATGCTATTCAAATTTTCTTCAAGGACGGCAGCAGCACCGAAAAGATCGAGGTGGAATACCCGATCGGCCACCGCCGCCGCCGCGCCGAGGGTATCCCGGTGCTGGAGCAGAAGTTTCTGAGCAATCTGCGCACGCGCTTTCCGGAACAACGCTGCCAGCAGATCATGGCGCTGTGCTTGGACAAACAGAAACTGGAAGCGACACCGGTGAATGAGTTTATGGAGATGTTTGTGATCAACTGATCGGGAAAAGCCATCTGTCCGCAGATTACACAGATTAGCGCAGATGAAAGGCAAAACCGTTCTGTGGTTCAGTCATTAGCAATCGTGCGTAATCTGTGTAATCTGCGGATAGAACAGTTGTTGAATCAGCAAATCAGGGAGAATCGACATGAGCTACCAGACCGAGTATGACCGTTCGATGAAAGACCCGACAGGCTTCTGGCGCACGCAGGCCGAAGCGCTGGACTGGTTCAAGTTCCCGCAGACCATCCTGTCGCTCGATGACGACGGCCTCGGCTACTGGTTTGCCGACGGCGAGATGAACACCGCTTACATGGCGCTGGATCATCATGTGAAGTCCGGGCGCGGCAACCAGCCCGCGCTGATCTACGATTCCCCCGTCACCCATACCAAGTCGCGTTACACCTATGCCGAACTGACTGATGTCGTGGCGCGCACTGCGGGGATGCTGGCCAACCTGGGCGTCGTGAAAGGCGACCGGGTGATCATCTACATGCCGATGATCCCGGAAGCGGTCATCGCGATGCTGGCGGTGGCCAGGTTGGGAGCGATCCACTCTGTCGTGTTCGGCGGTTTCGCCCCGCCGGAACTGGCGGTGCGCATCGATGACGCGAAACCCAAAGTCATCCTCACCGCCTCCTGCGGCATCGAGATCAAGCGCGTGGTGGAATACAAGCCAATGATAGATCGCGCCATGGATATTGCCCGGCACAAACCGCAGTGCTGTGTCGTCTTTCAGCGATCGCAAGCCACTGCATCGCTGGTTGCAGGGCGCGACCACGACTGGGCTGCTTTGCTGGCCAAAGCCAGGGCGGTGGGGTGCACACCGGTGAAGGGCAGCGATCCGCTGTACATCCTCTACACCTCAGGTACCACCGGCAAACCCAAGGGAGTGTTGCGCGAGAACGGCGGTCACGCAGTCGCGCTCAAATACAGCATGAAGGCCATCTACAACGTAGCGCCGGGCGATGTTTACTGGGCCTGTTCCGACGTGGGCTGGGTGGTCGGCCACTCTTACATCGTGTACGGCCCGCTGCTGCACGGCTGCACCACGATCGTCTATGAAGGCAAGCCTGTCATGACGCCCGATGCCGGCGCGCTGTGGCGCGTCTGTGCCGAGTATGGCGTGAAGGCGCTGTTCACCGCGCCCACGGCGTTCCGCGCCGTGAAGAAGGAAGACCCGCAGGCTTTGCTGATGAAGAATTACGACCTGGGCAAACTGAAGGTCATCTATTCCGCAGGCGAACGCCTCGATCCGCCCACCGAAGCGTGGCTTACCGACAACAGCGGCAAGCCGGTGGTGGACCACTGGTGGCAGACCGAGACCGGTTGGGCGATAACCGCCAATCTGCAAGGGGTCGAGCCGATGACGATCAAGCCCGGTTCATCGACGATGCCGGTGCCAGGCTACAACCTGCAGATACTGGATGAGAACGGACATCAAGTCCCGCGCGGCACGCAGGGCTACATCGCGCTCAAGCTGCCGTTGCCGCCCGCCTGCCTGAACCATATCTGGGGCGATATAAACAAATTCCGCGAAAGCTATCTGACCTTTCTGCCCGGTTACTACACCAGCGGCGATGGCGGCTATATCGATGAGGATGGCTATGTGTTCGTGATGGGGCGCGTGGACGACGTGATCAACGTTGCCGGACACCGGCTATCCACCGGCGAGATCGAGGAGGTGATTGCCACCCATCCTGCGGTGGCGGAATGCGCGGTGATCGCGCGCGACGACGATCTCAAGGGCCAAGTGCCGATGGGGCTGGTGGTGCTCAAATCCGGCATGACTATCGCCGAGGCAGACCTGCAACAGCAGTTGGTTACCCGCATACGCGAAACCATCGGTTCGATCACCTGCTACAAGGACACGGTGATCCTGGCCAGGCTGCCCAAGACCCGTTCCGGTAAGACGCTGCGCAAGACCCTGGCCAATATCGTCAACGGCAAGGAATACATGGTGCCGTCGACCATCGATGATCCGGGCGTGATCCCGGAAATCATCGAGGTGCTGCGCAGCAAGAAGATGGTCAGGTAGCTGTGGAATTTGGGTTCAGCGGTCACGGGATACGCGGTCATCAAGCGCGACGACGGTCTCAAGGGGCAGGCGCCTATGGATGAGTGGTACTCACGTCCGGCGTGGCCATCTGCTTTACGCAAGATAGTATTTATTCAAAGCGACGACTTTCTGGTATACATAAGCTTCGGTAGCTGTTTACGAACTTAATCAAGGAATGGTTGGTCATGTCGCTTAAAAAGGTTGATGTATTGCTGGTGGGTGCGGGTGTGATGAGCGCGACACTGGGGAAGTTGTTGGCACAACTGGACCCGTCATTGAAGATCATGATGGTCGAGCGCCTGAGCAAGGTGGCTCACGAAAGCTCGCACGGGCTGAATAATGCCGGAACCGGCCATGCCGGCTATTGCGAGCTGAATTACACCCCGCAACTGGCGGACGGGAGTGTCGATATCAGCCGCGCGCTGGCGATCAATGCTGCGTATGAAGTGTCGCTGCAATTCTGGTCCTATCTGGTCGAGAATAGCGTGTTGCCCGCACCCGAAAAATTCATCAATCCGATCTTTCACCAGAGCTTTGTCTGGGGAGAGCAGAATGTGGCTTTCCTGCGCAAGCGCTATGAGGCCTTGCGCAGCCATCATCTGTTCGAGGAAATGGAGTACAGCGAGGATCACGCGGTGCTCCGTCAGTGGATGCCGCTGGTGATGGCGCATCGCGACCCCCGACAAGCTGTCGCAGCCACGCAGGTGAAGCAGGGCACGGATGTCGATTTCGGGGTGTTGACACGCAGGCTGGTCAAGGCGATGGCCGTGCATTCCACCTTCGATCTCCAGCTTGCCCACACCATCACCGGCTTGAAGCAATATCCGGATGGCCGCTGGCATGTGCGGATCAAGGATAATCATACCGGCCACAACAAGACCATAGATGCGGGTTTCGTTTTCCTCGGCGCGGGCGGCGGGGCGTTGCCGCTGCTGCAGAAATCTGGCATTCCCGAAGGCCGGGGTTATGGCGGGTTTCCGGTGAGCGGGCAATGGTTGATCTGCAAAAATCCTGATGTGGTGAAACGCCATACCAGCAAGGTTTACGGCAAGGCAGCGACGGGCGCGCCGCCGATGTCGGTGCCGCATCTTGATGCGCGCATCATTGACGGGCAGCCGGCTTTGCTGTTCGGGCCGTTTGCCAGCATCACCACCCGGTTCCTGAAGCAGGGCTCGGTGCTGGACCTGTTTGCCTCGCTCAAATCCGGCAACTTCAAACCCATGCTTGCGGTGGCACGGGACAATCTTGAATTGACCCGTTATCTCGTCACCGAGGCATTCCGATCCCACAAGGACCGCGTGGCAAGCTTGCAGGCGTTCTATGCAGACGCAAAAGTGGAAGATTGGGAACTGGCTTCAGCAGGACTGCGGGTGCAGATCATCAAGGGATGCGATATTGATGGTGGCAGGCTGGAATTCGGCACCGAGATCGTTACCGCCAAAGACGGCACACTCGCGGCGCTATTGGGCGCATCCCCGGGTGCATCGACTTCGGTGCAGGCGATGATCGAAGTGATCGAGCGATGCTTCAAGTCGCGGGTGAAAAGTGCCGATTGGCAGCGCAAACTGAAGCTGATGATTCCTTCCTACGGCGAATCGCTGGACGAGAACGATGCCCTGCTGCATGCCGTGCGTGAAAAAACACTCGCCGTCCTGGGGCTGGAGCGCAGGAAAGGCAAGGCCGGCAAGGTGGCAAAGTAGAGTTTGGGTTTGCCAAGTCGTTCTTCCATGGCTGCAAGAAGCGGCAGTGCAGAGTTGCACTTTCATGGCTCGCCAGTTGCCCTGCTATCAACAACGATCAGCCCAGCTTGAGTAACGCTTCAAACTCATCCAGAGGCACGGGTTTGCTGAACAGATATCCCTGGTAGTGAACACAACCATTCTCCAGGAGGAGTTGTCGTTGTTGTTCCGTTTCCACCCCTTCGGCAATGACGGCCATGCCCAGGCTTTGGGCCATCGCAATGATGGTGCGCACAATCGCCTTGTCGCTGTTGTCGGTGGCTATATCCCGCACGAACGACTGGTCGATCTTGAGCTGGTCCAGCGGCAGCCGTTTAAGGTATTGCAGCGATGAAAAACCGGTGCCGAAGTCGTCCAGCGAAAACTGGATGCCGATTTCGTTCAATGTGCTCATCGTTGCAATGGCGTCTTCGATGTTTTCCAGCAGCATACCCTCGGTCAATTCCAGCTTGAGCAGGCTGGGTTTAATGCCATGGCGTTGCACGACATCACGAACCTCGGCCGCAAAACCTGACTGGCGGAATTGTTTGGCGCTCACATTGACGGCCAGAACGAGGTCGCGGGTGAAATCGAGTTGCTGCCATGTCTTGAGTTGGGCGCAGGCCGTCTCCAGCACCCAGAGGCCGATGGGCAGGATCAGCCCGGTCTCTTCCGCCAGCGGGATGAATTGGGCGGGTGAAATCATGCCGCGCAAGGGATGTATCCAGCGTATCAGCGCCTCTGCCCCCAGCGGTTGATTCGAGCTGTCCATCTGGATCTGGTAATACAGCTGGAATTGCAGCCGATCGAGCGCTTTGCGCAACTCGTTTTCCAGTTCAACACGGTCAGTGATGCTGGCCTGCATTTTCGGATCAAAGAAACGCAAATCGTTGCGCCCGGCTTTCTTGGCCTGATACATCGCGATGTCGGCCTGTTTCATCAGTTCATCTGTCGTTTGCCGGTGAGCATTGAACAGGGTGGTTCCGATGCTGGCGGTGCTGTGGTAAGCGTAAGTTTCAAGCTGATAGGGCAGGCTGAGGGCAGCGAGTATCTTTTTACCTATGGCTTCGGCCTGCGTTGCTGCTTCCATGGGTTGCTCGCTCAGGTTTTCCAGCACCACCACGAATTCATCACCGCCTAAACGAGCTACGGTGTCGCCTTCGCGCACACAGGAGGCCAGGCGCAGCGCCACCTGTTGCAGGAACAGATCTCCGACTTGATGACCAAGAGTGTCGTTGAGGCTCTTGAAATTATCCAGGTCAATGATTAAAAGTGCACCTTCCCTACCAGTACGCACGCTGGAAGCGAATGCGTGTTCAAGCCGATCAACCAGAAGGCGCCTGTTGGGGAGTTTGGTGAGGTGATCATAAAAGGCCAGATATTTGCTTTGTTCCTCGGTTGCCTTGCGTTCGGAGATGTCCTGAACGATGGCAATACCCCCGAGGATAATTCCGTCTTCATCACGGAATGGTGCACTGGTCATGTCCAGCCATTTATTGGCATCGCTGTAGGTGGCCAGGTAATTGCCTTCGTAATGGCCGATATTGCCATTCACGGCTTTTTTCAGGGTGCTGATAACAGCCTGATCTTTGAGGGTCTTTATATCCAGGCCGACCAGACGGTCAATCGAGTTGTGCAAGATTTCCGCGAAGCGATCGTTGCAATAAGTAATGACAAGGTTGGTGTCGTAATGGAATATACCCACCGGCGAATGCCTCAGCAATAAACGGTAACGCTCTTCACTGGCCCTTACCGTCTTTTCACGTCCTGAGGCCTCAAGACGCAACGTGACGTTGTCGAATATGTTACGGTTGATATGCAACATGCTCATGACCATGAAACAGAGGTACAGCATCGTCGCCAGTCCGGTTGACACGAGCAAGCTGTCTCCTGACACAAACAAACGGATCGTGACAGGCGCAATAAGCAATGCTGAAAATACAATTGCACTGACCAGGTCAGCCGAAAATGAAATCACGCCTCCAACCGTCATTCCGGCAAGCATAAGGATCAGGAACACCTGGTGGTGCGGATCATTGGCGGGAAACAGTAGCCAACCAGCAGATCCCCACACCAGTGAGGAAACCAGAACAACCAGGCGAAACCTTACCAGTCGAACGCGGATAGCTTCAGCGTCATGCACTGAGTGACGCTGATAGGTAATGATCTGGCCAGCCCGTAAAAGCGTTGCCAATACCATGAAGTAATACCAGGACAGGAGAATCCGCGGGGGAATGACTTCTCTCTGCATGTAAGCAAGAATTGTTGCGATGAGTATGCTGGCAACCAGCGATACATTGCTGATGGAAAGCAATTGCTGCAACTGTGCGGATTGTATCGCCGCATTTTTGTTCACGTTATTTTCCACTTGCGGATAGCGGAAAATAACAGCCGCTAACATTTGAATGGAGCCGATGCATTTTGTGGATGCCTGCGCCATATTCATCGGGGTTGTTGTGGATACCCTCGGTTCGCAGCCGGTGTCGGCTGCAGCTCGGTCTTGACTTACTCAGCATTACTCCCCCTTGATTGCTCGCTATGTTGCAATGTATCTAAGGTACCGGACGTGAACTTTTTGTTAAATTCGTTTGCGGTGGCAACCTCGATCAATGTTTTCGATGATGGAGATTGCCTATACAACGGCGGCAGAAAAAATTGGACAGGCAATGGAGGAAGACAGACGCAGGGCAGAACCCCGCATGTCGCAATCCCGCTACCATAGTTTCCCTTAGGCCGGAGACTTTGCGCCCATACCTTTAAGTATGTTTGCCAAGCAAGGCCTGATTGTAATTCCATATTACAACATGGGCAACAATTGGCTTTTCGTATCCTTGCGTTAGCCTTCGGCCACAGGGAATTGTGCACCGGACAAGGCACTGCAGAATATCGGTCTTTATCCTGCAGGTTGGTCATTTGCCTGAGCCGGGGGTCACAATATTTGACTGGGCATGGCACAATCGCGTTTTCCTGACACTTGTTACGATCCATGCTGAGTTACCGCCACGCCTTCCATGCCGGCAATCACGCCGATGTGCTGAAGCACTTCATTGAGGTGCAATTGCTGGGTTATCTGGCGCAAAAGGACAAGCCATTCTGGTACATAGACACCCATGCCGGGGCAGGCTGTTATTCACTGGATAGCGGCTATGCCACGCAGAATGCCGAGTATGAAAGCGGCATCGCACGATTGTGGGAGCGCGACGATATGCCAGCAGCGCTGGCGGAGTATGTGGCGCTGGTGAAGCGCATCAATCCCGACGGGCCGTTGAAGCTTTATCCGGGTTCGCCGCTGGTGGCGCTGGAGTTGTTGCGCAAGGAGGACAGAATGCGGCTGTTCGAGTTGCATCCGGCTGACAGCGAAATCCTGCAGCAGAATTTTGCCAAAAATATTATTGGCTATGGCACGCAGGTGTTGATGCAGACCGCTGATGGCTTCGCTGCGCTGAAAGCCTTGTTGCCGCCCCCGCCGCGCCGCGCACTGGTGCTGATCGACCCGCCTTACGAAGACAAGCAGGATTATCAGCGCGTGGTGGCAGCATTGCGCGAGGGGCTGAAACGCTTTGCCGGCGGAGTATATGCGGTATGGTATCCGCAGTTGCAGCGCGCCGAGTCGCGGCAGTTGCCCGGGCAGCTCAAAAAGCTGCCGGTGAAGAGCTGGCTGCATGTTGCTCTCAGCGTGCAAAGCCAGAGCGAAGACGGGTTCGGCATGTATGGCAGCGGCATGTTTATCCTCAATCCGCCGTGGCTGTTGCATGGCGTGTTGCAAGAGGTTATGCCGTATCTGGTGAAGGTGTTGGGGCAGGAAGGCGATGGAAGCTTCGTGCTGGAATTTGAAGAGAATGCCACAGCATGAAACAATGGGGGTGATCCAAAATACGAAGGCGCTTAATGTCGAAAATATCACTTGCCCGCAGCCTCGTCGAAACACTTCCGTCAGGCTTAACCGGCCTTTTCAATCCTTGGCGGGATTGTTGTCCGTATGACACTTCCAGTAATGGTCCGGCTGAAAAATTAGAGAGGCTGTCTCTGCATCTGGACTGCAATCCAGAGTTCATTCTTGCCGGAGAAGCGCCCGGATACCAAGGGTGTCGTTACAGCGGGATCGCTTTTACCAGCGAAAGGCTACTGGGCGAAGGACGCATACCGCGTATCCCAGTTTTGACTGGGCGGCTGTCTACAAGACGATTGCCGTTCTCCGAGCCTTCAGCCACCATCGTCTGGAAAACGCTGTACCGGCTTGGCATAGCAGAACGCACTATCCTTTGGAATGCAATGCAATTACATCCACACCGTCCGGATAACTTGTGGTCGAACAGGACCCCGACACCGGAAGAGATCAGGCTGGGTGAACCCGCTTTACGAATACTGGTAGAGGCATTTCCGGCTGCCAAGATCATCGCTGTTGGGAAGAAGTCAGAAGGACTCTTGCGCGTGATGGGTATTCCAATTGCAGGTTCTGTTCGTCATCCCGCTAATGGCGGGGCGACAGAATTCGCTTCCGGGTTGAAAGATCTGATGTGAGTGGCACGTCAAACGAATTCGACCCCATACTCGCCAGCCTGCCGTTGTTGCCGGGCGTGTATCGTTTTTTCGATAAAAAGGGAGAAGTGCTGTACGTCGGCAAGGCTAATCAACTCAAGAAGCGTGTTGCGTCCTATTTCCAGAAAACCAATGTTTCTCCGCGCATTCGACTGATGGTGTCGCACATCGCGCGCATCGAAACCACGGTCACGCGCTCCGAGGCTGAAGCATTGCTGCTGGAAAACAACTTAATAAAGTCATTGAGACCACGCTATAACATCTTATTTAGAGATGATAAATCATATCCTTATATTGTTCTGAGCGGGGACGAGTTTCCGCGCCTGAGCTATTATCGCGGTACGCCAAACCGCAGGCATGAATATTTTGGTCCTTTTCCAAATGCGTCTGCGGCCAAGGAAAGCATCCAGTTGCTGCAAAAAATTTTTCGCATCCGTACCTGCGAAAACAGTGTATTCAGCAATCGTACCCGGCCGTGTTTGCTGCACCAGATCCACCGCTGTACTGCCCCGTGTGTGAAATTGATTTCAGCCGGTGACTATAAGGTTGGTATCCGCAACGCAGCACTGCTGCTGCAGGGCCGCTATCAGGAAGTCGAACAAACTTTACGCGCCACGATGGAGCGGGCTGCGGAAGAGCAGCATTATGAGCAGGCCGCCGAACTTCGCGACCAGTTGCGCGCATTGCATACCGTGCAGCAAAGGCAATTCGTCGAGTCCACCGGTGGCGCAACGGATGCGGATATCATCGCTCTGGTGCAGCAGGATGGTCTGGTCTGCGTGAATCTGGCGATGGTGCGCGGCGGCAGGCACTTGGGCGACAAGAGTTTTTTTCCCGATCATGCCGAAGATCTGTCCGCCAGCGAGATCGCGCAGGCGTTCATCGCGCAGCATTATTTGAACCGCAGCGTGCCGCCATTGCTGATTCTGGACGCCGAATGCGACGACGAGACGCTGGCGCAATTGCTTAGCGAACAGGCTGGCCACATGGTGAAGATCAGCCAGGCGGCGAGCGGGGAACGCAAGCAGTGGCTGGAAATGTCGCAACGCAATGCCCTGCTGGCCTTGCAGCAACGCAAGGCTCAGCAGGGCGGACAGAAATTGCGCCTGGACAGGTTGCGCGAATTTCTGGACATGCCCGACCTGCAGCGCATCGAGTGTTTCGACATCAGCCACACCATGGGCGAGGCGACCCAGGCATCCTGCGTGGTGTACGAAAATCTCGACATGCGCACCAGCCAGTATCGCCGCTATAACATTGGCGGCATCACGCCCGGCGACGATTATGCGGCGATGCGCCAGGTGTTGACGCGTCGCTACCAGAAGCTTGCAGAAGCCTGTCCTGAGTCCAGTCAAAGGGACGGCCAAAAGTCGGAGGGTGCCAAAATTGACTTGATACGCCCTGATCTGGTTCTGATCGACGGTGGACTCGGGCAATTGCACATCGCAATGGAAGTCATGCACGAGCTTGGCTTGAATGATTTGACCTTGGTCGGCGTAGCTAAAGGCGAGGAACGCAAAGCAGGATTGGAACAGCTGATCTTTCCGGACGGCACGGCAAAACAGTTGAACAGCGACGATCCGGCCCTGCACTTGATTCAGCAGATACGCGACGAGGCGCATCGCTTCGCCATCACCGGGCATCGCGCCAAGCGCGGCAAGGCACGCACGGCCTCATCCCTGGAGGAAATCAGCGGGGTGGGGGACAAGCGGCGGCGCAGTCTGTTGACTCACTTCGGCGGATTGCGCGAAGTGACTCAGGCCAGCATTGAGCAACTCAGTAAAGTTGACGGAATCAGCAAAGCACTTGCTGAAGCGATTTACCGGCAACTTCACTAAGAATTATCAAGATTTGGTTGCCGAAAAGATTTACCAACAGCTACACTAGCAACATGCCGCTGAATATCCCCAATCTGCTCACCTGGTTAAGAATCCTGCTTATTCCAGTATTCGTCTCCGTTTTTTATTTGGCGGATCACACTATGAGCATTCACTACAAGGATATGATCAGCATGGCGGTATTCCTGCTGGCTGCCGCAACCGACTGGCTGGACGGATTTTTGGCAAGGAAACTGGACCAGTATTCGGCATTCGGTGCATTCCTTGACCCGGTAGCAGACAAGCTCATGGTGGCAGCCGCGTTGATTGTGCTGGTCAAGCTGGGGCGCGCCGATGCGATCATCTCTTTCATCATCATCGGACGCGAAATCACCATTTCTGCCTTGCGCGAGTGGATGGCCAAGCTGGGTGAAAGCAAGAGTATCGCTGTCTCGATGCTGGGTAAAATCAAGACATCTTTTCAGATGCTCGCGATAATTTTGCTGCTGTATCACGAACCTCTGTTTGGGATTGATTGCCAGGTGATCGGTTCGCTGCTGTTATATCTCGCTGCCTTGCTTACCCTGTGGTCGATGGGCTATTACCTGATGCTGGCCTCGCCCAAACTAAAAAAACACCTAAACTAAATTGATTTCCGGCACTGCGTCTGTATAATGCGCAGCCTTCGGGGTGTAGCGTAGCCTGGTAGCGCGCCTGCTTTGGGAGCAGGATGTCGGGAGTTCGAATCTCTCCACCCCGACCAGGTTTTGACAAGCTTTATAATAGCCCAAGAAAATGGAATTGTGCCCGTAGCTCAACCGGATAGAGCACCAGCCTTCTAAGCTGGGGGTTGCAGGTTCGATTCCTGTCGGGCACACCAGTGTCTGTCAGCAAAGTTTCATTGCCAGCAACTAGCCGGTGTTGTTTGCCGGATTAGCCGGGCGGCGATTGGTTTGATCAATGGTGGCTGTAGCTCAGTTGGTAGAGTCCCGGATTGTGATTCCGGTTGTCGTGGGTTCGAGCCCCATCAGTCACCCCAATAATCAATAACTTAGGCTGCTTACGCAGCCTTTTTTACGTCTCTAAAACATTGATTTTTGTCTCCAACTGTCCCCGTTTTGTCCCCGTCATATCCCCATGCTGTGCGCCTGTAGTGTCCCCATTTTGTCCCCGCAATACATTGAATCAAATATAAAAAACACTTGATATGGCGTGATGATTGTGCGATTATTTTGCTCATGAGTCGGCAAAAAAATACAAATCCGCTATTCGCATCGCCGATCCAGGGCGATGGAGTGGGTTATGTCGCGCTCATGGGGTTCAACAACGCTATCGACAAAGATCAGTCGTCGTTGTTCTGTGCGATAGCGATTATCTGTGGCTGCTTAACCCTGATGAAAAGTCATGATCTGGTCGTCGCGCTGTTTGTATCGTTGTGTATTGCCTTTGTTATTCTCGCTGCCGCCAAGGCAAGCAAAAAGAAAGAAAAAGCAGAGAAACATTCAAAGGATGTCCTCGTTGCAGCCCTGATTCAGATCGACGAAGCCATCACGCAGCGTAGCCGCGACATCGTAACAATTTTGGCCGCCATCCCTATGCTTATTGCGCGCCTCGTTTTTGTTGCGCGTGCTGAGTGGCGCGTTGCGCCACCAAAAAGAATCTATGCCCCCACGCTGTACCCGCGTTTAGCCTCCACGCCTTGGCCTGCCCGCGCATAGCGCGGCAGGAAACCCGGCAGCCAGCCTGCCTGCGCTCGTAGCGCCCCCGGTATCACCAAATCCAAATCGGCTGCACCCCAAAAAGAGGTGCGCGTGAAAACATTAGTTGTCGACATAGACCAGCTGGCGAATATGCTCGCCATAAACAAACAAACCATTCTCAAACATCGCGCCGAAGTGCGAATTTGTCCCCGTCTTGCGGGATTGCCCGCTGCTTATCAAAATCGGCCGAAATTACTGTGGTGGGCGGCGGACATCGAGGCTTGGGCTGATTCACACCGTACGTTCCGGCCAGGCGCGGCAGTGGAACCTACCCCATCGACACCGCCCACAACGATCCTGCCGATGTCCAAAAAACGGAGACCTGGGCGGCCCACCAACGCCGAGCGATTCGGGGGGGCGACATGAGCGAGCGAGAGAAAACAGCACTCGAGTTTGTGGGTCGAATTGAATTTGCGGTGCCCATTCATCGCGCGAGCCTGCGGGACAGGCGGTTAAGCTTTGCCGCTCGGGGTATTTTTGCTTACATCTGGGATTTGCCCTTCGGGTGGCAGCTCCGGCTGTCCCATCTGTCCGAAATGTCCCCTGACGGGCGCGACGCAATCCGATCACGTCTGGCAGAGCTGGAAAAAGTCGGCGCGATAAAAATCGAACCTCTGCGAGACGCAAGCACGGGGCGGGTGCGAGGGAAAAAATGGGTCGTTTTTTCGCCGCACCTGTGGGCGGAAGATTCGGGATTGTGCCCAGAATCCACCGAAGAACGGGTTTTCCGATCTTCGGTGACTGCGAAGATCGGGGAAGCCGACGCTAAGGTTCTGCAAGGTACTAAGGTTCTGCAAAAGGAAGCAGCACTCGAAGAGCCGCCCTCCACCACATCAGCAAAAAATCCTGCTGCTGCGCCCGCGAAGGGCAAACAATTGCGCATCCACCCCACCGGCATCGAGTGCTGGGACGGGGGCGATTGGACTACCGCCGACCGGCTGGCGGTAGATACCCCACCCGATGATCTTGCGGCAGCCATTGCCGCCGTGCGCGTGGTCAACAAGCCTCCCGTGCCGGGCACAGTGGCCAAATGCCTGCGCGACGCTACGCGTGCCAGGGATGTTGCCTCGCGCGCGGCGGCGCGCGCCGCACAAGAGGCCTCGCGGGAGCGCGCGCAGCCTGTCGCAAAGCCAACCCAAAGCGAGATCGACAGACTGCCGCCCGTGCAGCGCCGCTTCATGGCTGCGATGCTGGCGGGAGATCACGCGCCGCCAAAAATTAAAACCAAAGGAGCCACACCATGACCAACCACCTCATCTCCGTGCAATTGGCGCACGACATCAGGGTTATGTACGAGGTTGTGTTTCGTAATTTTCGTCGCGCCGAAAGCGCGCTGGCACAATATCCGTCGCCACAAACTCGGGCAAATTTGGACGCTTTGTCGCGCGCCGAGCGGGAGCTGGGTATCGCGGATGCACACCTGCGCCAGATCGTCCCCGATTCAGTTTTGTTCGCACCAGACGAACCGTGGCTGGCGGGGTTGCGCAAATTATGGCGGTGCAAACCATGAGCGGCCTGATCCCGCACTCGTGGGCAGACCGGATGGCGCGCCGCGATGAAAAACGCCGCAAGCTGTTGGAATTTTTGCGAACTGAATTGTGGACTATGCCAGACATCGCAGGGCAGATTTTTGGGTTAACCGATCCGCGCTCAATCAATGCCACGTTGACCGCCATGCAACGTGACGAACTGCTGGTACGAGAAACCACACGCTTGCCATCCGGGCGTGCAGTCAACATCGTGGGCATCACCATGACCGGGCAAGCACACATCGCACACCTGCTCGAACGTCCGATGCTTGATCGTGCTTACGAAAAAGGCCGCGTCGGTTTATCACAGGTTGACCATCGTTGCGACTTGCAACGTTTGCGCATTCGTCTGGCGCAGGCCGGATGGAAGGGTTGGTCGTACCCCGACCGCCAAACCGTCGCACAAAAAACAACAGGCCAAACGCACCGAGCGGATGCCATCGTGACGCATCCTGGTGGCAGTGTGATCGCGGTGGAATGCGAACGCACGGTGAAGACCGCGAAGCGCTATCGCGTTATCGCGGGCCATCACCTTGTCGCCATCGCGCGCGGCGACTATACGCACGTTATTTACACCTCACCAGATGCGGCGAAAATCTACGCGGTGCGCGACTTGATGCAGGGCATTGGTAATGCCGTGGTAGCCGGGCGTGTTGCGCCCGTCACGCCCGACATGCTGGCCTGTTTCCACTTTTGCACTTACTCAGATCTCGTTAATCAGGAAATCAAATGAACGCCACCACATACACCACAGAACAGCTTGAAAACATTGCCGAGCGCATTCAAAGCGCGGCAGTGCCTGACAAGCCA
>LSLI01000077.1 GCA_001577345.1 Candidatus Gallionella acididurans
GCCCAAATCGGCCAGTCAGAAATTGCACCAAAAATCGGAACCATTCCGGGCGAGAAAATGACATCCTCGGCGACTTTCTGGCGCCAGCATTATTTGCTGACTATCCTGCGAAGTAATTTTCCGATGTCAATCCATCCCGGAGCACTCATGCATTGCGGCAGTTGATAATTTCCGGTCATTATTTGACTGTGGCCCAGAAGTTATACCCGGCGCTAAGAAACTCGTCGTAGGGGATGTAATGCGAGCCGTCGCAGGAAAAAGTGAGGCCGACTATGCCGTTAAAGAGATTCAGTGTGCCTGAGCGCAGATAAAACATCTCGTCCATAAAACGCAACTCCCGAAACGTGTCCAGCACGGGACGTATCTTGTCATACGGAACCGCTGCTTCAGGCGGATAAGACGTTTTTGGATAAGCGAGGCAAATGTCCGGGTCGATTAAGGCATCGATATCGAGCAGCCGGTAGCGATAGGGATCTTCCATTACCCAAATGACAGCGCGGCTGCTGGAAAAATGCAACATCACATGGTATACGCCATGGTAAACCATCAATTCTTCAACCACCCCCAGCACGATTTCGATTTGCTGATCCATGACACTTTCAACCCTGTTCTGGTGAAAGACAGTGTCGCGGATGGAGGGGTCGCCCTTGAGCTGGCGCCAGAGAACCGGTTCATCATACAGGCTGTGTGTGAGAGGGAGGTCGCGCAGATCGAAATCGGTGCCGATAAATCCCAGCACAGCGCCCGAAGGATTGCGCACAATTTGCACTGCCGTAAGCGAAGGGCGCCGCCCAAGCAGGCTGATGTATGCTTCTGAAAGCAGGGTGCCAGTGACTGGCAGGACTTCGCACATATACGGTCGCTTCGATCGATCCCGACCGAAAGATGCTGCCACCAATCCATCGGCTTCTGCATTGCTGCTTATTTGAACCCCGTTGATATCCAACGCGTATAGAGATTTGCCGTATCGCAGTGTTTTCAAGCCTTCATTCAAAACCAGATCGAGCCTGGCGCGATCCGTCCAAACCTGGTTGCAGCGCGCCGCCAGTTGCTGCAAAGGCTCCTGCAAAATGTTCAATAATTCCTTGCGCTGATGCGCGATGCTTTCCTGCAAGCTTCTTTTTGCCTGGTGCATGATTTAACCTCGTAACTGTAGCTCTCTGACGATATCTGCTTGGAAAAGCATTCGCTGGCCATTACCGGGCATAAACATGCTAGCCGACGTCCGAGTAATCCATGGCCATGATTTTTGGTGCGCGGTCTATGCGGTATAGGACGACCAGCAAGCCAATGGTTGAAATGAACATGAAGTGCGGACCGAATAACCAGAACACCAGCGGCACCATGAAATAGTATGCGCGCATACCCAAGCTATAAAACTTGCCTGCCCGGTTAAGGTGGGTCGCAACATGTGCGGGCGAAATCATTTTGTGGTTTAGTGCAATGGGTACGTTGACCATGTAGCCCACGTGGTTGAATACCCGGATCGACATGGAAAAACTAAAGAAGGCCACGAACATGTCCAACAGCAAACAGATAAGCTTGGTCAGCCAAAGTTCGGGCGGCGTCGCGCCGACAATGTTCAGAACATGCCAGGTTGATTCAAGCTTGCCGCCTTCGCTGAGAGTCAAGATGCCGATGATCATCAGCACCGAGGTAGAGGCGAGGAAGGTGGCGGCCATAGTCGAATTGCGCAGTGTTTGAACAGCCAGTATGTCCCTGCGTTCATGCATGATGGTTTCCACCCATGATGTTCGTGCAATGATGTTTATTGCCTGCACAGTATATGTGGGGTCCTTTTTCACCTTGCTGCGGATGAACAAGTGGTAAGCGAAAATCAGCGAGGCGCTTGCGATAAAGCTGACGAGATCAAAAAAGTAGGAGTTAAATTGGGCGTGCATAGTTTGGTCCATCGCGAAGTAGCCTTAATGGTTGTTGCGGGAAGTATGCTGAAACGATCATATTATGCACGCCGCCTGCGCTGATGCAGCATAACGAAAATTTAATGTTGGATGCCACCAATAATCATATGGACTGGCGCTGGTAAAAGTCAGCGCCAGTCACCAGGTACCGGCGCATGTATGAACACTCAATGTCAAAACAGACAAGGCCGGTTAACATCCTGATTTCCAGGATTCGTGCGAAATTGTTGGGTTCGCCGACATTGGAAAATACTTGGGTTTCTCACCCTGAACGTTCAGACGGCTTTCAAAGCAGTCAATGCCGCATCGTAATTTGGTTCCTTTTTGATATCGCTGACCAGCTCTGTGTAGCGCACCATATTGTTGCTGTCGAGCACGATCACGGCCCGAGCGGTGAGCCCGGCCAGCACCCCATCCGCGATCTTGACGCCGTAGTCGCGCATGAACTCCCTGCCGCGCATGGTGGAGAGATTGTCCACGTTGCTCAGCCCTTCACTGCTGCAGAATCGCGCCATCGCGAAGGGCAGGTCCGCGGAGATGTTGATTACGACGGTATTGTCCAGGCTGGAAGCCTCTTTGTTGAAGCGGCGCGCAGAAGCCTGACAGGTTGGCGTATCCAGGCTGGGCACGATATTCAGCACCTTGCGCTTGCCGGCATAGCTGCCCAGCGTGATGTCCTGCAAGTCCTTGTTCACCAGCGAGAAACTGGGCGCGGGTTTTGCCACCTGCGGGAAATCGCCATAAAGTTTTACGGGTGTGCCGCCGAGGGCTGTGGATAGTGTGGTCTTGGTCATGCTGTTCTCCTTTGGTAAGGTACGTGACGCGCTGTCGCCCCGTGTCAATATTCGGGAATCTTCTCAAATCAGCTAACTGAGTCAGGCTCGAATTATTTCGAGGTCAGTGATGATACTCTTCCCGTTGATGCCGTGCTGAAGGAGCGGTTTCCGCCAGGTGTTATTCAAGGCACACAGGGACAGCCGGAAATAATTGTTGAATCTATTTCATGTACGCAACTCTCAATTATAAATCAGGACGCCCGTTCGGCGGATTGACCTGCCGGTTCCGGAGCGTTTTAAAGCGATGCAATGCAGCTTGCATGGCCATTGCAGACGCTTTTTGCAACCGGGATATTTAATGAAATCAAGAGAGGAATATTATGTTTGAACCTATTGTTATCCCCTTCGGGGCGAAGATGCTTTTCAACACGGTAACGCTTAAACCCGGTGTGCAACTTGAAGAAGTGGAAATGGCGCTGGGCGAGATGTGCAATGTCGTGAAAGACACATACGGCGGGGACAAAGGTGGTTTTATCGCCGGCCAGGTTTTCAAGTTTTCGGGTTTCATTTCGGACGAAGGTTCATTGGGCGGGCTCAGGGCGGCCGATGACCATGTTGCGATCGTCACCTTTTGGCGGTCCTTTGATGAGCATGAAAAATCACACGCGGACGAAGTATTCAAGGCCAAGTTTTCGGCGCTAACCGCGCTATGCGCGGATAGCAAGGAATTCGGCTACGACATGCTGTGGCAGGGAGTGCCCGAGTGATATGGCATCCCGGACGGTATCATAATGCCGGGAACGGAATCACAAATGAATTCCGGTGCGGCTCCAATCTGTTGCGCCAAGCTGAATGTGTTGGCCATTAAGCGCTGGCGGGTATCATTACGCGGCTTGCGCGATGCTATCTATGACACGGTATCCCGCCGCATGCAGCATCTTTATTTCACTCACAAAGAACATTTTTGGTCGTACGGTTTGCACTACCAGCACACCGAATAAAATTTCATTCCTGATCAATGGTATGCCAAGATAGCTCTGGTATTTTTCCTCACCGGAACCTTGAATATGATAATAATCGGGGTGGGTGCTCGGATTTTTTACCGACAGGGATCGGCGCGTCCTTGCCACAGCGCCGGTCAATCCCTGCTTTACCGACATGCTCACACCAAGAACGGATTGGCTTAATCCGCTGGTGGCAACGAGTCTTAGTTGGTTGCCGGCGTGGTTAAGGGTATACAAACTGCACACATCGACTTTAAGTTCGTCGCCAAGTTTTTTTACAATTGAACTTAGGTAAAAAGATTCTGACGGCATAAATTTCCTTTATAGAGGTTGGCAAGGTTGTTGTAATACCGGAGTAAGTTTCGCAAATGTCGTGCCAGCAGGATATTTGTCGAATACCGGGTTTTACTTGGGGTCTTGCCGGTAAAATAATGAATTGATTATGGAGAGAATTTATTGGCAAGTGGCAAAAAGCGGGGCCGTATTCAGTCACGATGAATACTCGAAAAGATTTGGGCGTGCACCTTTTTGAAGCATAAATTGACAATACAAAAATTCAGCGCCGGATGGCCGGCCCCGTTTGGCCCGGCAAGACCGCTACCCTTCAGACTATATGGCAGCGTGTTAATGGCGTATGTTGAAAACAATATTACTGCCTGAACGTTTTTCGTGAAAAATCTGGCAGGCACCTGCGCCGGAGTATCATGCCACGCTACGGCCAACCGTATCGTGTGTACGGGAAAACAGCCTTGACGGTATATTAGTAACTGTTAATATGTTTGTGGTTCGTTTGCGCGCTCATTTTTCCGGAGGTGCGGCATGACTGGTAAAGCGAAAAGAATTCCATTGTGGCAGGAGATTGCCCTGGCTCTGGCAATCAAGGGCCTTGTGATCGCTGTCATCTGGTCGGTGTGGTTTTCTGCCCCGGAGGATGCCGGACTCAATGACCAAAAAGTGGCCGCCAGGATATTCCACGGCAACAAATGAAGGAGCATGATCATGATTCCGTCCGCCGAACTCGTTGACTTATCGCGCCTGCAGTTTGCAGTCACGGCTTTGTATCATTTTCTTTTTGTCCCGCTGACACTGGGACTTTCGTTCCTGCTGGTCATTATGGAATCGGTCTACGTGATGACCGGGAAGGAAGTTTATCGCGACATGACCCGGTTCTGGGGCAAGTTGTTCGGTATCAACTTTGCCCTCGGGGTGACAACAGGCCTCACAATGGAATTCCAGTTTGGCACCAACTGGGCGTATTACTCGCATTATGTGGGCGACATTTTCGGTGTGCCGCTCGCCATCGAAGGGCTGATGGCATTCTTTCTGGAGTCGACTTTCGTCGGCTTGTTCTTTTTTGGATGGAATAAATTATCCAAAGTGCAGCATCTTATGGTTACCTTTCTGGTGGCGCTGGGTTCCAATCTTTCGGCGTTGTGGATATTGATCGCCAACGGCTGGATGCAGAATCCGGTCGGAGCGGAATTCAACTATCACACCATGCGCATGGAGATGACCAGCATCACCGACTTGCTGTTCAATCCGGTGGCACAGGTCAAATTTGTGCATACTGTCTCGGCGGGCTATGTGACGGCCTCGATGTTCGTGCTCGGCATCAGCGCCTATTACCTGCTTATCGGACGGGACAAGGCATTTGCGATGAGGTCAATTGCCGTAGCCGCCGGCTTTGGTCTCGCCTCCGCGCTGTCTGTGATCGTGCTGGGGGATGCCTCCGGCTATACGGTGGGCGAAGTGCAGCGCGTCAAGCTGGCCGCTATCGAGGCGGAATGGCACACTGAAAAAGCGCCTGTGGCCATTACCGCGTTCGGCTTTCCCAATGAGGCCACCCAGCGCACTGATTACGCAATCAGGATTCCTTACCTGCTGGGCCTGATCGCAACCCGTTCGGTTGACGAGCAGATCACTGGAATAGCCGAGCTGCGCGAAGAAAATGAGGCAAAAATCAGGAATGGCATGATCGCATATTCGGTCCTGGAAAAATTGCGCGCCGGAGATGCCAGCGATGAAACCAAAATGCTGTTTGAAAAATACAAAGCCAATCTGGGCTATGGTTTGCTGCTCAAAAAATATACGCCGGACGTGGCGGATGCAACTGAAGAGCAGATCAGGATGGCATCCCGCGACACCATACCGGGAATTGCACCGATGTTCTGGACATTCCGCATCATGGTGGCAATTAGCCTCGTCATTCTTTTCATAATTTCCGCCAGTTTCTATTACGTCGCGAAACGCAGCATCGCAGAAAAAAAATGGCTGCTTAAACTTGCGTTGTACAGCATCCCCTTGCCGTGGATCGCCTGTGAGATGGGCTGGATAGTCGCCGAATACGGGCGACAGCCGTGGACTATCAGCGGCATCCTGCCGACACGGTTGAGCACATCCAACCTCGACCCGTCCAGCGTGTACTTCAGCCTCGCCGGATTCGTCGGCTTCTATACGCTACTGCTTGTGGCTGAACTGTACCTGATGTTCAAGTATGCGCGCCTCGGTCCGCAGAGCCTGCATACCGGCCAATACGGCAGCGCATAGGGAGAAAATAATGCTATTCGACTATGAAACACTGAAACTGATCTGGTGGCTGTTCGTCGGTGTCCTGCTGGTCGGCTTTGCCGTCACCGACGGGTTCGATCTGGGTGTCGGGGCGCTACTGCCGTTCCTGGGCAAGAATGACGAAGAGCGCCGTGTCATCATCAATTCGGTGGGCGCCACTTGGGAAGGCAATCAGGTCTGGTTTGTCACTGCGGGAGGCGCGATCTTCGCCGCGTGGCCTATTGTTTATGCAACGGCCTTTTCCGGTTTTTATATCGCGCTGATGCTGACGCTGTTCGCGTTATTTTTCAGGCCCGTGGGTTTTGACTACCGAAGCAAGGTGGCTGATCCCCGCTGGCGGTCTGTCTGGGACTGGGGACTGTTCGCGGGAGGCTTCGTGCCCGCGCTCATTTTCGGTGTCGCCTTCGGCAACTTGCTGCAGGGCGTACCGTTCAGCTTCGATAACGATCTGAGGGTCACCTACAGCGGCAACTTCTGGCAGTTGTTGAATCCCTTTGGACTGCTCGCGGGCACGGTCAGCCTGGCTATGCTGCTGATGCACGGCTCGATCTATCTCCAGATCAGGACTGAGGGTGTGATAGCTGCGCGTGCCCGGTTCGTGACCAGGGTAACCGGCGCGGTGTTCATCCTTGCCTTTGTTCTCGCTGGCGTCTGGATCATGAGGGGGATAGAAGGCTACCGCATCGTTACTATGCTGCCCGCGGATGCCGTGTCGACTCCGCTGGACAAAGTGGTGGAAAAAGCCGCGGGGGCATGGATGGACAACTACAGTGGCCATCATTGGCTGTGGCTGGCACCGCTTCTGGCTATCGTTGGCGCGTTGCTGGCGATCGTTGCATCAGGGACGAAAAAAACCATTGCGGCTTTCATCTCGAGTTCCGTGATGATCGCCGGAGTGATCTTTACCGCAGGCATTGCGATGTTCCCCTTCATCATGCCATCAAGCACAGACCCGGGAAGCAGCCTGACCATATGGGATGCGGTGTCCAGCCATAAAACACTGCAAATCATGTTCTGGGTGGTGGTCATTTTCCTGCCCATTGTGCTGGCATACACCTCCTGGGTGTACCGGGTGTTGCGCGGAAAAATCACGGTCGAGTCGATACGCGCCAACGAACACAACGTTTATTGAAAGGAATAACCATGTGGTATTTTGCCTGGATGCTTGGAGTCGGCCTGGCAATGGCGTTTGGCATCATCAACGTCATGTGGCTGGAGGCGGACTACTTTCACAAGATCGATCAGGATGGGGCGCGAGACGCGGGCAGGCTGAGATGACCCGGGTCTCCTTTGCGGCCAATGATCAGCGGCAAGTGCGGGACCCGGTTGCACATTGGGCGCTGAATATTTTTAGTCGGATTCGCGCTGGATAAACGAAGTCTTGCTTCCGAAATCCTTTGGTGGCGGTGGCTTGTAAACGAAATTCTGTGCCATGGTGTGAAATATCGGTGTCGGGCACACCAGCCGCGAGCAGGCTTTGGCAATGAACGCGGCGGCCATCAGCGGCAACACCATTTCGTGGTTGTCTATCATCTCCATGACGATGACGAAAGCGGTGATGGGCGCCTGGGTAACCCCGGCGAAATAGGCAACCATGCCGAGTATGATCGTTGCGCCCGCCGGCACGGTGGTGAAGAAGGGCGCAATATTGGCGCCGAACCCCGCCCCCGCGGAAAGCGTGGGTGCCATGAGCCCGCCGGGTATCCCGCTGACGTACGATATCGCAGTGGCGGTCATTTTCAACAGGCCGTAGCTTTCCGGAAGAGTGGAATTGCCGCCGAGCAGCGATTTCGCTTCGCTGTATCCGCTGCCGTATGTATTGTTGCCGGAAGCGAGTCCGACCAGTGCCAGCAGCAATCCGCAGACTGCCGCGAATGCGATGGGTTTTTCCCGTATCCATGCTCCCATGCGCCCTGACAGGCCCTTGTTGACCTCGATCAGCGCACGGCTGAATGCTCCGCCCAGCAGCCCGCCCGCGATGCCGCATACGATGACCACGTACCATTCCTTGCCGAAACCCATGGATTCCGAGGTGTGGCCGAAATAGGAATAGTTCCCGAGCAGCGCGAGCGAAGTGATCCCGGCGATGATCACAGTCATCAGGATGGTGGTGCTGTTGTGCTCTTCGAATGAGCGGCTCATCTCCTCGATGGCGAACACGATGCCCGCCAGCGGCGTGTTGAAAGCGGCGGCAACCCCGGCTGCGGCGCCGGCGAGTATCAGCCCCTTTTCAAGGTCGTGTCTGGGGAAACGCGCAAGACTGCCCAGCTTATGCATGATGGATGCGCCGATCTGCACGGTGGGGCCTTCGCGTCCCACCGACGTGCCGCACATCAACCCCGCGATGGTGAGCACGATTTTCCCGATTGTCACGCGCAGTGACAGCACCTGTTCGCGAACCTTTCTGCTTTCTTTGGGGTCCAGCGATGCGATGACCTGGGGGATGCCGCTGCCTTGCGATCCGGGAAAGTACTTGCGGGTGATGAACAGGATCAGCGCGAGTCCGAGCGGTGTGACCAGCAGGGGCAGATAGGGTGAAACGGCAAGCAGCTTGTGGAATACGCCATTCGCCCACTCGGCGGCAACTGCGAACAGAATCGCGGCAATCCCAACGCTGATTGCTCCGCTCCAGAATACGAGGCGGCGTTTCCATTCCAGGATCAGATCATCTTCCGGCAGCAGAAATTTCATCGTTTACCCAAAACTTCCATCCGAAGGGGACCAATGCGAATATTGCAAGCGGCTATTGGAACCGGCGGATGGGCCAAGATTCCGGGCAGGTCGATTCGAAGTGCTTCCACATTGGCAATTCTGTTATATCGGGGAGACATTCCTCCCCGGTTATTTGCGGCGTCCTTTAGCGGAACAGGTGACGGAGACGATGTTGAGCGTGTCCTTATCAAAAGCGGCGCTGACCGGCTTGATCGTGCACTTGCGCTTGGCAGGCGTCGATTTGATGGCTACATTGTAGTCGCTTCCGTCGGGCAGACGCATGCCGGGAAAAATGAATTTGCCGTTAGTTGCTATCGCCAGGTCGGTTGTCCCGTTGAGCTGAAGCACCAGTCCCTTGCCGGCAAGGCCGGAAACCGTACCCCCGATGGCGTAGCTGTCGGTGGTGCAATTGATGGTGACGTTGCTGATGGCGGCGGCGGCAATGGTGCCGCTGCCCTGCGCTACGGTACAGCTCTGTTTGACAGGGGAGAAAGGCGCGACTTTGACGGTAACCGAGTAGGCACTTCCTTTGGTCAGGCTTTTGGGGAAGTTGAATTTGCCGTTGGCGCTGACTGCAAGATCATTAGCCCCGTTGAGCTGGATTACCAGCCCGTTGCCGGTAAGTCCGGTCACCGAGCCGCCGATGGTAAGGGGAACGGCCGCTACAACAGGGGCCGGAGGGGGTGCCTTCTCACCCTCGCCGCAACCGGACAATCCGGCAATCACGATCCCTGCCCATGCTGCAATCACAGTCTGTGTGAACATTGTCATCATTCGCTCCTTGTGCCGTTCATTTCACTGGACATCGGTTGAAGTCCGCTTTCCGGGCGGTTATCCATTCCCCGGAACGATACGGAAACTTGTGTCCGGCGAGATTGTACACAAATTATGCGGGCCATTCGCTAGCGGCAGGTATTCCGCGCCACTGTTGCACAGCATGCGTTTGTACCGGGGCTGCGGTTTCCCCTGCGATATTCCGGGCCGGCACCATCAGGATTTTGCGGGATACTCGTACCGCGGGTTCCCAAACTTCGCCAAACCTGTCCGGCAAGGATATCAGGCAAAACACAGGCGGCAATTCTAAAGTTCATTTATGTTCCGTATCGCGCTGGGAGGCAGCGGTGACACGTGCCGAATATAACAGGCTGGCCGCGCTGAAGGCCAGGTAGACGAGGTAACTGGCCAGATACAGCAGTGCGCTGCGCTCCATCGTCATGCCGCTGGCGAATAGCCACAACAGCAGTGCATACAGGGGCAGGGACAAGGCTTCTCCCGCCATGATCAGTCCCGTGCGGTGTGCGGAGAAAAGACCGAACAGGAACAGCCAGGCAGCGATGCGTATCCAGCAACCCAGCATGAACAGCCCCGCTGTTTTATCGCTCACGACAAAGCGCGCGTCATACAGTGCCGCCAACATTGAGCGCTGGTTGAAAAATATAAGCAGCAGCAGACAAGCAGCCGGAACCAGCACCATCACCCCGGCACGCATCATCTCCTTCCTGAATTTCGCCGAACCGTAAGTGCTGCTGAAACGAGGCAGAAAGATCAGCGACAGCACGCCTGCCGCAGTGGCGGTCACCCATTCGGTGGACCGCCACAAGGCCTGCAGGAACCCCACATCGCTCCATGACAGTGTGCCGGACAACATGCCGCGCACCAGCAGCATGGACACCGGGCTCATGATGCCGATCACCAGCCCGACGGGCACGAATTTGACCAGCTTGCGAAAATATTCCGCTTCATCCACGCTGTCGTCGCGAACTTCGGACAGCTTGTGTATGTACTGCCAGATCACGATGCCGATGACGGCTGTCACCAGGCTTTGCACCCAAATCAGCCCGCGCAATGACATCCCCAACCATGCACTCGCCGCTACCAGCAGCAATGTCAGGCTGGTTAGCAGCGCCAGCCACAGCATGCGCTGCTGCTGGTGTTTGCCCAGCCAATACGCGTTGAGCGTGGCGGGCACGACGGCGATGCATCCAGCCAGTGCGGCCAGCAAGAACAGATCCGTTTCGATTTCGCCCCGGGTGAGCCAAACTGCCAGCCGGGGCGAGGCAAGCGCCACGATCAACCCGGCGGCCAGTGATGTTCCCGCTCCCAGCTTCAGCGCATCCCGCAGCAGAACTTTTTCATGGCGCGATTCGCTAGCCTGGGTGATCAGTACCGTGAGTCCCTGCAATACTCCCGCCGTGGTTACCGCGCCGACCAACTCCACGACCGATTGCAATTGCGCCCACAAGGCACACAGGGTTGGGCCGCCGGCTAGTGCCAGAACCTTGTCCAATCCCGCCCTGCCCAATAAATCGATCAGGATGATGGCGAAGGCAGCCAGTACGCTTTGGATAGAAGTCAACGCGGCCTCCTTGAAGTCAGGGTTTGCGCAGCAGCGGTGCGCGTTGCGGGAAGGGAGCTGCGATAAGCGCAGCCGGCATGGCTACAACTCAAGTACCGCCTTTCCGGTATCCGGGGTCTCCAGGCTGATCCGGCCCAGTTTTCCGCTGCGGTAATCCGTCAGCAGGATCATCGCCGCCTTTTCCATATCGGGTTCACCGCTCCGGCCCTTGAGCAGACAGCCGCGCTTTTTCGCTACGGCTTCGATCACGTCCATGCCATCCAGGCCGTCCTCGGCAACACCATAACGCGCGGCGAGCAAGCCGGGATAGCGCGCAAGCACTGTGGCGGCGAGATATTCGGCAACTTCTTCATCGATGGTGGCGTTGCGTCCGATGGCGTGTATCGTGGCAAGCTTGAGGCCATCTTCGGGATTCTCGATCTTGGGCCACAGCAGCCCCGGTGAATCGGTGAGCGTCATGTGTTCATTGATGTTGTGGCTCTGCTGCGATTTTGTTACCGCGGGCTCATCACCCACATTTGCGACCCTGCGTTTAAGCAGCGTGTTCATCAGCGTGGATTTTCCGACGTTGGGTATCCCCATGATCATCATGCGCAACGGCTTGTGGGTGGTGTTGCGATGCGGTGCGAGTTGCTGGCACAAGGCGGGAACCCGGGCGGCATCACCCTTGTTTTTGCAGCTTAGCGCCACCGCCTTGACACCCGGTTGCCGGTTGAACAAATTCAGCCAGGCCTGGGTTGCAGCCGGATCGGCAAGATCAGCCTTGTTGAGGATCTTCAGGCAGGGGCGCTGGCGGAGCAGGCGCAGCTCGGTGATCATCGGGTTGCAGCTTGCTTCGGGCAGGCGGGCATCCAGCACTTCAATGACGACATCGATGAATTCCATGGTCTCGGCGGCTTTTCTGCGCGCCGAGTTCATGTGACCGGGAAACCACTGTATGGACATTTGCGATTGGCTTTATGAATGAAGGCGGATTTTACTCCGGACAGATGGCGCTCATCCTGAAAACTTGCCGGGGCGGGTTATGTCTGTGCCGCAGCCATGGCAGATCGGCGTTGCAGGCGGGTCAGTCCGGTTTCAGCAGCGCCAATTGCGCATCGTCCAGATAACACCACTCACCCTCGGCCAGCCCCAGTCCGTCGAGTTTCAATCCGCCTATCTGCGAACGGCACAGCGCGACACAATGATTTCCGGCGGCTGCCAGCATGCGTTTAACCTGATGATATTTGCCCTGTTCCAGCACGATCTCGATACGGTGAGTATCAACCATGCTGCAGGTCAGGGCCGCCAGCGGGGCTGGCTCATCATGCAGTTTCACCCCGGCCAGCAAGGAGGCAACCAGTCCGGGCGTGACCGGATCATGCGTGGTCGCGACATAGACTTTCGGGATGTGCCGTTTTGGCGAAGACTGGGTGTGGATGAACGGCCCGTCATCCGACATCAGCAGCAGGCCGGTGGTGTCGTGATCAAGCCGGCCCACCGGCTGCACGTCGCGCCGCGCGAATTGCTCCGGCAGGAGTGTGTGCACGCCGGGGTGATGGCTGGCTTTTCTCGAGCACTCGAAATTGGCAGGCTTGTTCAAGGCAATGTACACGTTTTCGCGGAAAATCCACTCTTCCCCGAATATCCCGAACACCAGTCCGCGGGTCTCGAAGACGCGGTTGTCGCTGACAATCTCGTCGGCGATGTTCACCTCGCCTGCGGCAACCACTTCACCGCACCACTTGCGCGTGCCAAATCCCTGCGATTGCAGGATGCGATCCAAAGTCAATTTTCCCATGCGCGGACTTTAGCAGAAGCGGTACCGGGTTGGGGAATGCCACGCAGAAAGCGATGAATTCACCGGCTTGATTTTGGTATAACAACATTTGCACAACAAAGTTGAGACCGCCTAGAATGCAACCATGAGTCATTACTTGCCTCTTTCCCGCGTCACCAGGCTGGTCGGAATATCCCGCCATGCCTTGCAGGAAATGATACGCGGCGGCACGCTCGATACCTTTGATGGCATGGTCGAGCTGGATGAATTGTTGCGCGCATTTCCCGCTGCAAAATGGGACGATGATGCTGAATACCGCCGGGTCACGGAGATCAAGGAGAAGGCTTTCGGCAAGCGCGTATTCGAACGGGCGATGCCGGACAAGGAAGTGTTGTCTGCACGCCTGATCGAGCTGGGCAGGGAGTACGCCGCGACCAAGGCGTTGTTGATGCATTACAGCCAGGTGTTGTCATGGCTGGACGAAAAGATCGACGAGATCGAGGAAGAACAGGGCCCGGGAGAACAGGGCAAAGAAACCCGTCATGCGCTGCACACGGTGCGCGCATTTATAGCGCGCAACCTAGGGGAAATGCCGCCCGGCGCCGTGCAGGCCCGGGCGCTGATCGCACAGGAAAGGATAATGAAAATCATGTCGGCACACGTCACCATCCAGCCCAGCGGGCATGAATTCTTTGTCGAGAGCAATGACACGATTCTGGAGGCTGCGCTGCGCGCCGGGGTATCGCTCAATTACGGGTGCAGCAACGGCAACTGCGGCGAGTGCCGGGCGCGCCTGATGTCGGGCGAGGTCAAAAAAGTCCATGCGCATGACTATGTGTTGAGCCAGTCCGAAAAGGACTCGGGGGTTTTTCTGATGTGCTGCTGCGCGGCGGTGAACGATGTGGTGCTCGAAGCCGGCGTGGCGGGTGCAAATGACATTCAGGAACAACATCTGGCGGCCAAGGTGAAATCGGTGGAAGAGTTCAATTCCCGGCTGGCAGTCCTGCATCTGCAGGCTCCGCGCAGCCAGCGCCTGCGTTTCCTGGCCGGGCAGGCGATCCGCCTGTCGGCGCAGGGCGCGAGCGGGCTATACGCGATCGCCAGCTGCCCCTGCGAAGAACGGCATATCGAGATCCATATATCGCACCAGCCGGACGATGCATTTTCAGGGCTGCTGTTCGGCGGTTTGAAAGCGCACGACAGCGTCGAGGTGGAGGGTCCCTACGGTGAGTTCGTGCTGGAAGATGTCTCTGCGCGCCCTATCATCTTCGTCGCATTCGGCATCGGCTTCGCACCGATCAAAAGCCTGATCCAGCACGCGATGTCGCTTGATCTGGCCGAATCGATGGATTTGCACTGGCTGGCGGACGAGGCGGGGCACTACCAGAACAACCTGTGCCGCGCCTGGGCGGATGCGCTTGATAATTTTACTTACGTACCCCACGCCCAAACCGCAGATGCAGAAACCGTGCTGGCCAGTATTGCCGGCGATTATCCCGACCTGCATCGCTACGATGTCTATGCGGCCGGCACTGCGGCACAGCTGCAAGCCGCCAGGAGTGTTTTTCTGGAGCATGGCTTGCCGGAACAACGCTGGTCAGCCAGTTCATATTGAGCCCGGACAATAAAAGTCTAGCCGACAAATTCCCCATCCACGTAAAACCACCGGTCATTTTCACGAACGAAGCGGCTGACCTCATGCAGGCGGCCGGCGCGGCCGCCAATCTTGTAGCGTGCAACAAATTCCACCGTGGCCCGGCCTGCTGATTCGGGGAGATGTTTTTTGACTTCGAGACCCAGCCATTTGGTATGGTTTGCCGCGAGATCGAGCGCTGCGGGCCGCGTGCCGGGATGCCAGGTGGCCAGCAGATAGGTTTCCAGTTTGAGCACATAGGCGCTGTAGCGCGAACGCATCAGGGTTTCCGCATCCGCCGCCGGTACGCCGTCGTGGCAGCGGCCGCAGCAGCTGGCGTAGTCGCCCGAGCCGCACGGGCAAGGAGGCAGCTTTGTTGTCATCGCCATTCCATCATGCGTCCTCGCGAAAGCTGCCCTGCAAAACTTCCAGTTCGATTTCTGTCATTCCGGCAGCGCTGGTCACCATGATGTGGCCTTCCTGTATCGTGCATTGCAGTTGCATCGTGCGGCTGGCCAGCGCGGCCAGAGCCAGCGTGGTTTCCATAGGCAGCCTGATTACGGTCAGGTTGTTCAGGCGCTGCAACTTGTCGCGATTCTCGTTCCACCAGATGCCGGCGGAACGGCCGTAGCAAATGATCGTGACCCGGTCGGCGCGCCCGCTGGCTTTGCGGATGACGCGCTCGTCGGGCAGTCCCGCTTCTATCCAGTGTTTGATCGCGCCGGTAAGGTCCTTTTGCCACAGGTCGGGTTCATCATCGCTGTTCATGCCCTTGCCAAACGCCAGTGCATCGCCGGCGTAAAGCGCAAAAGCGAGCAGGCGCACCATCATGCGCTCATCGGTTTCCGATGGGTGCCGCGCCAGCGTCAGGGCGTGTTCGGCATAATAATGCCGATCCATGTCGGCGATCTGGAGTGTTGCCTTGAAAATGGTTGCC
>LSLI01000078.1 GCA_001577345.1 Candidatus Gallionella acididurans
CCTTAATGCCACGCCTTGAATACTGATTTTAGAAATGGTTCTTCCACGCACGCATGGCAGTGAATGCTCCGAGTTCGCTGGCGTCCGTCAGGCCGCGATGTTGCAGCGTGCGGATGATTTCCGGTTGAGTACAGCGCAGGAAAGGATTGGTAGCCTTCTCCAGCGCGATCGTGGAGGGTAGGGTGATCTGGTTCGCCGCGCGCAGTTGCCCAGTGGTCGTGATGCGTTGTTTCAGGGCGGGGTTATCCGCTTCGCAGGCCAGAGCGAAGCGCAGGTTGGCGGCGGTATATTCGTGGGCGCAATACACTAGTGTGGAATCGGGGAGCTGGGCCAGGCGTTGCAGTGAATGGAACAGTTGTTCCGGAGTGCCCTCGAAGTTCCTGCCGCAGCCCGCTCCGAACAGCACGTCGCCACAGAACAATATTCCCGGCGCGATAAACGCGATATGGTCGTCGACGTGTCCGGGGATCTCGATGATGTCGAACTCTATCCCGAAAGCCTCCAGTCCGAGTCTGTCGCCCTCGCGCAGGTCATTGGTGATATGCGGGTTATTCGGATGTCGCCGCCCATACACCGGCACGTTGTATACTTCGCGCAATTCTGCGATACCACCGATGTGGTCGGCGTGGCGATGAGTGCACAGGATGGATTCCAGCTTCAGGCTGCGCGAAGTCAGGAAGGCAAGCACCGGTTCGGCTTCGCCAGGATCGACCACCACGGCACGATGGTCGTTGTGGATGGCCCAGATATAGTTGTCCTGCAGGGCGGGAATGGCGGTGATTTGAAAGATGGGGTTGGAAGTCATTGAGCAAGTGCAACTAAAACAATATCTGATTGTAGAGCAAGTGGAACGGAAGCAATGCCTAATTGTAAATTAATTGCGAAAAGCTTGAGCGAGTGGTTTGCGACTCCGCAAGGCGGCTATGTGCTGGCGCGCGAGCAGGCATATTTCGACCGTACCGTCAGTGGTATATTTGGCTACAACGCTTTGCAGTTGGGTTTGCCAGAGCACGATTTTTTGCATGGCAACCGGATGCCATTGCGTATCAGCGGGGGGAATCAGACAGGGAAAGCCGCGCGGGCACAATACGGCATGACGGATCCAAGTGTTGCGGGTACTCCCGCATCGGACTTGCTCGCGCAATCGGCCGGCAGCGCCATTGCCGGCAACTCGGGGGTGGTTGGTTCGGCTGGACGCATGACTGATTGTTTTGCCAATAAAGTGTCTGATGTGCGCCTGATTTGCACGGAATTGCCGTTCGACAGCGACAGCCTGGATCTGGTGTTGATCCCGCATGTTTTGGAGTTTTCCGAACACCCGCACGAGGTGTTGCGCGAGGTGGCGCGAGTGCTGCGACCAGAGGGCAACCTGCTCATCAGCGGCTTCAATCCGCGCAGTCTGTGGGGGGTGCACCGTGTTCTGGTCGAGCGGGAGGGGTACCCGTGGCAAGGCAATTTCATTTCACTGCCACGCATCAAGGACTGGCTGGCGTTGCTGGGTTTCGAGGTGGCTGGCGGACGCTTTTCCGCCTATGCGCCCCCGTTTCATACAACGAAGTGGCTGGAGCGCTTCGCCTTTATCGAGTCGGCGGGCGACCGCTGGTGGGCAGTGAGCGGCGGCGTATATTTTTTGCATGCGGTCAAGCGCGTGCACGGGATGCGGTTGATCAAGCCGAAATGGAATGAGGGATTGGTGAGCAAGTTGCTGCCGGTTTCACCGAAGTTGAACAATAAAATCACACATCACAGCGAGATGGATAAGCAATGAACAGAGACGCAGCATCCGCAACGGGTAAAGCGCCAGCCGCGCTGGCTTCATCGGGAGCCGACCCGATTGAGATCTTTACCGACGGTGCATGCAAGGGCAACCCCGGCGTGGGCGGATGGGGTGCGCTGTTGCGCACCAGAGGCAAGGAACGTGAATTGTTTGGCGGCGAAGTGCATACCACCAACAACCGCATGGAGCTGATGGGCGCGATCGCCGCGCTGGAAGCCTTGAAACGTCACTGCCATGTGCGGCTGCATACCGACTCGAAATATGTTCAGCAGGGTATCAGCATCTGGATACATGACTGGAAAAAGCGCGGCTGGAAGACTGCCGACAAGAAACCGGTGAAGAACGAAGACCTGTGGCGCAGGCTGGACGCGCTGGCGACGCAACACCAGATCGAATGGGTATGGGTCAAGGGCCACGCCGGACACGACGGCAACGAGCGCGCCGACGAGCTCGCTAACAGGGGTGTGGAATTGATACAGGAACAAGGCAATGCGTAAGATTGTGGTGGACACAGAAACGACCGGGCTGGATCCCAGACAGGGCCATCGCATCATCGAACTGGCGGCGATAGAGCTGGACGGGCGCAGGGTATCGCTGCGCCGTTTCCATCGTTACCTCAACCCGGAACGCGAGATAGATGCCGGTGCGGTGGCGGTACACGGCCTGACCTATGAGCGGTTGCAGAACGAAGCCAAGTTTGCGGACATCGCGCCCGGCTTTCTGGAATTCATAGCGGATGCCGAACTCATCATCCACAACGCGCCGTTCGACATCGGCTTCCTTAATCACGAACTGGAGTTGATCGGGATGCCGCCGTTGCAAAACGCAGTGGTGGATACGCTCAAGGTCGCGCGCGAGATGCACCCGGGCAAGAAGAACAGCCTGGACGCGTTGTGCGGCCGCTATGAAATTGATAACGCGCATCGCAGCCTGCACGGTGCATTGCTGGATACCGAGTTGCTTGCCGAGGTTTATTTTGCGATGACGCGCGGACAGGAAAGTCTGCTTGGGGATGATGCCCCCGGGGCTAGCAAACCCGTTGTGCTGGACACCGATGCGCCGCGGCCAAAACTGCGCGTGCTGCAGCCCAGCGCTGAAGAATTGGCCGTACATATGCAGCAACTTGCCGATATTGACAAGGCCAGCCAGGGTTGCTGCTTGTGGAAAAAACTGGAGGGGACGGCATGATGATGCATGCCTGGAAGCGGCGTCTAATCATCTCTGTGTCTGCAATCGCAGCGGCATATCTGGCCATTTGCGTTTATATGTGGGATACGCAGCGTGAGCATATATTCGAGCCAACGCCCATTCTGCAAACCACACCGGATCGTCTGGGCATGAAATTCGAGGAGTTGCTCATCCCGGTCGGCAGCGGGCCGGATCGTGGCGAATTGCAGGCCTGGTGGTTAGCCGCAGATCGGGAAAACGCGGAGACACTGCTTTATCTGCACGGCAATGACCGCAATATCGGCAACAATCTGGAGCACGCGCTGCGTTTGCATAATTACGGCTTCAATCTGCTGCTTCCGGATTACCGCGGATTTGGCAATAGCAGCGGCGGCAGCCCGAGTGAGGCTAAAGTGTATGAGGATGCCGAGGCGGCCTGGCAATATCTGGTCACAAAGCGCGGTGTAAGTCCCGGGAAAATTATCATTTACGGTCATTCTCTGGGTGGGGCGGTCGCAATCGACTTGGCCGTTCGCCATCCCGAGGCGGCAGGATTGATTGCTGAAAGCACCTTCACTTCGATAACGGATATGGGCAAGTTGACATACCCGCTGCTTCCCGTGGACTGGCTGCTCAACCAGCGCTTTGATTCCCTGAAAAAAATAACTCAACTCAAAATTCCGGTACTGCTGATCCATGGGACCTGGGATAGAAGAGTGCCCGTGGAAATGTCACAACGACTCTTCGACGCCGCACCGCAGCCGAAGGAGCTTGTTCTGATCAGGGGTGGTGAACACAGCAATAGCGCGGCGGTCGGCCTGGTCGAGTACCGCAGTGCAGTCACGGCCTTCGCCAAACAATATGCCCATTAACCAACGCTCGTATGAGCCACGCAAACAAACATGAAAACAGATGTGATTATTATCGGTTCCGGCGCAGCAGGAATGATGTGTGCCATCCAGGCCGGGCAACGCGGACGTTCCGTGGTATTGCTGGACCATTCCAAAAAGCTCGCGGAAAAGATACGCATATCCGGCGGGGGGCGATGCAACTTTACCAACATCAACACCAAACCGGGAAATTTCATTTCCGCCAATCCGGACTTTTGCCGTTCTGCACTGGCGCGTTACACGCCGCAGGATTTCATTGCGCTGCTGCAAAAACACAACATCGGCTACCACGAAAAAACCCTGGGCCAATTGTTTTGCGATGACGAGTCGGAAGCCGTGATCGCGATGCTGCGCGGTGAATGCGAGGCGGCCGGGGTCAAGCGCTTCATGAACTGCGAGGTCGGCGAAATCAATTACGCGCCTCCAGAAGACGGGCAACAGAAACAGGAGCAGCACCGGTTCCATGTCAGCACTACGCGCGGCGAATTTAATTCCGCCTCGCTGGTTATCGCCACCGGCGGTCTTTCGATACCCAAGATCGGCGCCACTCCGTTCGGCTATCACGTCGCCGAACAATTCGGCATACCCCTGACCAAGCTCAAGCCCGGCCTGGTGCCGCTGACGTTTGCACCGGATGACTGGAAGCCCTATGCCGACCTGACCGGCGTTTCGCTCGACACGATCGTGAGTTTCGGCAAGCAGTCGTTCCGCGAAAACCTGCTGGTCACGCATCGCGGCCTGAGCGGCCCTGCGATCCTGCAAATTTCTTCGTACTGGCAGCACGGCCAACCGCTGCACATCAATCTGTTGCCGGATTGCGATATGCTGGCATTGTTGACAGAACAGAGGGCCAGCAAGAAGTTGCTCAGTAATTATCTGGTGCTATGGTTCTCGAAGAGTTTCTCCGAGGTGTGGTGCGCGCAGTTGACTGAGCATAACAAGATCGAGAACAAGCCGCTCAACCAATATAATGACAAGGAACGCAAGCAGATCGCCGCGCATTTGCACGACTGGCAGGTCATACCGTCCGGCACCGTGGGTTACAGCAAGGCCGAAGTGACCTGCGGCGGTGTCGATACCCGCGCGCTGTCTTCCAAGACCATGGAATGCATCGCGGTTCCGGGCCTGTATTTCATCGGCGAGGTTGTCGATGTCACGGGTCAACTCGGCGGCTATAACTTCCAGTGGGCATGGGCTTCGGGCTACGCGGCGGGACAGGCGGCATGATGCAGGACAGGCATGGTCCGCCCCTGCAAGAGCCGACCGCTTTTTTATTGGTTTAGTGCTATAGTTTCCGCGAGAAATTTATCTTTGATTCAGGAGAATTGACGATGCGTACCTTATGGATGGTTTTGCTGGCAGTGACGTTGAGCGGCTGCGGTTACAACACTTTTCAAACCACCGACGAGCAGATCAAGGCGAGTTGGGCGGAGGTGCTTAACCAATATCAGCGGCGTGCCGATCTGATCCCCAATCTGGTCAATACCGTCAAGGGTTTTGCCGCGCAGGAGAAGACTGTGTTGCTGGGCGTCACCGAGGCGCGCGCCAGGGTGGGCAGCATCCAGGCCACTCCCGAGTTGATCAACGATCCGGAGGCATTCGCCAAATTCCAGGCGGCCCAGGGCCAGCTGACCTCGGCATTGAGCCGGCTGCTGGTGGTGACGGAAAATTATCCGCAACTGAAATCCGACCAGAATTTCCGCGACCTGCAGGCGCAACTGGAAGGAACCGAGAACCGCATCACCGTGGCGCGAAACCGCTACATTCAGGCGGTTCAGCAATACAATATCGCGATACGCTCTTTCCCGAGCAACCTGACAGCGATGATGTTCGGATACAAGGTCAAGCCATCGTTTACGGTAGAAAACGAAAAGGAGATCTCGCGGCCTCCGGCGGTGGATTTCGCCCCATCCAAGGGTGCGGTATCGGTGGATTGACTTGAACCTGATATGGCCGCGCGCGTTTCTGCTTGTACTGTTGCTAAGCGGTGCGGCACGGGCAGATGTTGCGCTGCCGCCGCTCACCCAGCGAGTCACCGATCTCACCGGGACACTGGATGCGCAACAGATACAAACACTGGATTCGCGTCTTGCCGGGTTTGAAAAGGCCAAGGGCGCGCAGCTTGCGGTTCTGATCGTGCCGACCACGCAACCCGAAACCATCGAGCAATTCGGCATCCGCGTCGTCGAGGCGTGGAAGCTCGGGCGCAAGGGTGTTGATGACGGCGCGCTGCTGCTGGTCGCCAAAGACGACCGCGCATTGCGCATCGAAGTGGGCTATGGCCTGGAAGGCGCGCTCAACGATGCCACCGCGAACCGCATCATCGACGAGATCATCGTGCCGCGTTTCAAGCGCGGTGATTTTTATTCGGGCATCGAGTCCGGCCTGGCGGCGATGATGGGGGTAGTCAACGGCGAACCCTTGCCCGCGCCGCAGCGCCGCGCCTCCGCAAACGGAAAATTCGACATCGAGTCATTGCTGTTCATCGCGTTCGGTCTGGTGGTGGTCGTGGGCGGAATGCTGCGCGCGATGCTCGGGCGTATTCCGGCCGCTGTGCTGATGGGCGGAGCTCTGGCTGTGCTGGCCTGGTTCATAGTCGCGCAGATGGTGATTGCAGTGCTGGTCGGACTGCTGGCGTTCGTGTTCGTGCTGCTGGGCGGCGGACGCGGTTTGGGAGTCTACGGCGGTTTCGGCGGGGGTGGATTTGGCGGAGGAGGCTTTGGTGGTGGAGGTGGATTCGGTGGCGGGGGCGGGGGTTTCGGCGGCGGCGGTGCATCCGGGAGTTGGTGATGAATTTGAAACGCATCTTGCGCCATCTATCTATCGGCCGTGCGGCAGTGCGGCGCGTATTTCCATCGCGCGCCATGCATGATATTGAGAACGCAATACGCTCAACAGAAGCGCGGCATTCCGGTCAGATACGCTTCGCGGTTGAAGCTTCCCTGGAATTGGCACCCTTGCTGGCGGGACAGACCGCCCGGCAACGCTCCGTTGAGGTTTTTTCCAAACTGCGCGTCTGGGATACCGAGCACAACAACGGCGTGCTGATTTATCTGTTGCTTGCAGATCGCGATGTCGAGATCGTCGCCGACCGCGGCATCCATGTCAGACTCGGCCAAACGGTATGGGATACGATATGCCGGGACATGGAAAAGTCATTTCGCGACGGGAAATTCGAGGCTGGGGTGGTCGCCGGCATACATGCGGTGGGCGAACATCTGTCGCGCCACTTTCCCGCGCACAGCGGCAACGTCAATGAGTTGCCGGACAGTCCCGTGGTGTTGTAGCGATTGGAGTGTAGTGCGCAACGCGTAATGACTTGGGTTGATATCCCCGTAATCCAGAGCTCATGCCAGATAGGCATCGAGTGATTTCCAACCCTCAACGGCGGATCGCAGTGCATCGACATCGCCATTGTTGACGAAGGTCACGGCTGCAACCCTCTCCTGATCCAGTAGCGGTTCCTGAACTACCCGCAGTTTTTGCAGTACGGTAATGCCGGCTTCTGATGCATCATTGTGCCGGTTGTTTCGCTGTTCCAGCCGTTGTGCCATTGCCGCTGTGTCCGCCCGCAAACTGGCGATCACAAAGGGTACGGCCATTTCATGGGCAAGCGTGCGGAAAATTTCGCGTTCCGCGCGGCGCAAAAAGGCGGCATCGACGATGACCGGGAAACCCGCAGCAATCACGTCGCGGGCCAGTACATGCAGGCGTTCGTAGGTGCGTCGCGTCGCATCTTCGCCATAGATATCCTCACCGGTCAAAGCGTCGCTATCGGCCAGCGCGGTCAAACCAAACAAGCGTTTGCGTTCTACATCCGAGCGGATACGGATCGCACCCAATTTTTCCAGGGCGATTTGCGCGAAGGTGCTTTTTCCGCAGCCGGGCAGACCGTGGGTGATGATCAGCACGGGACGGCGTCGTGTCAGAATGTCATAAGCCAGTCCGAGATATCCGTGCAGGGATTTTGATTGTTGCGCTTTATTCGCCATGGGACGTTGACCGCTGCTTATTGCGGCGATCTTGGCGCGCACCATGGCGCGGTAGGCCAGGTAGAAGCGCAGCACCCCGCATCCGGAATAATCACCGGTGTTCTCCAGATAGCCATTGAGCAAACGCCAGGCCAGTTGCGGCTGGCCATGCCGCAACAGATCCATGACCGGGAAACTGATCTCGCTGATCACGTCGATCCAGCGCAGTGCGGCGTTGAACTCGATACCGTCGAAGGGAGTGGGCACATCGTTCAGCACCACGATGTTGCCGAGATGCATGTCGCCGTGGCATTCGCGTATGCAACCTGCCGCCGCGCGCTGCTGAAACAGGTGCAGGCAGGCGGAAAATTCCTCCGTGCTTGCTTTGCCCAGCAGTTTCAGCAGGGCAATGTCCCTGTGCACGGTGCAGGTCTGCTGTAATAACGCGAAATTCCCCAACGCCGCTTTTTCTATCACGGCCACCGCACAAAACGGGGAATCCTTTGCCGCAGCAGGCAAAGTGTTGTGGAAAGCGGCGATGATAGCGGCCAATTTGTCGATATGGTCGGGAGTGATGCGCGCTCGTGCCGACATGCGATCCATCAAGCCGGACGGAGAAAAGCGCCGCATATGGACGGCATATTCGATGGCCGGCATCTTGCCCAGCACCGGTTCTTCCGGGGTGCCGCCGATAGGCAAGACATTGAGGTAGATGTCCGGTGCGAGGCGTCTATTTAGGCGCAGCTCCTCATCGCAATAATAATTGCGCGCCTTAAGGGAGGAAAAATCGAGAAAGCCGAGATCGACGGCTTTCTTTATCTTGTATGCATCGTGTCCGCTCAACAGCACCCAGGAGATATGGGTTTCTATCACGCCCGGATGACGCAGAAAATAACCGTGTGAACTCAGAACGTTCACCAGATGCCGCTGGCTTGACGAGCCGGGCGCGATGTTTGGCGGCAAGAGTTGTGCGGGCAACATGGGATGCACTCCCTTCTTTGCTACACTCTAGCACAGCGGCGGGCGTTTCGTTGCGTGCTTGGCTGGGGTGCTCTGCATGATTCGGCATATTGCTGCTGTTTGGCGGTTTTTTTGTTAGCGTTCGTCCGCAGGCGTGGGGTTTGTGCCGCATAAATCCCCTTTTTTATGATATGTACGGACATGAATATACCGGGTCACCAAAGGCCTGATAGACAGTTTGTGTCCGGTCTTTTACGCGCCCGACCTCGCCGCCGCGATTGCGGTCATACAGGAACAGAAAGTTGCCGTGGTAGTCGCCGATGTCGGAACGGGAAACGCGGATGTGACCGCCATGATCAAGCTGCTCAAACAGGAGAACCCGCAGATACTGTCCATCGTGCTCACCGCAGCCTCGGACTCCGATCTGGTGATCGAACTCATCAACCAGGCGCAAATCTTCCGTTTTCTGAACAAGCCCGTAAAAGTGAAAATCCTCAAGAGCCACCTGCACGCGGCACTTGCGCAGTTCATTGCTTTTCAAAAATCACCGCATTTGCTGAAACAGCATCGCGTGCAGGAATCCGCGCAGGTGCGTAACTCGTCGGCCGGCAGGAAGATACTTGCCGGCCTGCTGTCACTAACCGGCCCCAGGTTCAAGGCCTGACAACCCAAGGATCGAAAACCTTACATTTGGCTTGACTGCGCGCATTGCCCTGTTCCGGTGAAATTGCAGCAACAGGGGCGGGCAAATTTAATCCTGCCAACCTCTGTTCCATTCCTGCTTGTTACTGTGGAGCTTTGTGCTGATCCATCATATTGTGCTGATCCATCATATTCATATTGTGCTGGTCCATCATTTCCTTGCACGCTGGTGACAGCTCTGCTTCATGTTGCTTCATGCATTGCATGATCCTGCCTCCTCCGGGCTGTATCCCCGCGCAGATTTTCTTCATGTCATCTTTGCATGCGTGGCGGAAATCACTGGCCTTTTCCTTCATCTTCGCCATGTTTTCCTTGCAGGCGGGCGACAGTTCGCCGGAATGCTCTTTCAGGCATTTCGCCATGTGTCCGTCTCCCGGTTGCATGCCCTGGCAAAGCCTGGCCGCGTCGTCCGCACATGGCCTTGCATTTTGTTCTGCAGAGGCACCTGCCGTGAAGGTCAAGCAAAGTACTCCTGCAAGCGCGGCAAGCCATTTCATTTTAATACCGGAAATTACTGTCATGTTTTTCATATGCCTTACTCCTTTTCTGTGGTTGGTTGACACGGTCAAACTCTTTACTAAAGACAAATTTGCGACGGGAGAAAATATACGGTACCAGGCGGCTCTGTTCAAGGTTGATCGCGGTGGTGGTTATCCTTAAGCGCACCGATGTGCATTCCTTCCCTCAGCTGCGCCATCGCATGCACGGAAAATTCCGGATTCAGATTATCCATCGCCTTCACCATCAGCACTGACACGATTACCGGCTGGACCAAAATGACAAAAGCAACACTGCCGGCTTCGATGAACAGGCGGATGAACTTTCGGGTCCGGTAAAGTTCGCGCAGATGCGCGCGGTATTTCGATGCCTTGCGGTGCATTGCCACGCCTTCGACAACGATTATGAGCATCCCGACTGCCGCCCCTGTCAGCATGGCCATCTTGAGTTCTATCGACCCCATGTTTCCCCTTGCGGCATCAACTTGCAGTCCGGATCAACGCGCTTCAGGAGGGGATGTTACACCGATGTTATACAACATGGAATCAGGGTTGCATGCGGGCATTCCGAGCCCGGCTGTTGTGGATTATCAGGATGAATGGTGCAATGAATTACAGCATGCTGAATGATCGGATCAAGTCGCGCATGAAAATCGGCATCCCGAAAGAAACCAAGAGCAATGAAAACTGTGTCGCACCGGCCTGGTTGACGCTGGACACGGAATGGAAACACATCGAATCCGGCCAGGTTATTTTACGAATAGCTGCATATTCGGGGATATTATAGTGGTGAAGCATCATCCGGCCTGAGTGCGAGAACGTTGGAATGGCAATCCCGAGCCTCCTGCAATCTGCCTTGCAGGCGCAGGCACATGCCGAGATTGATGTGGAAATCGGCCAGGTACGAACGAAGGTCAAGTGCTTGCCGGTTCAATTGCTGTGCACGCACCGGATCACCGCGCTGCCCGGCAAGGACGCCGAGATATTGCAGCGCTGTGGCATGCTTCGGTTTGTGTTCAAGCACCAGTCGATAGCCTGCTTCGGCTTCTGCCAGACGCCCCGCATGATGATGTGCCATGGCGTTATGCAAAATGAACCCGATTTGCCCGGCTGGCAACGGAGTTGCCGCAGGCCGGTGTTCTGAAATCGCCCCACAGCACAGCTTGTATCGTTTGCCGCTACCGCAGGGACACGGGTCGTTGCGTCCCAACATAGACTGGGTTGGCGGGATGCCCGCATGCGGAGAGGCGAGCGCCGCCAGCAATTTTCCTGCGTCGCTATCATCCGGGATTATTTCCAAGCGTCGGTTGAGCAATATTGTTGCTTCTTCCATGCAGCCCAGTTCGACATAATTCCTGCACAATTGAAGGTATTGGGGGCTGGCAACTGACGATGCTGCAAGAGCCGAGACAAACCCATTCAGTTTGTCGAGTGGCAATACCGTCCACATATTGAACAGGCCGTGGAAACCGAAAGGATTTCCTTTGGGAGCGATGGTCTCGAACGAGAAAGCTTCGGCAATATCATCAGGGGCAAACCGGATGCCGTACTTTGATTCGAGGAGTGTGCGGTAACGCCGCCCTATGGCTTCATCCTCGGGATCGAGATCGACGATTTCCTCATCTAGTAATGCGTCCAGCAGCCGCCGGGATCGCAGCGAAAAGCCGCCGTTTCCGACGCGATGCGCATCCTGGTACCAGCCCCACGGCGCGCCGATGTAATCATATTCGAGAAACCCGGAACGCCAGCTATGCGGGTTGATGATGTAGCCGTCCCACTGAACCAGCAGAACGTGCCCGGTGCGAATGTGGTGGCCCAATTCCTTGAGCACGAAGCGCGAGTATTCGGCAACCGAACCGATGCGGGATATCACTTGCATGCGGCATCCGGCCAGTTGGTATTGTGAAGCGGTATCGGACAGGAACAGCACATCACCGAAACGGCACTGCAATCCGCTCAGATCGAGTGCGCGCAAAGCCTGCACCGGATTAACGCAATCAATGGCGCATAGCGTAACGTCAGGCAGGTAGGGTATGGATTCCATTTGGATGGTCGAATAATTCAGGAATGCTGCATTTAATAAGGGTGAACTTTATCACTGAAATTGAAAATATATTGCCTGATACAACACCACTGCCGGGATGGAATGCAGATGCAGCAGACACGCGCTTTTCTATTGCCTCTGTTAATAAAGTTTCTGCGTGAGCGGTACCCGAAATTTTGACAAGCGGTATCGCCGGGGAGACAAACGGTAAATCCCGGGGATGAGCGGTATTGCGGGTGGATGGCAGAACGGGCAGAGTGCTTGTTGCCTGGGTCGGGCTTGTTGGCCGGACTCGCAGCCGTGGTGACCTGATTTTGGGGCCGGTGGCAAACATCAACGACAGGAGGATATTCAATGATCGACCGGCATTCGTGGTTGTTTTGGCCAGATAACGCAGCGCTTTCCGTTCTGGCCCTGGCCATACTGGTAATGCTATTCCTGTATGCGGCACGCAAGCCCATGCATGGGGTGATCCACTCGGTATGCAACCTGGTCACCCAGTCCACACGCTTCATTTCCAAATGGCTGTTCCTGAGTGCCGAGAATTTGCGTTTGCGCAATCAGGCGGTATTGCTGGCACATAGCCAGGAAAGTGCCGCAGCGATGATAGACCGGGAATTCGAGCGCGTGGGGAATATCATTCGCAAGGATATGCAGGAATTTCCCGCCTTGCAGCGCAAGCTGATGGAAGAGGTGACGCGCATCGAGGAGGATTACCGCAGATGTGGCGAGGTACCTCCGCCGCCGCCGGAATGGGTGGGGGCGCTCGAATCGGTCTCGCAACTCAAATCGGGCGGCGACATTCCGCGCAAGCTGCTGGAGGACATCAACAAGTCTATCCAGAAGATCCATGACAAGACAGTGGCGGAGTATCGGCGTTCCTATGAGGAACGGCACAAGATACTGAAAAGCATGCAGCCGGTGTGGCGCTCGGTGGACAAGCTGATGGTGGAAATGGACAAGAAGATGCTGACCCTGCACAGCAACGCCAAGCAGATCGACGATGACATGACCAAGTTCGCGGGGATGCGCGCCAAGGACATCAAGACTGAACATGCGCTGACCGTCTCGGCGTTCGTGCAGCTGGCGATCTCATCGCTGGTGATGGTGATCGCGATGGGCGGTGCCTTCATCAACTACAAACTTATTGCCCTGCCCATGTCTGAAATGGTCGGCGCCAGCGATTACATCACCAATAGTTTAAGGACTTCCGATGTGGCGGCATTGGTGATCATCCTGATGGAAGCTTCGATGGGGCTGTTCCTGCTTGAATCGCTGCGCATAACGCAACTTTTTCCCAAGATCGCCAGCATGGATGACCGCATGCGCCGCCGGTTGATGCTGGCTTCGCTGATCTTCCTGGTGATACTGGCGGGCATCGAGTCGTCGCTGGCGCTGATGCGCGACATGCTGGTCGCAGACAAGTCCTCGCTGATGAGGGATCTTGCTTCCACCGCGCCGCCCGTTACTGATAACTGGATGTCGAATATACCGATGGCCGGACAGATGATCATGGGCTTCGTGCTGCCGTTCGCGCTGGCTTTCGTGGCGATCCCGCTGGAAAGCGTGGTGCATTCGCTGCGCACTGTCATCGGCGTGGTGCTGGTGCAGACCATGCGCGGGACCGGTTTCGTGCTCAGGTTCACCGGCGTGGTGTTCAGGCGCTTTGCCAGGGTGCTCGAGTCGGCTTATGACATCCTGATCGTGATACCGCTGATGGTGGAGCGCTGGGTGCTGGCGTTGCGCGATAGTTCGACGGCTAAAGGACAATCCAAACTCGGGAGCGCATCATGAAAAGATCACTGCCGGTGTCATTGATGCTTTTCGGGGCACTGTTTGCCAGCGCGTGCGGTGACAGCCGTGTGCACAGCCAGGCAGTGTACATGCTGGTGGATACTTCCGGTTCCTACGCCAAGCAGGTTAACAAGGCGGCCAAGGTCGTCAACTATCTGCTGGCCACGCTGAATCCGGGTGATTCGCTGGCGGTGGCCAAGGTGGAGACGCGCAGCTTTACAGAAAAGGATATCGTCGCCAAGGTCACCTTCGATAAGCGTCCTTCACAGTCAATCGAGCAAAAGCGCGCATTCAAAGTCAAGATCGACTCGTTTGCCAGGGACGCGCACGGCAGCGCGTATACCGATATCACCGGTGCCCTGATTCAGGGCGCGGAATATTTGAATGAGACCAAGGCCGGCAACAAGACCATCGTGATCTTCTCGGATATGCAGGAGGAGCTGAACAAGGGCACGGTGCGCGACTTTCCGATCGACTTGAAGGGAATCCGCATCGTGGCGCTGAACGTCAGCAAACTGGGCACCGACAACGCCGATCCGCGCTTGTATCTCGACAGGTTGGCCCGGTGGGAGGCGAGAGTGCGCAAGGCCGGGGCCACCGACTGGGTGGTGGTGAACGATCTGGAGAATAATATGGACTCGATTTTGAACAGCCGTTGACAGCAATTGCCTCACCATTGCCGGGTTCGCCGTTTAGATCATTCGCCGAATTTTACGTTAATGCCCGTGAAGAACAAGGTGTCGTTTTTCAGGATTGGCGCTTGTGACATGCTGTTAAAATTGTCCTGAAACGAAACTCTTAAGCTCAATGTTTTGTTGATCATCACCATTAGAGTTGAGTCAAACGTAACAAGAAACCCCGATTCGCCGCTGATATTGGGCCTGATCGACAGACGCTGGTTAAAGTTGGTCGATTCACTAAGCTTGTTGGTCGAATCCTCACTGAACAAAAGTTCCGTGGTGTCGAAACCCGATCTGATCTGGTTGTTGATGAGTACACCCGGATCGCTGTATTTGTCCGACCTGTAGGACATACCGCCGAGGAGGTTCCATTGTGAATCAGATGTCTTGATCATGTGGTAGCCAAAGCCGCCGCTGATCATACTGCGAAGGCTGAGTAATTGGATTTGGTCACGGCTGAACACCAGGCCGCCAAAGCCGAACTTGGTCTCAGTGATGTTGTGGTCATATTGGGAGCGGGCAAACCCCTGGTTGGCTGTAGTGCTTGTGCTGGTAACGCCGTTGTACGTACTCCGGGCGCGGCTTCCGACATACTGGGCCGACAGGGATAATTTATCCTCCGCTGTACGGCGCGTGGTGTCTGCTGTAATAGTCAGGCTGGAACTTTGAGTGTTGCCAGTAGCTTCAGATAAAGCAGCTCCGCCATTCCCCCGCCATATTCCATCAGGTTTAACGTCATCTGCCCAAGCGCTGATACAACATGCCATGCTTGCCAGAAACAACAGGGGCGTAACCTCTTTCGAAGAATATTTCCACAATTTACAGATAAGATTTAACAGCATCCATTAGTGTCCGGTAAAAATTCAAACAGAGTCATTTTGTAATTGGGTAATGGTGCAATGGATCATGGAATGGTTCGCGCCTCGACCTGCGCTGTCTTGGCCT
>LSLI01000079.1 GCA_001577345.1 Candidatus Gallionella acididurans
ACCCGGCAAGGCATACATGGCGCTGGAATTGCCCAACCCGAAACGCCAGGTGGTGCTGCTTTCCGAGATACTCAGCTCGCAGCTGTATGCCGACACGCATTCCGCGCTGACCATTGCGATGGGCAAGGATATTTCCGGGAAACCCGTGGTCGCCGATCTGGCCAGGATGCCGCATGTGCTGGTGGCGGGCACCACCGGCTCCGGCAAGTCGGTGGCGATCAACGCGATGATCCTGAGCCTGATCTACAAGGCCACACCGCAACAGGTCAGGCTGCTGCTGATCGATCCGAAAATGCTGGAGCTGTCGGTGTACGAAGGCATCCCGCACCTGCTGGCACCGGTGGTGACCGACATGCGCCAGGCCGCTTCGGGACTCAATTGGTGCGTGCAGGAAATGGACAGGCGCTACCGGCTGATGTCCGCGCTCGGTGTGCGCAACATCGCCGGTTACAACCAGAAGCTGCGCGATGCAGAGAAAGCCGGGAAGCCGGAGACCAACCCGTTCACGCTGACGCCGGACAATCCCGAGCCGCTTGAGGAACTGCCGCTGATCGTGGTGTTCATCGACGAGCTTGCCGACCTGATGATGGTGGTGGGCAAGAAGATCGAGGAGCTGATCGCGCGTCTGGCGCAGAAGGCGCGCGCTTCCGGCATCCATCTGGTGCTTGCAACACAGCGCCCCTCGGTGGATGTGATCACCGGATTGATCAAGGCCAATGTCCCGACGCGCGTGGCGTTCCAGGTGTCGAGCAAGATCGATTCGCGCACGATACTGGATCAGATGGGGGCGGAAGCGTTGCTGGGTCAGGGCGACATGCTGTACCTGCCGCCCGGCAGCGGTTATCCGCAGCGCGTGCATGGCGCTTTCGTGTCAGACCAGGAGGTGCACCGTGTCGCCGAATATCTCAAGGCGCAAGGTGAACCGCAGTACATCGACGGAGTGCTCAATTCGCTGGAAGAACCTTCGGAAGAGGGCGGGGTCGCCGGCGAGAGCCTGGATGCTGAAGCCGATCCGCTGTACGACCAGGCGGTCGAAATCGTGCTGAAAAATCGCCGCGCCTCGATCTCTCTGGTGCAGCGTCATCTGCGCATCGGCTATAACCGTGCCGCGCGGCTGGTAGAGCAAATGGAGGCGGCCGGCATAGTCTCGGCGATGCAAAGCAACGGCAATCGCGAAGTGCTTGCGCCGATAAGGCAGGACTGAGGACTGGGGATTGAGTTAACCCAGTGTCCCGCTGTTAACCCGGTACTCGGTCCCCGCACCTCAGTCCTAAATAATGTCAGGAAAATGATGAAATATATTTTTGCAGTTTTGATGCTGTTCGCCGCACCGATTTACGCCCACGCCGGCGCCATCGAAAAACTCAAGACCTTCATCGCCACTACGCATTCAGCCCAGGCGGATTTCACCCAGGAAGTTCTGGACCAGAACGGCAAGCGCATCCAGTCCGCTTCCGGCACGATGCAGTTCGTGCGTCCGGGAAAATTTCGCTGGACTTACCGGAAGCCCTACGAGCAACTGATTGTCGGGGATGGCACAAAATTCTGGTTGTATGACGCTGACCTGAACCAGGTGACGGTGAGGAAGCTGGATGCGGCCCTGGGCAGCAGTCCCGCCGCCTTGCTCTCCGGCAGCAATGAGATCGAGCGCGGATTCGAATTGACCGAGGACGGCAGCAGGGATGGGCTCGAGTGGCTGCAAGCCGTACCCAAGGGGCGCGCCAACAAGGGCCAGGACAGCAGCTTCGAAAAGATACTCATGGCATTCAACGCGCAATCCGAACTGGTCGCGATGGAGCTGAACGATATGTTCGGGCACAAGACCGTGCTGCGTTTTTCTGCAATGCAGCGCAATCCGAAATTGCCCGCGCAACTGTTTCAATTCACGCCACCCAAGGGTGCGGATGTTCTGGGTGAATAGCCGCAGGATTTTATGACTACTGGCAGTCTGTTCAGTACCACCACACCCGCCGCTCCCCTGGCGGAACGGCTGCGCCCCAAACACATAGCCGAAGTCATCGGCCAGCCGCATCTGCTGGGCGAGGGCAAGCCGCTGCACATGGCGTTCCAGTCCGGCAAGCTGCATTCGATGATCCTGTGGGGGCCGCCCGGAGTCGGCAAGACCACGCTGGCTCGTTTGATGGCCTCTGCCTTTGATGCGGAGTTCGTGCCGCTGTCCGCCGTACTGTCCGGCGTCAAGGACATCCGCGAGGCCATCGCGCAGGCCCAGCTGGTGTTGCAGCAGCACGGCCGCCACACTATTTTGTTTGTCGACGAAGTGCATAGATTCAACAAGTCGCAACAGGATGCCTTTTTGCCGTTCGTCGAGCAGGGCCTGGTGACTTTCATCGGCGCGACCACCGAGAATCCGTCGTTCGAGGTGAACAATGCCTTGCTGTCGCGCGCCCAGGTGTATGTGCTGCATGCCTTGTCGGCGGATGAACTTGAACAGTTGTTCGAGCGCGCGCATCGGGTCGCGTTGCAGGATCTGGAGTTCGATGACGATGCGCGCGAGCGCATCATCGGCTACGCCGACGGCGATGCGCGCAGATTGCTCAATGCGCTCGAGCAAGTGCAGACAGCGGCAGGGTCGCTGCGTAGTAGCGGGGTACCTCTTGCGGGTGCCGCGGCGCAAACCGCGGGCGTGAGCAGGATAGACAGCGCCTTTCTGGACAACACGCTGGCGCAAAACCTGCGCCGCTTCGACAAGGGCGGCGAGGCGTTCTACGACCAGATCTCCGCGCTGCACAAATCGGTGCGCGGTTCCAGTCCGGATGCCGCACTGTACTGGCTGGTGCGCATGCTGGATGGCGGCGCGGACCCGCGCTATCTGGCGCGGCGCATCGTGCGCATGGCATGGGAAGACATCGGCCTGGCCGATCCGCGCGCTATACAGTTGACGATGGATGCCGCGCAAACCTATGAGCGTCTCGGCTCGCCGGAAGGCGAGCTGGCGCTGGCCCAGGCCATTCTGTACCTGGCCTGCGCGCCGAAGTCGAATGCCGGCTATGTCGCGTATAATGCCGCGCGCGCTTTCGTCAGCCAGGACGGATCACGCGAAGTGCCACTGCACTTGCGCAATGCGCCGACCAAATTGATGAAGCAGCTCGATTACGGCAAGGGTTACCGCTATGCGCACAACGAGGAAGAAGGTTATGCGGCGGGCGAAAATTATTTCCCCGATGGCATGCCGGAAGTGAGTTTTTACCAGCCTACCGACCACGGACTGGAAGCGAAGATCGCCGAAAAGCTGGCGCATTTGCGCGAGCTTGATGCAAAGGAAAAAAAGAAATAGCCGCAGAGAACACAGAGGTCACAGAGAAAACCGTGGCAGATCAACTGACAGAGAAAATTATTGCGGCGGCGATAGAAGTCCACAAAACGCTGGGTTTTGGACTGCTGGAATCGATTTATGAAGAGGCGTTGTGTATTGAACTGGGTTCAATGGAAGTTGGTTTTCAGCGGCAGTTGGCGGTTGATGTGTTGTATAAGGGGCACGCGATCCAAGGTCAACGTCTTGATTTGCTGGTCGCAAACGAAGTCGTCGTGGAAATAAAATCCTTGCGCGCTCTTCCCGAAGTGGCAACCGCCCAATTGCTTTCATACCTGAAAGCCACTGGATTAAAGCGCGGCTTGTTACTGAATTTTGGAGAAAAGCAGATGGTCAGCGGAGTTAAGCGAATTTCTCTGTGATCTCTGTGATCTCTGTGATCTCTGTGATCTCTGTGATCTCTGTGATCTCTGTGATCTCTGTGATCTCTGTGATCTCTGTGATCTCTGTGATCTCTGTGATCTCTGTGATCTCTGTGATCTCTGTGATCTCTGTGATCTCTGTGTTCTCTGTGTTCTCTGTGTTCTCTGTGTTCTCTGTGGCAAATTGTTTTTGAATTGAGGTTTTCATGTTAGACATACAAACATTACGTAACGACTTGGCTGCGGTAGCGGCACGCTTGGCGACGAGAGGCTTCGCGCTGGACACCGTGAAGTTTGCGCAACTCGAAGCCGAACGCAAGAACATCCAGACACGCACGCAAGAACTGCAAGCCAGGCGCAACAGCTCGTCCAAGCTGATCGGGCAGGCCAAGGCGAAAGGCGAAGATGTTTCGGCGATCATGGCGCAAGTCGCGACACTGGGCGACGATCTCAAGCAGGCCGAAGTGCAGTTGGGCGTAGTGCAAAATGCTTTGCAGGCTCTGCTGGAAATGATCCCCAATACTCCGCACGGCAGCGTACCGTTCGGGAAATCCGAAGCGGATAATCTCGAAGTGCGCAAGGTTGGCAATATTCCCAAGTTTGATTTTGCGGTAAGGGACCACGTCGATCTGGGTGAAAAGCTGGGACTGGATTTCGACACCGCCACCAAGATCAGCGGTGCGCGTTTCTCGCTGCTGAAAGGTGGCTTGGCGAGGCTGCATCGCGCGCTGGCGCAGTTCATGCTGGACACGCATACCGAGCAGCATGGCTATACCGAGACTTATGTGCCTTATCTGGTGAACGCGGAGTCGATGCGCGGCACAGGGCAGCTGCCGAAGTTCGAGGCAGATTTGTTTTCTGCCCGAAAGGGAGCTATGCCAACAAGTCTTCGTGATATAGCGGATTCAAGCAAAATAGAAGAGTTTATTCAGCGCGAATCGGAGTTTTATCTCATTCCCACCGCCGAAGTTCCTGTAACCAACATGGTGCGTGACGAAATAGTGCCGCTGGAAGATTTGCCGATGAAATTCGTCGCGCACACGCCGTGCTTCCGTTCCGAGGCCGGTTCCTACGGGCGCGACACGCGCGGCATGATACGCCAGCACCAGTTCGACAAGGTGGAGCTGGTGCAGATGGTCCATCCCGACGAATCCTACGCCGCGCTGGAACAGTTGCTGGTCCATGCCGAAACGATATTGCAGAAACTGGGCTTGCCCTACCGCGTGGTGAAATTGTGCACCGGTGACATGGGCTTCTCATCTGCGCTGACCTACGATATCGAAGTGTGGCTGCCGGCGCAGAACACCTACCGCGAGATTTCCTCGTGCAGCAACTTCGAGGCGTTCCAGGCGAGGCGCATGCAGGCGCGTTTCCGCAATGCGCAGGGCAAGCCGGAGCTGTTGCATACGCTGAATGGTTCGGGTCTGGCGGTCGGGCGCACGCTGGTCGCTGTCCTGGAAAACTATCAGCAGGCCGATGGCAGCGTGGTGGTCCCCGATGTGTTGCGTCCTTACATGGGCGGCAAGGAAATACTCGCCCCATAAATAAAGATCGTTCTTCAATTCGGTATGACAGCCATGCTTAAGGAAGCAGGTGCTGCATCGGCGCTATCAGCCGATAGGAAGGCGCCTCCGGCATGAGCGCTGGTTGGCTGGGTTCCTCCCGCTTGAGTATGTCGTAGTAGCTGCGGATGCTTTCCACCAGAATCACCGCCTCGCCGCCGCGCGCATAGCCGTGTTTCAGGGTTTCGTAGTAATTCGGATGGCTCAGCATCGGCATCCATTTTTTCACGTCTGTCCAGCTATCCGGGTTCATTCCGGCACGGCTGGTCAGTATGCGCGCATCCTCCAGATGACTGGCGCCCTGATTGTAGGCCGCCAGCGCCATCCAGGTCCGGTCCGGCTCGGGGATACGATCAGGCAACTGTTCCTTGAGCAGCATCAGATACTTCGCGCCGGCGAAGATGCTCTCATGCGCATCCAGCCGGTTGCTGACATTCATCTGGTCGGCAGTATCCCCGGTCAGCATCATGATGCCGCGTACATTGGTGTACGACGTCGCAAGCGGTTTCCATTGGGATTCCTGATAGGCCAGCGCTGCAAGCAATCTCCAGTCTGCGCCGGTTAGGGCTGCGGCTTCCTCAAACATGCGGCGAAAATGCGGCAGAGCGGTATTGATCCCGGAGATAAATGCGGCGGCATCCATTGTGTCCAGGCGGTTGTTGTGACCGTAGTAGCGATCAAGCAGCCGACGCAAAGTGCCGTCCTGCTGGACGCGGGAGAAAAAAATCTGCGCCTGCTTGACCAGCTCCTGATCGGCGTCTTCCGGAAATCCCCAGGCAAGTTTTGAGGGTGGCGCAATGTCAAGGTCGGCGACGAGGTTTGGGTGATAGTTGCGCGCATCGCCAAAGTCCAGTTCATTGGCTGCCGCGCAATCCAGTGAACCTTCGCTGACTTCGGCCAACAGGTCTTGCGTGGTAAGGTCGCGATCGGTTTGCCATTTCAGCGCGGGCAGATTTCTTTGCGCTTCGCGCAGTGCAGCTTCATGGGCGGAGCCGGCCACCACCACAAATTTTTTGCCAGACATATCCGCAAGATCGTTTATGCGGGGCATGTTGCCATTGCAGACCGCCAATTCGCGTACCGTCTGGTAACCGGGCCCAAACTGCAAGGCTGCAGGATTGCTTTCACTGCGCAGCGGGGTTGCCGCAAGATGAGCCTGGTGCTTGCGCAACTCCGCAAGGACCTTATACTCGGGGAGGGGAATCAATTCGGTCGTGACATGCAGTTGCTCGGCGAACAATCGCACCAATTCGCGCTGAAATTCCGCCCCGGGCCCTTGCGCCGTTTCTGGAACTATCACGACCAGCTTTCCAGCGCCCCACGGGGAAATCTGTTGATCACAGGCCGCGAGCAATAAAAAAAAGCTGAATGCTGCTGCCTGCATGTTTCGAGTCGGGTTCCTCATGAGAACATTCTGCACGAAATTTTGGCTTGCTGGTAGAATGCGCGCCTTCCGGAGAGGTGGCAGAGTGGTCGAATGTACCTGACTCGAAATCAGGCGTAGCGTTTACGCTACCGTGGGTTCGAATCCCACCCTCTCCGCCAGACAGGGAAACACCGGGCGACATTTAATTATTTTGCGGGCCCAGTTCGAGACGCAATCTTGGTATTTGAAGGCGGGGTATTGGGCAGCCAAGGCCGGCATAGCCGGGTGTATAATTAGCCGCCGTGGATGAGCGGACCGGCTTGTGGCTACCGTACAGGTTGAGTGCTGGTGCCGGTATGGCTTGATACGCCAGTGTTGTAGTATTCTGCGCGGCCGTTTACCGAGAACGGAATTGGGGCGGGGTTTGGAAATGCTCCTGGGCTGCTGCAAGTTAAAGAAAATAGGCTCTCTGGGTGGTTTAGGGGGTGCATTACAGGCCTGCGTTTGCTCCTTCCGGCCCCCTGTTATGCTGCCATGCCGATTTTGATACAATTGTGCAGGATGTAGTTTTCAGGTGAAAAACTTATGACAGCTGTTGTACAAATGTTGCCAGGCAGGTCACCGCTCGCACGTGTTGCGGATAACGAGGTTTGCACTCCGATTACCTGCAATGATTGCGGTATCTATGGCTTGTGCAGCGAGGTCAATGGTTCCGACGGGGACCTGAGCCTGCCCGAAACGATAGTCAAAAATCGCAGGCTGTTTAAACGCGGCGAATTGCTTTATCGGGTAAATGAGCCTGTGCGCAGCATCTATGCGATCCGCAGCGGTTCCGTCAAGACTTATGTCCTGACTGAGGATGGTCGGATGCAGATCACGGGCTTCCATATTGCGGGTGAATTGCTCGGTTTGGGCGCCATCGCCGCCAATTATTTCACCAGCGAAGCCATGGTGCTGGAAACCACGATGGTATGCGAGGTTCCCATCGATGTGCTGGAGGTCTGCAGCAAGGAGATTCCCTCCATCCGTCAACAGATGCTCAGGATTCTGAGCCAGGAAATTCTCGATAATCAGGAATTGATGCTGTTGCTCGGGAAGAAGAATGCTGACGAGCGTTTGGCTACATTCCTGCTGAGCTTGTCCCGGCGCTACCAGCGGCGCCACTATTCCCCCACCGAATTTAACCTTAGCATGTCGCGCAGCGATATCGGAAATTACCTGGGCATAGCCGAAGAAACCGTGTGTCGCGTGTTTACCCGTTTTCAGAACGAGGGCCTTTTGGCTGCCGACCGTCGGCAAGTGCAGCTCCATGATCTGGGCCAACTCAATAACATCGCCCGCGGCTAGCATACGGATGGGTAATTCCCGAATGTTTTGATCGGATACACTGCCCCAATTAAATGTGGTTTGGTTGATCCATATCAGTGAAGGGTTGCGCGTTTTCAGTTATCTTAGGCTGTGCTGGGTGCTGGGAAGGCGTGTTTTTGCAGTTGCTGCGCTAATGTGCACGAGCCTGCTTCTAATAACACTTTATTATTAATAACTTTGGGGGGTTTACATGAGCACAAAGTCGCTTACATCTCGTTCCTTTTGGACCATTATCGTGGGCGGGATGTTGACTGGTATGGGGAACGGTAGCGTGTTCGGTGCAACCTTGATGTGTTTTTTGGGTCGCGGCCAATTTGAAGTCTGGGGTGGAGTGGGGATGCCGGCATATGATCCATCCACCTTTTCCGGTTTTATGGAGTGGACAATGTTTATCTTCGGTTTTGCATTCGTCGCGATTCTTGTTGTGGCGTTGAATCGCCATGATAAATTGGAAAAAGCCGCCGCCTAGCGCGTACTGCTGGCCTGTCGGTGATTTGGGCTGTTATTTAGGATTTTGATTTTTGACAAGGGGGTAGTGGCTATGGCTTTAATTGCGGCATCACTTGGGATACTGCTGGCGTTTTCGAGCATGTTACTGTCTTGGTATATTCTTATCCCTCATGATAGGGAAGAGTAGTTGTGGCAGATCGTCACCAGTGTGTACATATGAATAGAGGGAGGGGTAGTTATGCTTAAATATCTGTTTGCCAAGAACGAGGACATACCGTCTGGTTCTGCGGCTATTTTCTTCGGGTTTTCCGCGATAGTCTGGTTTGTTATCGGAACGGGAATGGGGTCCTATAATGCGGCCAAGCTGGCATTCCCGGATTTTGTTACCGGTAGCGAATTGTTTTCTTTTGGCCATATGCGCCAAGTGCACGTGATGATCGTTATCTTTGGCTGGATATCGATGGCGTTTGCGATGGCCATGATGTACATAACACCCGCACTCGGTAACAATAAATTGTGGTCCGAGAAGCTGGGCTTGTGGAATTGCATGCTCTGGAACATAGGGTTGACGCTGGGCCTGACGGTTTTGTGGGCGGGTGTAACCTCGGGGCGTGAATATTCCGACTTTCCGTGGCCTGTGGATCTGTACCTGGCCTCCTGTGTATTTATCCCTCTCGGCATCAATGTGTGGATGACGATTATTAATCGCCGTACCCAGGGGATATACACCACCAATTGGTTCTTTGCGGCAGCCACCTTTATGGTGATTATCGTGTTCCTGGTTGGAAACTTGCCTGAGTTCTTCCATTTGACCGGTCTGACCGAGGCTTATCTGACCTGGTGGTTTGCGCATAACGTGCTGGGCTTGTGGATTACCCCGGTGGCTGCGGCGATCGCTTATTACACCATTCCCAAGGTGACGGGTAACCCATTGTATTCCCATCGCATTGGTCACTTGCACTTCTGGTCCGTTGTGGTGTTCTACTCCACTCCCGCTGCGCACCACCTGATGTCTGCGCCCCTGCCCGAGTGGCTGAAGTCTTTCGCATCCGTTGAGGGTGTTCTGATTCTGGTGCCTGCAATTGCATTCGTGTCGAACATCCTGCTGACAATGCAGGGCAAGTGGCACATGTTTGTTGAGAATATCGAGGTTCGTTTTACGGTTACCGGTTGTTTGATGGCGATTCCGCTGAATATGCAAGGCGGCTTTCAGCAGACCCGCGCCATTAACTGGTATATACACGGAACTGGCTGGATTGTTGCCCATGCGCATCTGGCGCTACTGGGCTTCTCGACCTTTCTGGAAGTGGCCGCGGTTTATTACGGATTGCAGTCGATAATGAAGCGCAAGTTGTATTCAATTACGCTGGCAAATCTACATTTCTGGCTGTTACTGATAGGCTTTACTACTTACTGGGTTTCCATGACGATCGCCGGTTTGATACAGGGGGCGGGGAAGATTTATGAAGTTCCTTATATCGATGTGGTAATTGCGGAGCATCCCTACATGATTGCACGCTGGCTTGGCGGTTCCATGGTCTTTACCGGAAACGTGCTGTGGCTGTACAACATGTGGATGACCGCACGCAAAGGAACTGTAGTCCCACAAGGTCGTTTGCCACATGAGTTGGCCTACGAGCGTTAATGTCATTGGGTCTATAAAAAATTAGGGAGATCAAGCATGGCAGGATTCAGAGAGTATAAAATCGGTTCAAAAATGTTCGGCATTGCGCTGGGCGGATCGATGACAATAACCTTGTTTTTTCCAAGCATTAATATCGCGTCGGTTTCGTCAACTGACATTGCGCTAACAAAGCAATTGGAAATGGGACACGAAACGGGTTTTAACCTTGATGACCCGATGTTGTTGGGTTGGAACAAGCCCTTGGGTGTTACCCTTAAAACCGACCCAAAAACTGGTCAGGCTTTAGCAAGCGACACGGTCGTGTTTGTGTATAAAAAGGGGACTTCCTTCCCGGCCGGGATATTGCATCCGCGTATTCTGGGCGAAGGAATACAGCAGTTGAGCGTCGAACAGGGGCATGTCGGTGATGCTCGCAAAGATGTAGGTGCGGTATTTACCTTGAGCAAGGGAACATATCAGGGGAAGCAGTATACCTATATTGAAAACCTTACCGCGACCAAGGGATGGACCCCTTCGGATGTGATGCATGTAGCAAAGGATGAAGATGTTTCCAACGCGGGCAAGGGAAAAACCATGTTCGTGCGCGAAGGGTGCTGGTGGTGCCACACCCTGCTACCTGAAGAAACACAGGATTGGCAGGTGTTTGGTGCCCCACCGATGCTTGGGGATTTCAATGGTGAGTCTCCTACCGCTTTTGGTTCCGACCGGAAGGCCCCTGACTTGTTGCACGTTGGTTCGAGAAACTCTTCCAAGGAATGGATGATGATGCACTTCTTCAATCCACGCCTGGTTCAGCCGCATTCAATCATGCCGCGCTTCGACTATCTATGGGGTGAGAAGGATGCTTCCGGGAACAAGATCGATTTTGTCAAATGGAGGGCTGAGTATGACGAATATCGCGAGGGCAAGCGTGTAACGCCTCCGGATGTTCCAAGTTATGCCAGCGATTCCGAGATTCGCGGCCTGATTGATTTCATATTGAGCTTAAAATAACCGGGAGATAGATATGTCTTTGAATTGGAACTTTGACAAGCCGTTACGCACCATGTGCGACGCGGCTCAGAATGAGGCCGACAAGGCGCTGTGGGAGAAGGAGGATCTGGGTGGCATGACGGAAGACAACAACCGCTTGCCTATGCCAATAGTACTGCTGGTCATCCTTACAGTCGTCACGGCTTTCTTCGTGACTTTCCCGCTATGGGGCCAGCGCCCGACCGCTGAACTTTATGTTCCTTATGTGAAATCCATGGATAGCCCGGAAGTGGTCGCTATCAAGGACGATAAGGAGGCAATGAAGAAAATCATCCAGTTGAACAGGGGGATTGCTGACGATGCCTTGTTGGAGCGTCACCCGGTGACGATGGACGATTTGCGCATTATCAAACCGCAAATTGAAGCGCTGTTGGCCAAGGGTGTGCATATGGACGAGTTCGAGGTGGTTGGCGATCGCGTTGTGATGGCTAATTTCGAGGGTAACAAGAGGCCGGATGGCACAGTCATCAGAAAACAGCCTTGGTGGGATAAGGGCTATTTGATTGATATTTTCTACCTGAGCTATTTCTTTATAGCGGTGACTATACTGATCAAAAGATTGCCTCCGTCAACCTGGCAGCCGCGGCACCATTGATTACCGGAGCGGGTTGATGAGAATTCTTTCCGCAGCCCGCTTTCAACAAATATTTTGGAGAAACTAGAATGATTGAACTAGATAACGGTCCCGTTGCATTGTCTATGGTAATTGCTCTTGCTTTTGTAATGCCGATTTTGTATTCGTTTTTTGTTGATCGTCGTAATGATAAAAAATAGATTTAATTCAATAGGTAGTGGGGTTGGATTTGCCGGGGTCTTGAAGACCCGGTGTGATTAGATAAGCATAAAAATGCCTCGCCGCACAAAAGGTGCGGCATTTTTATTTGTATAATATCCATTGGCCACAGGAGTTAACGATTCAAATTCCCGATATCAATACCCCGCTGCTGCTGGTCTCGCAGCTAAGCCCAGAAATTTCGCCAAAGTTTGATCTCAGCATCGAAGGTATGCGCAGCCAGCAGTTTAGCCAGGGCGTTTTTGCCTTTCTGTTGCTGGGGATTGTGGTTTTTTCCGGGATTGTCATTGCGCTAGTGTTCAGCAAAAACCGTCCGAAGAAAATCAGATTCGGTGAGCGTATGATGTTTACAGCAATTATTCTCGGTGTTGTGGTTGCTGTAATTTTTGGGGCGCTGCAGATGCTTGGCGGCTACCTTTTCTGATTTAATTTTAGTGGGAAAATACTATGGCTAATTTCTTTGAAACTTTGCCGGACGGCTGGACCATTTATTTGTGGCTGGTCATCGGGGCAATGATTATTATTGCAGTGTTATTCTGGATACGCTGGGGTGCGCAAAACGAACAATTTGATGAGGATATCAAGTACGTGATTTTTGATGAGCAAGACAAGGATAAGATGACTCCGGAAGAGTATGCAAAAAGCAGGACAGTCATCAGTTCCCAAATAGAAAGTCGTAAGAAATTTCTGGCGGAGGATGCTAAAAGGCATAATCTGGAAGCATGAGGCGCGGAGAAAAACTCGTTTTGGCTTTGATTGTTTTTGCTCTTGTTGCGGGAGTGGTGAATTCGCTATTGCACAAAGAAGGGAAGCACGACAGAGACATTCCTTTTTACAGTTCGGCAACACACGATGAAGCCAGCGTTGCAATGGATATCTACCGCAGTAATGGCTGCAAGAGCTGTCACACGCTGTGGACTCTGCAGGATGCGATGCAGTTTGTGCCTGCGCCCATGCTGGACGGAATCGGCTCTCTGCGCACGGAAGACTGGCTGTATTCATACCTGTCGTCACCTAATCCGCAGGCCATACTGCCGTCCCGCCTTAAAAAACAATATCAAATGCCATCCTACGCAACATTGCCGGAAATCCAGCGGCATGAGTTGGCAAAATATTTGGCCAGTCTGAAAGTCAAAGACTGGTATTTAGAACAGACCAAGAAGGCTGAATACGAAAAACTGACCGGATTGGAGTACAAGAAATGAAGCCACGCTACAAGTTGGGAATGGTTGCATTGCTGGCCGGCATGCTCCTGAATTATTTTGGAGACCGGTTGCTTGGGGTCAGGATAGAACTTTTTTCGGGTCTTTCCACATTCAGTTTCGCTTGGATACTGGATGTATTTTTTGTGCCGTTCCTGGTCGGTTTGCTGGTGTCCAGGATATTTGGCCTGGGCGGAAAATGGCTGTGCTATTTCCCACCGCTGATTGTACGCAGTTTGAATTATGCCGAAATCCTTTACGTGTCCGGCACACCGCATGGCAGTAACTTGAATCCTATAGGCTGGTGGGGCCTGTACGTAATTTTGGCAATGGAATCGGCCGCCATAGGGGGGATTCTTGGAGAAGTCATGAAGAAAAATATATATGGCCGCACGAGAAAGGCTATTCCTGAGAGCCAGAACCAATCGGTCGCAGCAAAGGAAACCTGATGTCGGACCAAAAACCAAAACACAATGTTCCGAGTCCGGCAGAACGGCTGAAGAGAAAGAGATTTTTTTCCGCAACCATAATCACCTGTATTGCGCTGGGAATGATCGGGGGAAGCTTGCATGTTGTACGGCTGGGTTCGATACGCATGGCAGAAATGCGCGACCTGGCAACCTATAACCTGAAGGAAGAGTCCACAAGGATACGCGCTGCAGGTGAAGACATTGCCATTCACGAGCAAAATGAGGAAAGAAAAAACCAGGCTGCGGGATATACGATCGCAGAAGCCGACGCCCTGCTGACCAAAGCACAGTGGGATGAGGTTGAATCGACCATACTGATTCCCGCAGGGAAATTTCAGATGGGTACAGATCTGCAAAATGCAGATGCGGCTTCCCATCCCCAGCATTCAGTCTATTTGAAGGCGTACCGCATAGACAAATATCCGGTAACGAATGCGCAATACGCGCGATTTATAGCCGCAACGGGACATCGCCCGCCTTCTGATTGGAAGAGCGGCAAAATTCAACAAGGAGAATTGCTTTATCCGGTTACCCTGGTTAATTGGTACGACGCAACAGCCTATGCAAAATGGGCTGGTAAGCGATTACCTACCGAGGCGGAATGGGAAAAAGCGGCACGCGGAACCGATGGGAGGCGCTGGCCATGGGGGGATAAAATGGATCCGGCGCGCTTGAATACATATTACAATGTCGGATCGGCAACTAATGTGACTAAATATGCCAACGGAGTAAGCCCATACGGGGTTTATGACATGGCCGGCAATGTTGACGAATGGGTTGAAGATGATTTTCGCCCTTATAAGGGAACAGATGCTGCCGCAGCTGTATTCCAGGGTAAGGTGGCCCGTGTATTGAACGCAGAGGATCGTGCCATGAGTCTATCCGAAATGGTTCCGGTGAATCGTCAATACAAGGTCTTGCGCGGCGGCTCCTGGAAAGGCGACCCGTTTTCCACAGCCTCTTACCATAGAGATTATTCCTTCGCAAATTATGCTTCTGATTTTTATGGATTTCGCTGCGCGTCCGATGCGGAAAAATAAAAGTATTTTGGAGGAATCAAGATGAACCATACATTGCTTAAAGCCAGCCTGATTTTGCTCTGTTCAGTTTGGGCAGCTTCGGCACAGGCGGCTGTCGATAGTTACCGTTTTGTACACGTTACGATAGCGACTCCCTGGTATATTTTCCTGTTCCTGCTGATGGGAGTTTTTGCCCCGTTTGTCTTGA
>LSLI01000080.1 GCA_001577345.1 Candidatus Gallionella acididurans
CGCACGGCCCACCAAATATCAAATGGTTAGCGCACTCCGCTAGCCTTTTTGATTTTCTGATGCGGAAATCCCTGCTTATGCCAACGTCATCCTGCTCGATGGCGTTTTTTCTGGCACCGGTTATTTGTAATCTCGCAATTCCGGAGGGATGTCGTCGTGGTCGCCATGCAGCTCCCGGCTGTAGGCTTTGACAAATACCTCGCGCTCGCTCATCTTTGTCGGATGTGCTGGAATATCCAGATTATGGCAGATGGTGTCTTCACAATAGTAGATGACCTTGCGCCCGATGTTGTGCAAGGGGCTGTGGTCGAGAAAGAAACCTTCTTTCATCAAGCCGTTTTCCAAACCTTCCAGAGTGTATTGGCGCAAATTGTAGGATACGCGCAGAATATTGGGGGCGTCACCATACTCAACTTTGCAGCCGGGCATGCCCGACAACAACAGGTGGGCGCGCTTTGTCTGCCCCGAGGGTTCAGCGGCAAATACGATATCGTGCTGTTTATCCAATTCAACGGAGTCAGTCATCCCGATCCCCAGGCAAGTTATCTGCCCTGCAGAATTTGTATACCTTTAAGCAGATTCAGCGCCTGATTAAGCTGGTAGTCATTTTTGGATCCAAATTCAGTTGGCACCATCTTGGTAGTGTCTTCTGCAGGGCCGCGTAGTGCAGGTTCGCTTTTGATACTGCTGCCCGACTTGGTGTCTGACGGCCTGTCATTGGTCAAATGCCTGTCGAGATCAGCCTCATGCAGACTGAATATATTATCCCGCCCGGCGGTATCGGGGTCATCCACAAGAATATCAGGTACGATGCCCTTGGCCTGTATGGAACGGCCAGACGGGGTGTAATAACGCGCTGTTGTAAGCTTGATTGCAGTGTTGTTGCCCAGCGGCAGAACCGTTTGAACAGAACCCTTGCCGAAAGTTTGTGTGCCCATAATGACAGCGCGTTTGTGATCCTGAAGTGCGCCAGCCACGATTTCGGATGCAGATGCAGAGCCTCCGTTCACCAGAACGATCAGGGGCACAGTCTTGAAGTATTCTGGCAAACCCTTCAGGTAGTCGCTTGCTCCGTTTCCGCGCAGATAATTTTCTGGATTGGCCGTAAGGTGCATCTTGGCGTCTTCAGTCCGGCCTTCGGTATAAACAATCAGCGCATCTTTGGCTAAAAATGCAGAGGAAACCCCGACTGCGGCAGTCAGCAATCCGCCCGGGTCATTGCGCAAATCAAGAACCAGGCCCTTTAGCGGACCCTTGTTCCTTTTGGTAAGCGCTTCGAGAGCGGCGGCCAGGTTCTCCCCCGTCTGTTCCTGAAACTGGGTAACACGAACATATCCGTAACCGGATTCAAGCAGCTTGGATTTTACGCTTTGTACTTTGATGACAGCGCGTACCAAAGTGATCTCCAGCGGCTTGGGAACATTTTTCCGGATGATGGTCAGAACGATTTTGCTGCCGGGTTTGCCGCGCATGCGTTTAACCGCATCGTTCAGGGACATACCCTTGATCAGCGTGTCATCAATTTTGATGATGAAATCACCGCTCTTGATGCCGGCCTGATATGCGGGGGTGTCTTCAATCGGCGATATGACTTTTATGACGCCGTCTTCCATGCCGACCTCGATTCCAAGTCCCCCGAACTCGCCATTTGTTCCGTCTTGCAATTCCTTGAATGCATCCGCGTCCAGGTAAGCCGAATGGGGATCAAGACCGTTCAACATACCGGCAATTGCGTCGGTGATCAGCTTTTTGTCGGTGACAGGTTCGACATAGTCGCTCTTGATGCGGCCAAAGACTTCAGAAAATTCATGCAGCTCCTCGACTGGCAGGGGAGTGGCGACAGTCTCTTTGTCAGCAACTGCTGAGAACTGGAAGCTGATTGTGATGCCCGCGACCAAGCCCAAGCTTACCAAACCTACTTTTTGCAAAAGACGCATAATTTCCTCAAGTTTATTTTTTTGCCATCCATTTCATCGGGTCTAGCGGCTTGCTCTGATGGCGCAACTCAAAGTATAAACCGAAATCTTCGTTGCCGCCGCTATTGCCGACTGACGCTATGGTATCACCGCCGTGCAGCATGTCGCCCACCTGCTTATAGAGTGTTTCATTGTTGGCATACAAGCTCATATATCCCTTGCCGTGATCGATAATGAGCAGGTTGCCGAAGCCGCGCAGCCAATCAGCAAATACCACCTGTCCGGCGGCGATAGCTTTGACGGCTTGCCCGCTGGGTGCCTTGATAAACAGGCCTTTCCACTGAACCGGGCTGTCAGGACGCAATGAGCCGAAACGATTGGTTACCTCGCCTTTGACCGGAAGAGCCAGTTTGCCTTCAAGCCGGTCAAACGGATTGCCATCGAACTGGTTGTCGGGCAGGTTGTCATTGTGAAACAAGGAATTCGATTTCGGCCGGGACAGCATTTTCGCTATCCGGTCCACCAATTGCGCCAAGCGGCTTTCATCACGCTGCAGATGGTTGATTTCGCGGTGCTGTTGGCGCAGCCGAAGGGAAATTTTTGCCAGCATTTGTTGGTGAGCGTGTTTTTCCTTTTCCAGTGTTTGTTTCTGGGCGGTTTGTTCCAGGCGTAACGATGCCAGTTCAGCACGCTGATCGAGTGCGGCTTTGCTGGTTTCGTCGAGTGCAACAAGATCGCGGCGCAATGCGGCAAGCCAGCCGGCGCGGCCACGGGCGATGTATTGGTAATATTCCAGGTTGCGGATGGCCTGGTTCGGATCCTGGTTGTTTAGCATAAGTTTGGGGTATTCCTGCTTGCCGCCGAGATATTGCTGGTATAAAAGTTTACCGAGCAGCGCTTGTTGACTTGCCACTTTGTCGGCCAATACTCGATGTTCCGTCTGCAGGCTGTTGAGCTTTGCGTCAGCAGCAAGCAACCGTGCTGCAAGCAGGGAAAGTTTACGATTGCTGTTGCTGATGGACCGTTCGGATTCGCGGAGAGAATCGGATACTTCAGATTTCGTTTCGCTGGTTTTCTCCATTTCTGACTGCATGGTTGCGATGCGCTTGCGCAGGTTATCCAGTTCCTCCTGCTGGCCGCCGTATGCAGTGCTGATAATGGACAGGCTACATAAAATAAATGTAATCAGGCGCGCGGGTAAGATCACTATATCTGTATCAGGCTGTGCCCAGTCATCTCAGCCGGCTTGGGTAAACCCATTAATGCCAGCAGACTGGGGGCGAGGTCGCGCAAAGCGCCGTGGTCAAGCAATTTGGCTTTGCGCCCGATGTACAGAAAAGGAACGGGGTTCAGGGTGTGTGCGGTGTGGGCTTGATGAGTGGCATGATCGATCATTTGCTCTGCGTTGCCGTGGTCCGCAGTGATGATGACCTCGCCGCCAATCGCTTGCATCGCCTTGACTACACGGCCGATGCACACATCCAGCGCCTCGATCGCCTTGACGGCGGCTGCCATGTTGCCGCTGTGCCCGACCATATCCCCGTTTGCATAATTGCAGATGATGGCGTGGTACTGGCGGCTCAAAATCGCGGCTTCGAGTTTGTCCGTTACTTCAAAAGCACTCATTTCCGGCTTCAGGTCGTATGTGGCGACTTTGGGAGAAGGTACCAAAATGCGTTCCTCGCCGGGATAAGGCTGCTCTCTTCCGCCGTTGAAAAAATATGTAACATGGGCATATTTTTCCGTTTCTGCAATGCGCAGCTGCCTCAACCCCAGGCTGGAAATATATTCACCGAAACCGTTGTGGATGGGCTCCTGTGTGTATGCGCAGGATAAATCAAAATCTTCGCCATAACGGCTAAGCGTGACAAAATCGCCAAGCCTTGGGAAATGTTTGCGGGCAAATCCATCGAATGTCTCGCTGGTCAGTGCGCGGGTAATTTCACGGGCCCGGTCGGCGCGGAAATTCATGAACACAACCACATCGCCATCTTGCATGGCGGTGGCTTGCATGCCGGATGCAACAATGGCGGTGGGCTTGACGAACTCATCGGATTCGCCCCGCGCGTAGGCCAGTTCAAGACCTTCCAAAGCGTTTGCCGCGCTAAACTCGGCGTTGCCCTGGGCTAGTAATTCATAGGCCGGTTGCACCCGTTCCCAGCGATTATCCCTGTCCATCGCGTAAAATCTGCCGACTATGCTGGCAATCCGGCCGACGCCCAGCGCGGCACATTTTTCCTGCAACAATTTCAATGAATGTGCCGCACTCCTGGGCGGGGTGTCACGCCCATCCAGAAAGGCATGCAGATAGACTTTTTTCAAACCTTGGCGGGCCGCCATTTCCAGCATGGTGAAAATGTGGTTCTCGTGGCTGTGAACGCCGCCCGGGGAGAGCAGACCCATGATGTGAAATGCGCTGTCGTTTTGTTTGGCCAATGCAAGCGCCTTGCCAAGAGCCGGATTGGTGTAGAAACTGCCGTTTTCGATATCCACGTCGACACGGCTCAGATCCTGGTACACCACCCGTCCGGCACCGATATTGAGATGGCCCACTTCGGAATTGCCCATTTGACTGGAAGGCAGTCCGACAAATTTTTCAGATGCGTTAAGCAGGGTGTGCGGATAATCGTGCCAGAATTGATCCCAGTTGGGTTTGCGGGCGGCCAAAATTGCGTTGTAATCGGCTTGTTCGCTGTAGCCGAAACCGTCCAGTATGAGTAGTAAAACGGGGGTGACGTTCATTGATGTAAAATAAATACGGGTAGTGACATTACCAAGGTATATATTAGCTGAAATCAGCCCGATCGGTGTACAGTTCAGCAGCTTAATTAAGGAAATTAAATGGCAAACAAACTTATCGACAGGGATGAAGACATCCAGCAGGCCGCAATGGCCATCAAGGCAATTGCACATCCATTACGCCTGAAGATTTTGTGCGTACTCGGCGACCAGGAGATCAGCGTGCTGGACATCGTCGAGCAGGTCGGCACATCGCAGAGCAACATTTCGCAGCATCTGGCGATATTGCGCGACAAAGGCGTTTTGGCAACACGCAAAGATGCCAATCGAGTCTATTACCGGATCGGAGATATCCGCACGCTCAAGCTGGTTGGAATGATGCGCGATGTATTTTGCACCTTATAAGAGGCTTGCTTCTTGCTTATATATTAGTATATTATTATATATAGGATTTTTAGCGGGGTAGTGAAATGGAACGAATTTGGCTGGCGGGCTCTTTTCTGGTGGTTGCCGTAACGGCTCACGCTGCGGGACAAATCGCGGTAGCGCCAGCGGAGTATCGCGAGGTTGAGCAGACTTACAGTGTTGATGGGTTGGTGGAAGCCACCCGGCAGTCGACCGTGTCGGCACAAATCAGCGGGCGCATCAAGGAAATAAATTTTGATGTGGGTAGCCGCGTCAGCAAGGGCCAGGTAATTTTGCGCATAGATGAACGCGAAACCGCGCAAGCATTGGCGGGTAGCAACGCGCAAGTGCTGCAGGCACAAGCCACGATGCAGAACGCCAAAGCGACGTATGAGAGGTCCAGGCAGTTATTCGAGCAAAAGTTTATCAGCCAGGCGGCCCTGGATAAGGCGCAGGCCGATTACCAGGTGGCGCGGGCGCAAGCCGCCGCCAGTGAGGCGGGGGCAGGCCAGGCCAGCCTAGAGCATGGCTATAGTGCCGTGGTGGCGCCATACAGCGGAGTGGTCGCGGCACGTCTGGTGGAAGTGGGAGAAATGGTCATGCCGGGCAAACCCTTGATGGTGGGGTTTGATCCAAGCGAGATGCGCGTGGTGGTAAGCGTGCCGCAGTACGAATTACAGGATATAGGCGTGAACCCGAAGGCTATGGTGGAAGTGCCTTCATTGAACCGGTGGGTCAAGGCGGTTTCAATAATAGTGCAGCCGCTCGCAGATGCACGCACGCACAGCACGCAAGTGCGGGTGTACTTGCCTGCCAATGAGCCCGGGGTGTATCCGGGGATGTTCGTTCGTGCCCATTTCGTGGTGGGCAAGGCAAACAAACTGGTGATACCGGCCAGCGCAGTGCTGCACCGCAGCGAGGTGATGGCAGTGTATGTCGTCGATGACGGAGGCGGAGTGAAGCTGCGCCAGGTAAGATTGGGCGAAACGACCACTGATGGCGCTGTAGAAGTGCTGGCAGGCCTAAGCCCCGGCGAAAAAGTGGCCCTGGATCCGATCAAGGCGGGAATGAAACAATAAATTCAGGGTATGAAGCCAGGGCATCGGCTCTCTCGTCAGATTCAGCGCTGTAATTCACCTCTATATGGAATTTTGAAAAGGCATGGGCATTTCAGGACGTATCGCCAAGTATTTTTTGCATTCGCAAATGACCCCGTTGTTGGCCTTGGTCGCCGTGCTGCTCGGCACTTTTGCGATATTGGTAACGCCGCGTGAGGAAGAGCCGCAGATCAATGTAACCATGGCGAATGTGCTGATCGCCTACCCCGGCGCTTCAGCCAATGATGTGGCCCAGACCGTGGCAACGCCGGCCGAGCAGGTGCTGTCGCAAATTGCCGGGATAGATCATGTCTATTCGGTTTCGCAGCCTGGGCAGGCGATCATCACCGTCCAGTTCAAGGTCGGCGAGGCGCACGTGCCGTCGCTGGTGAAGCTGTATGACGTGCTGAATTCCCATGCGGATTGGCTGCCGGCCACACTGGGAGTGTTGCCCCCCATCATCAAGGCCAAAGGCATAGACGATGTGCCGGTGGTTGCACTGACACTCTGGCGCGACGAAACGGTTGGCGGGGGCATGGCGCTGACACAGGTGGCCCACGCCATCGAAGCCGATTTGAAGCGCGTTCCTGGAACACGGGAAGTCACCACGCTGGGGGCAACTCAACGCGTTGTAAGGGTGCTGCTCAACCCGGAAAGCCTGAACGCATTCCAGCTCACGATGCAGGACGTGCGGACATCATTGCAATCCGCCAACGTGTCAAAAAATGCCGGCAATCTGGTGCAGAACAATCGCGAAGTGCTGGTGCAAACCGGCAGTTTTCTGAGCAATGCCGATGAAGTGAGGCAGCTGGTGATTGGCGTGTCAGACGGCAAGCCGGTGTTTTTGCGTGATGTCGCAGAAGTAAGGGATGGCGCCGATCAGCCCAGCAGTTATGTGTGGTTGGGAACGGGTCCGGCGGCGGCCGACAAGCAAATCAAGGCCAAGGGCGAATTCACCGCGGTAACGCTGGCAATTACCAAAAAACCGGGGGCAAATGCAGTCGGGGTCGCAGAAAAATTGCTGGCGCGCGTGGAGGAACTCAAGGGCAGCGTGATCCCGTCCGATGTGCATGTCACCACCACGCGCAATTACGGCGTAACCGCCGACGACAAGGCAATGAAGCTGATCCACAAACTGCTGTTTGCCACAACTGCGGTCGTCGTGCTGGTGTGGCTTACCATGGGCCGCCGGGAAGCCTTCGTGGTCGGTATCGCCGTGATGTTGACACTGGCGGCGACCCTGTTCGCATCATGGGCGTATGGGTTCACGCTGAATCGCGTGTCCCTGTTCGCGCTGATATTCTCCATCGGCATTCTGGTGGATGACGCAATCGTGGTGGTGGAGAATATCCATCGCCGGCGTGCCCTTGCGACGCACCAGCCGCTGTCGGAAATCATTCCCGAAGCGGTGGACGAAGTGGGCGGCCCGACCATACTCGCCACTCTTACGGTGATTGCGGCGCTGCTGCCGATGGCCTTCGTCAGCGGGTTGATGGGCCCGTATATGAGCCCCATTCCGATCAATGCCAGCATGGGCATGCTGATTTCGCTGGCGGTGGCATTCGTTATCACGCCCTGGCTGGTGTTGCGCTTTGCGGGGTCGCAGCACGAGGTCCTCCGCGATGAAGGCGATACCGGGATTCACCGTTTCTTTCGCAATCGCCTGAGCCCCTTTTTGAATGGCGCGCACGGCAAACCGGCGCGGCGAAAACTGTGGCTGGCCATCTTTGCCGGGCTGCTGATGGCGGTATCCCTGGGGGCGGTGAAATTGGTTGTTCTGAAAATGTTGCCATTCGACAACAAATCGGAATTTCAGGTTGTCGTCGATATGCCCGCGGGAACACCGTTAGAGCAGACCAGTGCGGTCTTGCACGACATCAGCACATACCTTGCCACAGTGCCCGAAGTGACCGACTACGAGGCTTACGCCGGAACGGCTTCGCCGATCAATTTCAATGGCCTGGTGCGACAATACTATTTGCGCAGCGCACCGGATCAGGGTGATATACAAGTGAACCTGCGCGACAAGCGTGATCGGAGCCGCAGCAGCCATGAAATCGCCAGCGCGGCACTGGGGCCGATACAAAAGATCGCCAGGACCTGGGGCGCGAATGTAAAGATTGTGGAAGTGCCGCCGGGCCCGCCGGTGATGTCGCCTATTGTTGCCGAAATATACGGGCCGGATTATCAGGGCTCACGCGAAGTGGCCGGCAAGGTGCGCGAACAGTTTGCCAAGACTCCCGACATTGTCGGCATAGATGATACCGTCACGAAAGCCGCGCCCAAGTTGCTGTTGCAAGTATTGCAAAGCAAGGCGGTATTGCTTGGCGTTGCACCGCGGGACATCGTGGACATGATCAGTGTGGCATTGTCAGGCCAGGATGTGACTTCGCTGCACGATGCCGATGCAAAATATCCGCCGCCTTTGCAGATAGGTTTGCCCGCGGAAATGCATAACCGGGTGGATGAAGTGCTGAAACTCAAAGTCAGGGCCCGCGACGGCGTGCTGGTGCCACTTTCAGAAGTGGTGCAAGTGATTAATATGCAGAGAGACTATCCGATCTATCACAAGGATCTGCTGCCGGTGGTGTATGTATTTGGCGACATGGCGGGAAAGCTCGACAGCCCTCTGTATGGCATGTTCGGCATCAACAGCAAAGTGAGCGGTATGCCGCTGGAACAAGGAGGCAGGCTTAAGAGCTATTTCATCAATCAACCCAGCGACCCATACGCCGGCTACGACTTGAAGTGGGATGGAGAGTGGCAGGTGACTTACGAAACTTTCCGCGACATGGGAATCGCATACGGTGTGGGATTGCTGTTGATCTACTTGCTGGTCGTGGCGCAGTTCAAGTCCTACCTGGTCCCGCTCATCATCATGGCGCCGATCCCGCTCACCATCATCGGCGTGATGCCTGGTCATGCGCTGCTGGGCAGCCAGTTCACCGCGACCTCAATGATAGGCATGATTGCCCTGGCGGGCATCATCGTGCGCAATTCGATCCTGCTGGTGGATTTCATCAACCTGCAGCTCCGCGATGGCGTGGATCCGCAGCAGGCGGTGATTGCCGCCGCAAGCGCGCGCGCCAAGCCTATCGTCTTGACCGGTCTTGCCGCGATGCTGGGCGCATTGTTCATACTTGATGATCCGATATTCAACGGCCTGGCAATCTCGCTGATATTCGGCATTCTGGTTTCAACCGTGCTGACGCTGGTGGTCATCCCGGTGTTGTATTACGCAACCATTTACAAGAAATTGCAGTAAAATCCGCCAAATCTCAATAGGAGCTTCAAATAATGAATGCAGAACGCATAGTCCGTATCGTTGCCGGCACTTTTATCCTGATATCGCTGTCGCTGGGAGTGGAAGCCAGTCCGATATTCGTGAGCAAGTACTTCCTGTTTTTTACTGCCTTCGTGGGCTTGAATCTGTTTCAGAGCGGTTTTACCCGGATTTGCCCGCTGAATAATATTCTTGGCAAGTTCGGTATAAAAAATAGCTCGTGCTGAAAAAATCACCGCTGTCGCTCTGGTTGCCCAATAACAGGTTGGCTTACATCAGTCTGGCCTTGGCCGGGCTGATGTTTGCGTTTCCTTTTCTTCATTATCGCCATGAAAATCCGCTGACCACGTTCGATCAGGAATGGTGGAGTGCCGTGTTGGGTGTGCTGGCGCTGTTCGTGTTGGCGATCCGTGACTTGTGGCAGCAGCCTGAAATCCCGCGTATTGCCCAATTGCCCGTGGCACTGATCGTTGTCGTGCTGTTGCAGGTGTCCTTGAGCAAGATAGCTTATTTCGACCAGGCATTGCTTTTTATTTTGTACCTGCTGTTTGCGGCCCTGATGATGTGGTTGGGGGCAAGGCTGCGTGATTGTTTCGGCATCGAAAAACTGGCCATCGTATTGGCGATTTTCCTGCTGACAGGTGCGGAGCTCAGCGCATTGATTGGTGTTATGCAGCATTTCCAATGGCATACGCCGCTGGACACCGTGATTGTGATGCAAATATCCCCCAGCATTTATGGAAATCTGGCACAGCCCAACCACTTCGCCGATTACATAGCGCTGGGTTTGATCTCGCTGGGGCTTCTGTTTCAGCAGCGCAAACTAAAGCCGGGCTATGTGATTGTTCTGGCCGTGCCGCTGCTGTTTGGGTTAGCCCTGAGCGGTTCCAGGAGTTCGTGGTTATACGTGCTGCTGATGGTAGGCCTTGCATGGTGGTGGGCAAGGCGCGATGTCGCGATGAAACCGCTGCTGCGCTACAGCGTGTTGCTGGTTGCCGGGTTCGTGCTGATGAATCTGATCGCGCAAATGTCGTTCATGCTGGGGGCTGACAGCGGAACGGATACCATCCAGCGGATTATTGCAAACAGCGGTGCCGGTGATACCAAAGGCAGCATACGTTTATATATCTGGCACGAAGCGACGCTGATGTTTTTGCAATCCCCCTGGCTGGGGGTTGGGTTCGGGCAATTTGCCTGGCATCACTTCGAGCTGCTGCCCTTGTTGCGGGGGGGCAATATTTCCGGCCTATACAACAATGCGCATAACCTGATTTTTCAACTTGCCGCAGAAACGGGTGTTGCCGGATTGCTGGCGTTGTTCGTATCCATGTGGATCTGGCTTTCCGGGCTTCGTCGCGCGACGCCGGGTGCGGCACATTGGTGGGGATATACCGCTTTGGGCGTGTTGGCTATCCACAGTTTGCTGGAATACCCCTTGTGGTACGCCTACTTTCTGGCGGTCGCTGCGGTTTTGCTCGGGGCGTTCGATGAAACACGCTACCGGTTGTCCATGCCGAATTTATGGCGATTCTCGCTGCTGGCGATGCTGATAGCGGGCATGGTATCGCTGGTGCATTTGCACGCGGATAACCAGCGGCTAAAAGATACGCTGGAGATCCATCCTGCAGCAAGCGATGTTGCGGCAACAAACCAGCGCGCCTTCAAAAACTTGAGCGCGGTAGAGCAGGGCTCGTTACTTTCGCCTTATGCCGAGCTCTTCATTGTTCCGCTGGTCGAGGTGAACGCCGACCGGATCAAACAAAAAATCGCCCTGGGCGCCAATGTGATGCACTTTACGCCGATTGCCCCGATTGTTTATCGGCAAGCTTTTTTTCTGGCCCAGGATGGCCAGTTGGAGCCGGCCAAGCGACTTTTGGAACAAGCCGTCTGGTCATATCCGGGCAACAAGGATATCGACAAACAATTATTCGGTCTGGCAGAGAAAGATCCCGCGCACTTTTCGGCTCTGCTAGAATTCTATATTCAGAAAGAACAGGAGCGCAGCCGTGCAATTCATCAGTAATAATATCTTCCCGATCGGCATGGCCGTATTCAGCGGAATCATGCTGCTTTGGTCATACTTTGGCAACCGTTTCAAGGGCGTCAAAGAGGTTAATTCGTCCGGGGCGCTGCAGTTGATCAATCACAAGAGTGCTGTCGTGCTGGATGTGCGTGAACCGGGCGAATATGAGTCCGGCCATGTGCTGAATTCAAAACTGATCCCTTTGGGCAAGCTTAAAGAGCGCATCGGTGAATTGGAAAAATACAAGGATCATTCCATCGTTGTATTGTGCAGAAGCGGGAACCGTTCCGGCACGGCATGCTTTATATTGGGGAAGCACGGATTCAACCAGGCGTATAACCTGGCGGGCGGGATACAGGCATGGAAAAAAGCGAATCTGCCAGTGGAGAAATGAGCGTGGCGAAAGTGTTGATGTACAGTACGGCGGTGTGCCCTTATTGCGTCCGGGCAGAGCAGTTGCTGAAACGCAAGGGCGTGCATGAGATAGAAAAGATAAGAGTCGATTTGCATCCCGAATTGCGTGTCGCGATGATGGAAAAGACCGGGAAGCGAACTGTGCCACAAATCTACATAAACGATGAATATGTCGGTGGCTACGATGATCTGGCAGCGCTGGAACATGCCGGCACCCTGGACGCCTTGCTGTCAAAATCATGAGCGGCTGCCGGGCATTGGTAAACAAACATTCATTAGGTAGACAATTATGAGCGACGCTGCACAGCAAAAGACCCTTCCTGCTTTCAGTATGGACAAAATCTACGTGAAGGACCTGTCGCTGGAAATACCGCATGCCCCGGGTATATTTCTGGAGCGTGATAATCTCCAGGTGGATGTGCAACTCCATACACAGGCTGCATCGGTCCATGAAAACATGTTCGAGGTGGTGATTATGGCCACGGTAACGGCCAATATAGGCGAAAAGGTGGTGTTCCTGATCGAGACCAAGCAGGCCGGGATATTCCATATCAGCAACGTGCCGGCAGAGGAACTGGAATTCATTCTGGCGGTGATGTGCCCCAACATATTGTTCCCGTATCTGCGCGCGGTGATTTCCGACGTGTCGGTGCGAGGCGGATTTGCGCCCGTATTGCTGAACCCGTTCAATTTTGAGGAACTCTACCAGCAGCAAAAGCAGCAGACGCTGAAGGCTACCACAACGACAACCCATTGAATGAAACCGGCCGGCCATTATTTTTTATTTGTCCTGCTGCTCTGCAGCGCAGCCGCCGCTCATGCCGTTAATTTTGTATCTGTCAGCGCGGACAAGGCGATACTCTACGATGCTCCTTCGGTCAAGGCAAAAAAACTGTTTGTGGTGAATCGCTATATGCCTTTCGAGCAAGTCGTCACGCTGGATGACTGGGTCAAGGTACGCGACCGTTCAGGCGGCCTGTACTGGATGGAAAAACACGTATTGAGCAACAAGCGTTATGTGTTTGCACTGCTACCCCTGATAGACGTGCGCGCCGAGCCGGCTCTTTCCGCCGCGCGGCTGTTTCAGGTTCGTCAGCAGATAGCACTGGAATGGCTTGGGTCTACAGGCACAGGCTGGATCAAGGTGCGCCATCAGGACGGAAACGTCGGTTATGTGCGCAGCACCGAAGTATGGGGAGGCTAGTCCCGGGCATATATTCCGCTGTAACGGCTTTGTTTTCTCTGCTGTTGCCGGGCCCGATTCACCTCACCTTTTTACTTGTTGCGTAAAATGTGCGTTTGTCTGGCAGTGAAACGGAGCTTGAATAAGCGATCATGAACATCACAATCATCGGTGCGGGGGCGTGGGGAACTGCACTCGCCACCAGTCTGGCTTCCCACCATTCCGTCACGCTATGGGCCCGCCATGCCGCGAACATCAAGGCGATGCGATCCACGAATTTGAATCAACGCTATCTGCCGGATATTCTGTTGCCCGCCAATCTCGAGTTCAGCTCTGATTTTGACGCAGCTTTGGCCAAGGCCGAATTGGTGATCATCGCCCTGCCGACGGCCGCTTTGCGCTCCACATTGCAAAAACTTGCACAGTCAGCACGATTCCTGTCAGCCGGACTCAGCCCCGAGTTCGGCGTGGTGCTGGCATGCAAGGGTTTCGAGGCGGAGAGTTCAAAATTACCGCACCAGGTTGTCGACGAAGTGTTGCCCCCGGGGTGCCGCTACGGGGTTCTGTCGGGACCGAGCTTTGCCCAGGAAGTCGCGCGAGGATTGCCTACCGCACTGACACTGGCCTCGGTGGACGAAGAATTTGCGCGCCATACAGCGAAGGCTCTGCACCATGCCCGTCTGCGCATTTACGCCAGCAACGATGTGATCGGTGTGGAAGTCGGGGGAGCGGTGAAAAATGTTCTGGCGATCGCATCGGGAATCTGCGATGGCATGGGCCTGGGCCAGAATGCACGTGCCGCACTGTTGTCGAGGGGTCTCGCCGAGATCACCAGGCTGGGTCTGAAACTGGGCGGACGAATTGAAACCCTGGCCGGATTATCCGGCTTGGGGGACCTGATCCTGACCTGTACCGGAGACTTGTCGCGCAACCGCCAGGTGGGGTTGCAGCTGGCGCAACAGCACGACTTGCCGGAAATTTTGCGCAGGCTCAAGCATGTTGCGGAGGGCGTTTACACCGCGCGCGAGGTGCATCATCTTGCGCAGCGTCTGGGAGTCACGATGCCTATATCCGAGGCGGTATACCGCATCCTCTACGAGGATATTCCCGCGGTGGAGATGGTTGTAGAACTGTTGAATCGTACGCCAAATCCCGAGTTCGGCGGCGACTGAGTTACGCAGGCGGTATTTTTCTGCGAAACAGCAGATCCCACACCCCGTGACCCAAACGCAAGCCGCGCTGTTCAAATTTTGTCAGGGGCCGGTAGGCGGGGCGCGGCGCATAATCAGCAGCAGTATTTTCCAGCAACGCATCCTCATTCAATACCTTCAGCACCTGCATGGCATAATCTTCCCAGTCGGTCGCGACATGAATATATCCGCCGGGCTTGAGTTTCCCCGCCAATAGCGCGACGAATGGCGCTTGAATCAGGCGGCGTTTGTTGTGGCGTGCCTTGTGCCAGGGG
>LSLI01000081.1 GCA_001577345.1 Candidatus Gallionella acididurans
GAATAGTGCCGCCTTATGGTGGCCACGTTTTCAATTCATGGCCAGACCAAGCCGACCCAGCCTGGGCAGGCAGATTCACTATTAGACGCAATCACCCGCTACGCGTCTATAACCATTCTGGGTAAGCGGGATATAACACTGATTAGCAGCTGTCCGACTTTCCAGGTAACACTTAAGAATACGGAATCCATGCGAGGCCGGTATCAATAAAATGCTGGAGCCGGAGCGAATAGATTCGTGTTTCCCTAAACGAGCCAATTTGACTTTGACTTGCACGGGGTATAGGATTTCCCCATGAAAAATCTATTGCTGGTGGCAGCCATTGGCTGTGTAGTGATTTCCTCGACGGCCTGTACCACTGTCGGTTCCGGCATGGGGGCCATCGAATGGACCCCGGGCAGTGGAACATTGAAAGATCCCATCGGAGAGGGTTTTCATGTGGTTTCTCCTTTCAGTGAGATTTACCAATACGATTTAAGGGAACAGGAACATCAGGAGAGCCTTGATGTGCTGGCTAACAACGGTCTTTCGATTGTTCTTGACACCTCTATTCTTTTCAAGCCCGTCCAATCAGAACTTTATCTTCTCCAGACAGAAATCGGGCCGGACTATTATCGGATTCTCCTTGGCCCGCTTCTCCGCAGCGGGGCGCGGAAAGTTGTCGGACGCTACAGCCCGGAAGAAATTTACTCGACCAAACGCGAAGAAGTCGAAAGGGAAATATTCGCGGAGGTCAACCGCAAGCTTCAATCCAAACACGTTCAGGTGGATGCAATATTAATCCGGGATGTCCACCTTCCGCAGATTGTCCAGGCAGCAATCGAAATGAAGCTCCAGCAAGAGCAAAGGGCTCTCGCCATGCAGTTTGTCCTTGATAAGGAAAGAAAAGAAGCCGAGCGCAAGAAGATTGAAGCCGGCGGTATAGCCGATTACCAGCAACTGATAGGCAAGGGATTAACCGAAATGCTCCTTCAGTGGAAACAGATTGATGCCATCGAAAAATTGGTCCAGTCTCCCAACAGCAAGACCATTGTTCTGGATGCCGGCAAGGGCAACTTCCCAATGATTCTGGACACAAAAAATACCGAGTCCAAGTAATAATCCAAAATACGTCATTTGAATTTCATTTCCGGGACCGTCCGTAAAGCATTTTATTCTGGTCAGCAAATTTCATCATCAGTCAGAACGTTCCCATTCACGATACCTGGTAATTGCGCCTCCTGAAGGAGAGGTCCTGACTGTTGCGACCCCAGCTGGTCTGGCTTCAAAAGGATTGCCCGGATACTTGGGCGCTTTCAATGACCGATGCCACCGCTTTGCCGACGTCCGAAGTATTCGCCTTGCCGCCCATGTCGGGTGTGCGGGGCCCCTCTGCGAGCACGGTTTCGATGGCGCGAATGACAGCCTCTGCGGCATCCCGATAGCCCAGGTGTTCAAGCATCATGGAGCCCGCCCATATCTGGCCAATCGGATTCGCGACTCCCTTGCCGAATATGTCCGGTGCCGAACCATGAACCGGTTCGAACAATGACGGGAATGCCCGTTCCGGGTTCAGGTTCGCCGACGGGGCGATACCGATGGTACCCGTACACGCCGGCCCCAGGTCAGAGAGAATATCGCCAAACAGATTGGAGGCCACCACGACATCGAACCAATCCGGATGTTGCACAAAGTGAGCGGTCAATATATCAATGTGATATTTATCAGACCGGATATCCGGGTAGGACGCTGCCATTTCTGCAAACCGCTCATCCCAGTAAGGCATCGAAATTGAAATGCCGTTTGATTTGGTCGCCGAGGTGACATGCTTCTTTTTACGGGTCGCCGCCAGTTCAAATGCGTATTTCATGACACGGTCGACGCCCTTTCGGGTGAATACACTTTGCTGCACAACGAATTCACGCTCGGTGCCGGGGAACATTCGGCCGCCAACCGGTGAATATTCGCCTTCGGTATTTTCGCGGACAATGTAAAAGTCGATGTCCCCGATTTTGTTTCGATTCGCCAATGGGGAATTGATGCCGGGCATGATCCTGGCCGGACGCAGGTTGACGTATTGATCGAACTCCTGCCTGAACTTGACCAGCGATCCCCACAGCGATACATGATCGGGAACCGTGGCGGGCCAGCCTACCGCCCCGAAAAAAATGGCCTCTTTCGCTTCTAGTGTTTCTTTCCAGTTATCGGGCATCATCTTGCCATGCCTGACATAGTAGTCACAGCTCCAGTCGAACTCCTCCCATTGAAACGCGATACCGAACTTGCGAGAAACCGCATCAAGTACACGGAGCCCTTCGGGCATAACTTCCTTTCCGATTCCATCTCCCGGAATGACGGCAATCCTGTTGATTTTCATATTTTCCTTTTTGAGATTCGCAATTGGCGGGGAAATCCGGATTTGATCTCCCGGTGGTGCCGGGCGGCGCACCACAATTTTCGGCAACTTAAATATTGATGAGTTTTCCGAACCTCGGCTGACTGGCCTTTGGGACGGTAAGTTGAGATCATCAAACCCGTAAGTGCATGTTCAAGCAGAGATGTCACCTACCCCGGACAAAACCGCATCCGGTGTATCCCCTTCAACTGCCAGAGTATCGGATAATTCAAGGAGCGGGCGAAGCTTCCGCCTCCATGTACAGCGATTGACATCAGAATATGATTATTGCAACATGCAACGATTAATACAACATACAACCAGGGGGAAGTACATCATGTCATCCAGCCATACAGGTTTCCTGTCCCGTCTGTTCCTGCTCCTGATAACTTGTGTGCCCGTGTTTGCAGCTGCAGCCCAGGATGTCGTTTTGGGCGCATCGGTGCAATTGACAGGCCCGGTTGCCAATACAGGCCGGTATTACCGCGATTCCTATCAATTTGCGGTTGATAAAATCAACGCTGCCGGCGGCGTGAAAATTGCGGGCCAGTCGCACAAGTTGGTGCTCAAACTCTACGACAACCAGTCCGACGTGAACCTGAGCATGCGCCAGTACACACAGCTGGTTACAGAAGACAAGGTCAACCTTTTGCTGGGTCCGTTCGCCAGCAATTTCGCCCTTGCCGACTCCGCCATATCCGAGAAGTACAAGGTGCCCATGGTCCAGGGCGGCGGCGCATCCGACCAGATATTCGCGCGCAAATTCCAATACATTTTCGGCACACTGGCGCCGGCGAGCAATTACTTTGGCAGCACCATCAGCATGCTGAAGCTGCTCAAGCCGGCACCGAAATCCGTGGCCCTGTTGTATGCCGACGACGCCTTTGACGTGTCGGTTGCGGAAGGCACCCGGCCGATGTTGAAGCAGGCGGGATTGAATGTCGTATTGGATGAGCGCTACAGCACCAACGCCACGGACTTCAACTCGCTACTGTCCCAGATCAAGAGCCAGAACGCCGACGTCGTGCTGGTGGCCGGCCACGAAACCGAGATACTCAATTTCGTGCGCCAGGCCAAGAGCCTGGAAGTGGCACCCAAGATGTACTCGTTCACCGTGGGCGTCCCGAGTGAAGACTTTCGCAAAGCCCTGGGCAGGGATGCCAACTACGCGTTTGGCATGACGCCATGGTTGCCTTCAGCTGAACTGAAAGACCGCTGGTTCGGCGATGCCGGGCAGTTTGCCAAAGCGTACAAGGCCAAGTTCGGCTATGACCCCGACTATCACGCAGCCTCCGGGGCCGCCGATGTGGAAGCGCTGGTGCAGGCCATGGAAGATGCCGGCAGTCTCGATCCGCAGAAGGTGCGTGATGCGCTCGCCAGGATAAGGTTCGATAGCCTGTACGGACCCATCGCGTTTAATGCGAACGGGCAGATCGAATTGCCGCAGATGGTGATCCAGGTTCAGGGCGATAACGTTGTTGAAATCTACGGATTGAAAGGCCTCATAAAACAGCCGAAGTATCCGATGCCAGCCTGGAACCAGCGTTAAGCCGTCACTGGTTTCCAGGTGGATCTGCTAGCGCAAATTCTCGTCAATGGCGTGCTTCAGGGCGGGCTGTATGCCGTGATGGCGCTTGGCCTGGCCCTGGTCTGGGGCGTGCTCAATATCGTCAATCTGGCTCATGGCGCCTTCATCATGCTGGGCGGCTACGCGTCATGGTACCTCTACACCTATCTGCACATTGACCCGTTTCTTGGGCTGCCGCTCACCGCCGTCGTCATGTTCGCCTTGGGCTACGGGATACAGCGCGGCCTGCTCAATCTGGTGATACGGGCGCCGATGTTCAATACGCTGCTGATCACCTTCGGACTGGAAGTGGTCCTGACCTATCTGGCCCAACTGGTGTTTTCGGCCGACTTTCGCACCATCAATCCGCCTTATGCCGGCAGCAGCCTCGCCCTGGGGCCACTGGTACTGCCCGTGGCGCGGATGGCCGCTTTCGCCGTGGCCATCTTTCTGACCGTCGGCATGTGGCTGTTTCTGTTGCACACACGGCTCGGGCGCGCGATTCGTGCCACGGCCCAGAACCTGGTGGCAGCGCGCCTGTACGGTGTCGAGCCGCGGCACCTTTACGCAATGACATTCGGCCTGGGCATCGCCCTGGCAGGGATGGCCGGCACACTCTATGGCACGGTGTCGCAGATCAATCCGTATATCGGTGCATCACTTACCGCCAAATCGTTTGCCATCGCTATCATCGGCGGCCTGGAAAATCCGCTGGGCGTACTCGTCGGAGGATTGTTCCTGGGAATCGTGGAGTCGCTGACCACCTTGTATATCGGCCAAACCTACGCGGATGTCGCCAGCTTTGGCATCCTGGTACTGGTTCTGATCGTGCGGCCAGGTGGCTTGCTTGGGAGGACAACATGAAGACGTGGAAAATCGGGCTGGTTCTGGCCGCGCTGGCAGTGCTTGCCGGCGTACCCTGGTACGGCTCGGATGTGCTCGTCCAGTTCGGTATCAACGCGCTGCTGCTGGCGGTATTGGCACAAGGCTGGAACATCATCGGCGGTTACACCGGGTATGCCTCGTTCGGCAATTCCGTTTTTTACGGACTGGGGGGCTATGGCGTGGCTATCGCGATGGTGCAGTGGCAGTTGCCGTTCGCCGTCGGCATGGGCTTCGGGGTGGTTCTGGCGGTCGTCTTTGCTGTTCTGCTGGGCATACCCGTGCTGCGGCTCAAGGGCCACTACTTTGCGATTGCCACGCTGGCACTGTCACAAGTCATGACGGCTATTGTTTCCAACGTGGGCATTGCCGGCCAGAACATCGGGCTGGTCCTGCCGCCACTCAACAACGATCCGTTGTTCTATGAATTGTCGCTGGGCTTGCTGACAATCGCGACGCTGACGATCTGGGGCATGACCCGCAGCCGCTTCGGCTTCGGGCTGATCGCGATTCGTGAAAACGAGGAAGGCGCTGCCGTGATGGGTGTGAACACCACACTGTACAAGGTCATGGCGTTTGCGCTATCAGGGATCTTCAGTGCCCTGGCAGGCGGCATTCATGCCTATTGGGTCACCTTTCTTGACCCGGCGAGCGCTTTTGATATCAGCCTCAACGTCAAGATGATCATCATGGCGGTGTTCGGCGGCCCGGGCACGGTACTCGGCCCCATCGTCGGCGCGCTCACGCTGTCGACGATCTCGGAGTTCCTGTCGAGTGAAGTGACGAGCATCGCCGGACTGTTCTTCGGCCTTGTCATCGTCGTCGCGGTGGTACTCATGCCTCGCGGCCTGGCCGACATGCTTCGGCGGATGCGCAAAATGGGCTGGGGCTATTTCATCGAAAACATCCGCGCACACCGGTTATGAAAGCTTTGCTCGAGGTTCGCAACGCGACGAGAAGTTTCGCCGGACTGGTAGCCGTCGACAGTGTCAGCTTCACGCTGGCGCCGGGCGAGATTCTCGGGCTGATCGGACCCAACGGTGCCGGCAAGACGACGCTGATCAGCCTGATCAGCGGCACACAGGCCCCGAGCGCAGGCGAGATATTGTTCCAGGGCGAATCCATCAACCACATGCCTGCGTTCCGCCGCGCCCGACTGGGCATAGGCCGAACCTTCCAGATCATGCGGCCGTTTCCCGGCCTGTCGGTGCTGGATAACGTGGCTGTCGGCGCCCTGTTCGGGCGCGGCGGCGGCCAGCCAAAATTGGCCGTGGCGCGCGAACATGCGCGCGAATGCCTCGAGTTCGTGGGTTTGGGCAAGATCATCGAAAAGCGTGCCGATGAACTCGGCGGCCCGGACCGGAAACGCCTGGAGCTGGCCAAGGCGCTGGCGATGCAGCCGCAGGTGCTGCTCTGCGATGAAGTCATGGCCGGCCTGAATCACGCCGAGATCGACGAGGTCATCGACGTGATCCGCAAGGTGCGCGATCGCGGCATCAGCATTCTTGTGACCGAACACGTCATCAAGGCCATCAAAAGCCTTTCCGACCGCTTGCTGGTGCTGCACCACGGGGAAAAGATTGCCGAAGGCACCCCCGACGCCGTGCTCGCGGATCCCGTCGTGATCGAGGCATATCTGGGAAAGAAACGCGCATGAGCGGCCAGGCACATCGCACCCCCTTGCTGAAAGTCGAGAATCTGAGTGCCGGCTACGGCGGCATGCACGTGCTGCACGACATCACGCTGGAAGTCTACCCGGCGGAAATGGTGGCACTGGTTGGCAGCAACGGCGCCGGCAAGACGACCCTGTTGCGGGCGCTGTCGCGTATCCTGCCCTGCACCGGCAGCATCGTCATGAACGGCCATGAACTGGCCGGTATGACGCCGGACCAGGCCTTCGGGCTGGGCCTGGTGCAGGTCCCGGAAGGGCGACAGCTCTTCGACCGGATGACCGTGCAGGACAATTTGCTGATGGGCAGTTACCGGCGCCAGGACAAGGCGGCTGTCGCCCGCGACCTGGACAAGATTTATTCCATGTTCCCGCGCCTGACGGAACGGCGTCGTCAACTGGCGGGCAGCATGTCGGGCGGCGAGCAGCAGATGTGTGCGATGGCACGCGCCCTGATGGCCGCACCGGTGCTGATGATGGTCGATGAAATGAGTCTGGGGCTGGCGCCCATAGTGGTCGAGCAGTTGATGGAGGTGCTCGCGGCAATTCAGCGTGACGGCGTGACCGTGCTGCTGGTCGAGCAGGATGTGCAACTGGCCTTGTCCGGCGCAGACCGTGCTTATGTGATGGAAACCGGCCGTATTGTGCACCAGGGGTTGGCCAAGGTCCTGATCGATGACCCGGCTGTCCAGCAAGCCTATTGGGGGCTTTAGTTTGCCGCGCTCAAAAGCTGGTCAAAGATGACCTGGCGCGGCGTTGATTAAATATCGGCAATGGCGCTTTGCTTGTCAGCAACCGCCATGAACGCTTCCGGAATGGCAATAAGCATGAACGTTTCATTACTGTGCCGATGTGAATAACACCGGTTTCGTTTTGTGTCGGGAACCGGGTGTCTCGACTATTGGTTTCGGGCAGAAAATTTGGATGACCGTCTGTCACAAAGTGGTCGGAAGCAACGGCCTGAAAAAATTGGGACCGTCCCGCCATGCTGAACCGGCAACCGTTTCATGAAGACGCCAGAGTCTGCTATGGCCATGAACTGCCGTTCAGCTAATGCATTTTGAAGTGCCGGTTCTCGGCCTAAGGAGACGCAGGGGATTTTCTAAAATGGCAGACGGCATAGTCCGCTTGAATGTCCGTTACTAAGTTTTTCGCACACTCACTATTAACCCGGATGTAGCGCTACGCTAATTGCTTGTAGCACGTAATTGCTTGTAGCACGTATCATCTATAAATCAAAAAGGTTACTATTCAGGGCAAAAATTAAAGGGTGGCACCTTGGATAAGCAGCAGCTCACAGAACGCGATATTTGCAGCAAGTACATCACGCCAGCCGTCATTCAATCCGGCTGGGATTTGCACACCCAAATCCGCGAAGAAATCACCTTCACCAAAGGGCGCATCATCGTGCGCGGCAAGCTGCATACGCGTGGCGAGACCAAGCGCGCCGATTACATCCTCTACTACAAACCGAACATCCCGATTGCCGTCATCGAAGCCAAGGACAACAAGCACAACATGGGCGATGGCATGCAGCAAGCTTTGCACTACGCAGAAACGCTCGACATCCCTTTCGTATTCAGCAGCAATGGCGACGGTTTCCTGATGCATGACCGTACCGGGCAATCAACTCAAATAGAGTGCGAACTCGGCCTGGACGCCTTTCCCACGCCGGACAAACTTTGGCAGAGCTACTGCGCTTGGCGTGGCATCGCCAATGAGCAAGCACGCAGCACAGTTGCCGAACCCTATTTCGACGACGGCAGCGGCAAGCAGGCACGTTACTATCAGGTCAATGCGGTCAACCGCGTCATCGAAGCAATTGCAAAGGGACAACAGCGCATCCTGCTGGTGATGGCTACCGGCACAGGAAAAACTTACACCGCGTTCCAGATCATCTGGCGGCTGTGGAAATCCAAAGCCAAGAAACGCATCCTCTATCTCGCCGACCGCAACATCCTCATAGATCAGACCAAGACCAACGACTTCAAGCCATTTGGTCAGGCGATGACCAAGATCACCAACCGCGAAGTGAACAAGGCGTTTGAAATCTATCTCTCGCTGTATCAGGCCGTCACCGGCAACGAAGAGGACAGGAACATCTACAAACAATTTTCGCCTGATTTTTTCGACCTGATCGTGATCGACGAGTGTCATCGCGGCAGCGCAGCGGCAGATTCCGCATGGCGCGAAATCCTCGAATACTTCTCAACCGCAACGCAGATAGGCCTCACCGCCACGCCCAAGGAAACCAGAGACGTTTCCAATATCGATTACTTCGGCAAACCGGTTTACACCTACTCGCTCAAGCAAGGCATCGAAGACGGATTTCTCGCGCCTTACAAAGTCGTGCGCATAGACATCGACCGCGACCTGCAAGGATGGCGGCCTGAGAAAGGCAAGCTCGACAAGCACGGCAATCTTATCGAAGACCGCATCTACAACCAGAAGGATTTCGACCGCACCCTCGTACTGGAAAAGCGCACCGAACTGGTCGCACAAAAGATCACCGAGTTTTTGAAAGCCACCGACCCTTACGCCAAGACCATCGTGTTCTGCGAAGACATCGACCATGCCGAGCGCATGCGCCAGGCGCTGACCAACCTCAACCCGGAGCGCATCAAGGAAAATCGCAAGTACGTGATGAAGATCACCGGCGACGATGCCGAGGGAAAAGCCGAGCTGGACAACTTCATCGATCCGGAAAGCCGCTATCCCGTCATCGCCACCACTTCAAAATTGATGACCACCGGCGTGGATGCGCAGACCTGCAAGCTGGTCGTGCTCGATCAGCGCATCCAGTCCATGACCGAGTTCAAGCAGATCATCGGGCGCGGCACGCGCATCAACGAAGATTACGACAAGTACTGGTTCACCATCATGGATTTCAAGAAGGCGACCGAACTTTTCGCCGATGAAAATTTCGATGGAGCACCTGTGCAAATCTATGAGCCCAAGCCAGGTGAACCGCCAGTGCCACCCGATGAACCGGAAGACGTGAGCGGCAATCAACCACCCAAAATACCCGAACCGCCTTTGCCACCGTTACCGCATGGCGAGAGGCGCATCAAATACGTGGTTGGTGATGTCACCGTGTATGTCGTCGCCGAGCGCGTGCAGTATTACGGCAACGACGGCAAACTGATGACCGAATCGCTCAAGGACTACACCCGCAAAACCGTGCGCCGCGAATACACCTCGCTCGACCAATTCCTGCGCCGCTGGACGAATGCCGAAAAGAAACAAGCAATCATTGATGAGTTGCGACAGCAAGGCATCCTGCTTGAAGCGTTGGCGGAAGAAGTTGGCAAGGCAATCGGCAAGGATTGCGATGCATTCGATCTCATCTGTCATGTTGCCTTCGATCAACCGCCGCTGTCGCGCCGCGAACGTGCCGAGCAAGTGAAGAAGCGCAACTACTTCACCAAGTACGGCGCAGAAGCTCGCCGAGTGCTGGAAGCGCTGCTCGACAAGTACGCCGATACCGGCATCGAAAACATCGAGAGCATGAACGTGCTGCAACTCGATCCGCTTAGCGGCATGGGCACACCGCTGGAGATTGTGCAGGCTTTCGGCGGCAAGGCGCAATACCAGGCCGCATTGTTTGAACTGGAACAACTACTTTATGACACCGCAGCGTAACACCTTGAATCACCCGTTCGGGCTGAGGTATCGAAGCCCATTCACCCTTCGATACCTCAGGGCGAACGGAATCTTGTCCTTCAATTACCGAATCAAATAAAGGCTTTCATGTCTATCAGCACTCTCATCAAATCCATCCAGGACATCATGCGCAAGGACACCGGCGTGGACGGTGACGCGCAGCGCATCGGCCAACTTGTCTGGATGTTCTTCCTGAAAATTTTCGACGACCGCGAAAAAGAATACGAGCTGCTGGATGAAAAATATCTCTCGCCCATACCAAGCCGCCTGCGCTGGCGCAACTGGGCATCGAATGCCGAGGGCATGACCGGCGAAGAGCTGATGGACTTCGTCAACAACGACCTGTTCCGCAAACTGAAGAGCCTCACCCCGGCGCAGGACGACCCGCGCGGCTTCGTCATCCGCAACGTGTTCGAGGATGCCTACAACTACATGAAGTCAGGACACCTGATGCGCCAGGTCATCAACAAGATCGAGGAAGGCATCAACTTCAACAAGGCTGCGGATCGCCACCTGTTCGGCGACATCTACGAACAGATACTCAAGGATTTGCAGAGCGCGGGCAACGCGGGCGAGTACTACACCCCGCGCGCCGTGACGCAATTCATGGTGGATATGGTAGACCCCAAGCTCGGCGATAAAGTGCTCGACCCGGCCTGCGGCACCGGCGGTTTTCTCACCTGCACCATTGAGCACATCCGCAAGCATTATGTGAAGACCGTCGAGGACGAACAAATCATGCAAGGCAACATCATCGGCGTGGAAAAGAAACCGTTGCCGCATCTGCTGTGCACCACCAACATGATCCTGCACGGGCTGGACGTGCCGATCAACATCCGCCACGACAACACCCTGTCGCGCCCGTTGCGCGACTACACGCCCGCCAGCCGCGTCGAAGTCATCCTCACCAACCCGCCGTTCGGCGGCATGGAAGAAGACGGCATCGAAGCCAACTTCCCCGCCAACTTCCGCACCAAGGAAACTGCCGATCTATTTTTGGTGCTGATCGCCCATTTGCTCAAAGACGGCGGACGCGCCGCTGTGGTGTTGCCGGACGGCACGCTGTTCGGCGAAGGCATCAAGACCCGCATCAAGGAACACCTGCTCACCACCTGCAACCTGCACACCATCGTGCGCCTGCCCAATGGCGTGTTCAGCCCCTACACCGGCATCAAGACCAACCTGCTGTTCTTCACCAAGGGCACACCCACGCAGGAAATCTGGTACTACGAGCACCCCTATCCGGCGGGCGCGAAGAGCTACAACAAAACCAAACCGATGCGCATCGAAGAATTTGCGCCGGAAAAATCCTGGTGGAATAAAAGAATTGAAAACGAATACGCCTGGCGCGTGCCGGTGGCCGACATCAAGGCGCGCAACTACAACCTCGACTGCAAAAACCCGCACATCGGCGAGCAGGAAATCCACGACCCCGATGTGCTGCTGGCGCAATACAACAAAATGCAAGATGACATCGCCGCGTTGCGCGGACAGTTGAAAGGAATTCTTGCCGCCGCACTGGAAGGCCACACTCTTCCCCCTTTGCAAAAGGGGGACTGAGGGGATTAGACTTTATGCAGCCATACAACCCAACGCTCAAACATAACGCCCGGCAACTCCGCGTCAATATGACTGATGCCGAGCAAAAGCTCTGGTTCCGGCTCCGGCGCAAGCAACTGCATGGCATTCAATTCTATCGCCAGAAACCCATCGGCCCATACATCGTTGATTTCTACGCTGCCCAAGTCAAACTGGTAATCGAACTGGATGGCTCTCAACATCACACACAGGAAGGCTCGGCTGCTGATGACCAGCGCGATGCATTTCTATCAAACCAGGGGATATTCGTGTTGCGTTTTAACAATCTGCAAGTGCTGAATGAGATGGACGGAGTGATGGCGAGAATTGATGAAGTCATGACGCAAAGACTCAAACCCCTAATCCCCCTTCCGTCCCCCTTTTGCAAAGGGGGAAACCCATGAGCGCCGCTATTCATCAAGTCCCCCACTTTGAAAAAGGGGGGCGGATGGGGGGTTTAAAAGATGGGGGGCTAGGGGGGATTAAGTTGCTGACCGATCACATAGCCATCTGGACGGATGCCGACACCGAAAAGAAAACAGGTCGTGGCCGCAGCTCGGGCAATGCGGCGAGCGTGTATGGCATCAGGAAACTGCGCGAGCTGATACTGGAACTCGCCGTGCGCGGCAAGCTGGTGTCGCAGGACGCGAACGATGAACCGGCCAGTGCATTGCTCAAGCGCATACAGGCTGAAAAGGCCAAGTTGATTACGGTAGGTAAGATCAAGCAGGACAAACCGCTGCCAGCAGTTACGGAGGAAGAAAAGCTGTTTGCGTTGCCGCAAGGTTGGGCTTGGGTCAGGCTCGGTGAAATACAATCGTTCACGAACGGGTATGCATTTAAGAGTCCAGATTTTCAGAATTCAGGTGTCGGGGTAATTCGTATTGGTGATGTCGGCAATAATGGAGAGATTCTAACTAATTCGATGCTTTACTATCCCTTGGAGAGGGAAGCTGAGATTCCGAAAAAGTTCAAAGTTAATCCGGGTGACCTGATTATCTCAATGACGGGGAATGTAAAACTTGCCTTTAATAATACTGAGAGTGTTTATTTTCTCAATCAGAGAGTTGGAAAAATTGAGCTATATTTCGTTAGTAAGTTTTATGTATATAGATTTCTTACAACTGTAGCGCAAGAAAAGATTGAGAATGCTTCTGGCGGTGTTATACCTAATGTAAGCACAGAAGAAATTAATGAATCGGCTATCCCTTTGCCGCCCCTCGCCGAACAACACCGCATCGTCGCCAAAGTCGATGAGCTGATGGCGCTGTGCGACCAACTGGAAACCCGGCACAACAACGCCGCCGCAGCCCACGAAAAACTCGTGAGCCACCTGCTGGCTACGCTCACCCAATCCAAATCCCCCCCCTTTGCAAAAGGGGGGCTGGGGGGGATTCAGACTGGCAACGCATCGCCGCGCATTTCGACACGCTGTTCACCACCGAAGCCAGCATCGACGCACTCAAACAAACCCTGCTGCAACTGGCGGTGATGGGCAAACTCGTGCCGCAAGACCCGAACGACGAACCCGCCAGTGCATTGCTCAAGCGCATACAGGCTGAAAAAGGTAGGCTGATTGCCGAAGGCAAGATCAAGAAAGACAAACCGCTGCCACCGATAACGGATGAAGAAAAACCGTTTGAGTTGCCGCAGGGGTGGGAGTGGGTAAGACTTCAATCCGTGATTGATGTACGTGACGGCACACATGATTCACCAAAAGAGGCGGCGGGGCCTGATACATATCCCTTGGTTACGAGCAAAGATTTTTTTGATGGCGGAATAAATTTTGATACTGCGAGGCGAATATTTGAAGCGGATCATTTAGAAATTTCCAAAAGATCGCTTGTTGAAAAATATGACATCCTGTTCTCAATGATCGGCGGTAACATTGGGAACCAAGTGATGGTTAATGATGATCGACCATTTAGCGTAAAAAATGTTGCTCTGTTCAAGTACTACGATAGAAATCTTACCTTCCCTTTTTTCATAAAAATATACATGGAGAATTTGGCGGCAAATTTGCAATCTACTGCTGTTGGTGGCGCGCAGCCATTTGTTGCGTTGGGAGCTTTAAGAAATCTTGTTATGGCCTTGCCGCCCATTGAGGAACAACACCGCATCGTCGCCAAAGTCGATGAGCTAACGGCGCTGTGCGACCAACTCAAAACCCGCCTCGCCGCTGCCAACCAGTTGCAGCAAAAACTGGCGGATGTGGTGGTCGAGCAGGCCGTGGCGTAAACGCCAGGAATTGAACGCGTGAGCAAATTGCAAAGCGAATATCTGGTGTTCGTGGACGAAAGCGGCTCGCACACGATGGGCAATATCGACCCGCAATATCCGCTGTTCGTGCTGGCGTTTTTCATCGTCAAGAAAAGCGACTATGTGGAACACATCACGCCCGCAGTGCAGCATTTCAAGTTCAAGCACTTCGGGCATGACCAGGTGATTTTGCACGAGCGCGATATTCGCAAGGACAGCGGCGATTTTTCTTTTCTGAAAACGCCTGCTTTAAAAAACGCGTTCCTTGATGAGCTCACGAGCATTATTGCCGCCGCACCGTTTCAGTTGGTTTGTGTGGTCATAGACAAAGTCAGACACAAGGCAC
>LSLI01000082.1 GCA_001577345.1 Candidatus Gallionella acididurans
CCTCTTCAGGCTACCGTTTTCTAGCTTCCTGGGCTAAACTGACCAAGGTATTTCCCTGCCGGCGCACACTGAGCAAGGGCATGAAAATCTGCAATACCGGCACGGTAGACAACCGCAGCAGGGAGAAAATATTTCAGCCTGGAGATACTTGTACCGAACCCGGCATATAATTTTCTGGAGTAGAACGCATCGTGGAAAAAAACTCACTATCATCATTTCGGTTTCCATCTTTATTCTGGTCGTTTTGCTGGCCGGCATTTCCAGCGACTGGGGCATAGCCCTGCTGATGCGGTTGTTCAAATAGGTTGCCGATTCAACGATGGCACATGCTGATGAAATCATTATTGATCCGCTGCTCACACGGTAATTTCTCTGTAAATTTTCAGGCTCACTGATTCGGGAAGAATGGCCTTGTTGGCTTGTGCACGACAGATCGAGACTTGTTCGAGCTAACAAGTCCCGCTTTCAGAAGTCAATCGGGCTAATTTGCCAAGCGTTGAATGCCGGCAAATTTGGTTATAAGGGCGTTACTTACCAACTATGGATAAAAAGCTAAAGATCAGGATATCTTATGGCACAAACACGGCCATGGGGCCAGGCAAAGCAGAGTTACTGGAAACCATACAGGAATGCGGCTCCATTTCAAAGGCCGCAAAAAAGATGGGGATGTCCTATCGCCGCGCCTGGGAGTTGGTGAATGTAATGAATCAATGCTTTAAATATCCCCTGGTTATTACTGCGCAGGGAGGCACTCATGGCGGCGGCGCAGAAGTAAGTGAGCTGGGGATTGCAGTTTTGCAGAATTACCGAAAAATGGAAGCCAAAGTGGCCCGGTTTGCCGGCAAAGAGCTCACCCAGATTCTTTCCAATTTATCCGGAATATAAACGCGCCATCCATTTAAATTATCAGCACCCTTAAAAGGTAACACGCATAGTGGCCAGCATGGCATGGTTGAGGTTGACATTCTGTGTTCCCTGAACAGTTTGATACCCCACGCCTACTATAGCCTTGACGCGATTCTCGATCTCAAACCTGCCAACAGTGGCTCCGTAGGTGACGGTCATTTGATTTTTGCCGGCCAGTCCCCCGTCATACCAATGCGTATAGCTGGTCTCGATTTCCGGCCAGAACTTGCCCATGTGCCCCTGCAGCGTTGCATTCCAGGTAAGAGGTCTTCCGAGGGTGGTTGTGCCACCGGATGGCAAGGATATCCCCAGTGTGCTCTGAACATCGACCCCGGACTCTCGGTCACCCCACCCTTTGCCTGCAGCGATGGTGGGAGTGAAAACGGTGTGATTGTTGGTAAATGCATTGCCCCCTGTTTGCAGGCTCGTCCCGAGAAAAGCCGTAACGATATAATTTCCATGCTCCTCATTCGCCGCAAGCAATCGATATTTCAGCAGTAAATTCTCATCGGCCAAGCCTGCGGCACCGGGTTTGTTTGGGATGTTTTTTTCTAGATAGGCTGGCACGCCCACAATGATTTCGGTATTTTGACTAGGGATGAATTCAATCCCTTTCCCGCCGCCATAGTTGTCTAGCGTCACTCCTCTGGGCTGGTCTGAATGGCTATAGTCGAATCTGTATTCCTGCTCCAGCCTCGGGGTTACAGTCACCAAGGGTGTCATCCAATGCGGCTGCGCTTCCTGGGTACTGCTGACATTGGCCAGCCAATTCGTAAAAAATGACGCGTCTCCGGCAAACGCCGGCCAGGCAATCAGGCTGGAGGCCATTATCATCCATGTGGAAAATATTTTATCGGGCTTGCTCATTTCGATTATCTTTCTCGATAGTATTAACGTTATTCCCAAATGGGAATAACGTTAATACTATCCAATAAACTCAAAAAAAGCAAAACTCTCTCCACATCCGCCCTGTCCGAGAATTTAAAAAAACTTGACGGGTAATTGCGGGCCGCTATTTTTACCATCTGGTTAAATAAAGAATGGTTGCATAACGATACCCCAGGAACACCTTACCATCACCTTCTCCGCACTCGCCGTCCCGACCCGCCGTGCGATCCTTGCACGACTCGCCTCGGGCGAAACTTCCGTCACCGCCGCCGATTTTATTGAACAATACCGCCAGCGCTGGGAACAGAGTCTCAACCGGCTGGATGCAAACTTGCGATAGACAATCTCCGGCATAAAAGCATTGCTAACGCACTATCCTTTAATGCACGCTGCCTAAACAATTTTGTCACATAAGAGCAATAGCCATGTGAAGCTCGTTCAAGATAAGGATTCCCCATCGTGTGGGAGTTCGATGCGTCCCGTGATTTCATGTTCAAGGCATGGATAGATCTGGAGTGTCTGTACTGCAGGCGGAGCTAAATGACCTCAAGCGTATTTACAGAAATATAGCTCTCCGTCAGGGATGGCACTATCACTAACTTATTGGGTGTTCTGGCTTTTTAAAGGGATGGGCTTCATCATTACCAAATTCAACCCAGTCATCTCCAAATAACTCAACGGGATGTTGCGCGCGGTCTGAACCATTCCCGCAGCACATGGAATCAGCCGGGCAGTATTTATCGCAACCCCAGCAAATCCGCTCCGGGTGTGCGGGATGTATTGGGAACTTTTTAGCCATGTCGCATTATTATAGTGATACCAGTAGATTTATCGCCTGTTGCTCTGTTAATCATGATTTCGGCCCCAATGACTGTTTTCCGGGAATCCTGAACCTCCCTTGCAGATTCAACAACTCATCACGATGCAAACCGGCAACCTTTTTCACCAGTTTATCACCCTCCGGCGTCAGATATATTTGCACCTCGCGCTTGTCGACTGTCCCGCGCTGCCGGTATATCAAACCCAGTTTTTCGCAACGCGAAGCCAGCGACACGACGCCGTTATGCGGGGTTTGCAGTCGTTCGGCAAGTTCACCGATCGTCGCCCACTCCCGATCCTTGTATCCTTTGACATGAAGCAGCAACAGATATTGCAGATTCGTTATCCCGAGTTTACGGGTAATATCCTCACTGAACCGCACAAAACAGCGCAGCCGATAACGGAAGTCGGAGAGGGTACTGAATTCTTCCTTGCTAAGGATATTTCTTGCCATGGCCATCCCATATAAATTTATGTGATCGGGAAGCAAACATCATGTTGCAATAATATCACATTATGATATATTTAAGATATAGCATTGCATGATTACCCGCGCGCGCTTTTCAGTATTGTCAGTTTCTCGGATTTACCATGTTCATTGCACTGATTTAATGAGGAGGAAATTATGAAACTACCCGACATTGATGACGAAGGCTATTTGATTGATCCATTAACCTGGACTGAAGAGATCGCCAGAGAGTTTGCCAGCCAGGAGAGTATCCAGCTTACGCCAGACCATTGGGATGCGATTAACTTCATGCGAAAGTGGTATGACGAAAGTCAGGTCGCGCCGGATGTCCGCCATGTGACCAAGCATCTGGCAGAGCGACTGGGGCCTGAATCACGCAACATAATATTCGAGCTGTTTCCGTACGGCTATGTGAAACAGGCATGCAAGATTGCCGGCATGAAGCGTCCCAGAGGCTGGAGCACGGGTTAAGAGTGCGGGAGAGTGCATGGCTCGCCGAAAACCAGGGCGGCCATTACAGTGAAGCCTTGAGCTTTGTGCTGTTTTGTAATTAAAAACGACCGCCGAGGCGGTCGTTTTATTTACACTTCCTGTTTTATATCATTCAAAAAGGGATATCGTCGTCAAAATTATCAAAACTGCCTTTCGCTGCCGGCGCCGATTTGGCGGGGGCGCCGCCACCGGATGATGAGGCCGGTTTGTTTTCCACTACTTCGAAACTGCCGCTGCCGGATGATTTCCCGCCCAACATGGTCATTTCGTTGACCACGATCTCGGTGGTGTAGCGGTCCTGCCCTTCCTTGGTTTGCCACTTGCGGGTTTGCAGTTTGCCTTCGACGTAAATCTGCGAACCTTTTTTCAGATATTCCCCGGCGATTTCGGCAAGGCGGCGATAGAACACCAGGTTATGCCACTCGGTTTTTTCCTGCTTCTCCCCGCTCTTGTCCTTCCAGTTTTCAGAAGTCGCCAGCGTGGCATTGGTCACCGCCTCACCGCTGGTCATGTAACGAGTCTCCGGGTCTTTGCCCAAACGGCCTATCAGTATCACTTTATTCACCGACATGTCATGCTCCTTTCATTACAAGTTTATCTACCGCCGACTCATCGAAGCCCTGCATGTCCACCTTGAGGCAGGCAATGCCTTCCGCTGCCACCACCATCGCCTCGCGCACGCCCTGCAGCTGGCCGAGTTGCTTTTGCAATTCTACCGCAGCGGCTTCATTTACCCCGGACAAATGATACAGCCTGGTACGCACAGCGGCGGGGGGCTGCATCGTGGATGCGATGACAAGCCACGCCAGCAGCAGCAGGCCGGCGAACACGAACACCGAGTCACCGCCGACAAACTGCATCAAGGCGCCGCCCACCGCCGCACCGGTGAAGGCACCAAGAAACTGCACGCTGCTGTATACGCCCATTGCCGTGCCTTTGGCGGCCAGCGGCGCGATCTTGCTGATCATCGAGGGCAGCGTGGCTTCCAGCACGTTGAACGCGGTGAAGAATATCAACAGTGCCAGTGCCACACCCCACAAGCTGTTTTGCCCGAACATCAGCAGCGCCTGCGCGCACATCGCAAGAAAGATGGACAGCATGAATACCTGTTTCATCTTGGACTTCTTTTCCGCGATGATGATGGGGGGAACCATGAGCACAAACGCCACCAGCATCACCGGCAAATAGATATACCAGTGGTGCGACACAGCCAACCCGTCTTTTTGCATCACGAACGGTACCTGCATGAACACCGACATCAGGATCGCGTGCAGCGAGAAAATGCCGAAGTCGAGGCGCAGCAGATCCCTGTTGCGCAACACCTCGGCAAAATGGCCCCAGCTGGCCTGGGTATCGCTGTGGAAGCGGGTAATCGCCGGGTCGGGTATCACGAATTTCACGACGCCCAGCGCCATTAGCGCCAGTATGCCTGTCATCGCAAAGATACCCGGCACGCCGATCACATTGTTGAGCATCGGCGAAAGCACCATCGATATCGAGAAGGTGATACCAATTGTGATTCCTATCATCGCCATCGCCTTGGTGCGGACTTCCTCGCGGGTAAGATCGGCGGTGAGCGCCATCACCGCGGCGTTCAGCGCGCCCGCGCCCTGCACCACGCGCCCGATGATGATCCAGTAGATGTTGTGCGCATCGGCGGCGATGAAGCTGCCCGCCGCGAACAAGACCAGGCTGATGTAGATCACCGGCTTGCGTCCGTAGCGGTCGGACATCCAGCCGGCCGGTATCTGCAGGATCGCCTGGGTCAAGCCGTAAGCACCGAGCGCTATACCGATCAGCAAATGGCTCTGGCCGCCCGGCAGATGCTGCGCATAAATCGCAAAGACCGGCAGGATGATGAACAATCCCAGCATGCGCAGGCCGTAGATGCTTGCCAGGCCAATGCTGGCGCGACGCTCGATTGCAGTCATGATGTCGGGTACGGGTTTCATGGATATTCCGGAATGTGTTGTGAAATACTTATTTTAGCAGGACACCACGCATGCGGCACCATCATGGCACCGCAGGCTTGCTGCCCAATCGATAATCACGCCGCGGAGAATTTCGGGTCGTCGTCCGGTTCGGCGGGTTTCACACGATCGCTTGCCAGCAACATATACACCGCTGGCAGTACCAATAGCGTGAACAGCGTGCCGATCGCAAGACCGCTGGCGATCACCAGGCCCATGTTGAAACGCGATGCAGCACCGGCGCCACTGGCAGTGATCAAAGGGATCACACCCAGCACCATCGCGGCGGTCGTCATCAGGATGGGCCGCAGCCGAATACCGGCCGCCATCTCGATCGCCTCGCGCTTGCTCTTGCCTTCCTGGCGCAGATTGTTGGCAAACTGCACAATCAGGATGCCGTGTTTGCTGACCAGGCCCATCAAGGTCACCAGCCCGACCTCGGTGTATATATTCAGGCTGGCTCCGCCGATACCGAGGCTGATGAAGACCAGCGCACCCGCGATCGACATCGGCACCGATACCAAGATGATGAACGGGTCGCGGAAGCTTTCGAATTGCGCCGCCAGCGCCAGGAAAATAATCACCAGCGCAAACGCGAACATTGCGATGAAGCCGCTGGATTCCTGCATGAACTGGCGCGACAGTCCGCCGTAGTCTACAGAATAACCCTGCGGCAAGGTCCTGCTGGCCAGGTCCTTGAGATAGCCCAGCGCTTCGCCGGTGGTAACTCCCGGCAACGCCACCCCTTGCACAGTTGCCGCGTTGAGTTGCTGGAAGTGGTTCAGCGACTCCGGTGTCGTTTTCGAGGTGATGTGTACGATGCTGGACAAAGGCACCGAAGTGCCGTTTGCGGCGCGCACATAATAATTCAGCAGCTGCGAGGTATTCAGGCGGTAGCGCTGCTGCACCTGCGGGATTACCTTGTACGAGCGCCCATCCAGGCTGAAGTAATTGACGTAACCACCGCCCAGCATTGATGAGAGTGCGTTGCCTATATCCTGCATCGACAAGCCGAGCAAGGCGGCCTTGTTGCGGTCTATCACCACGGTGGACTGCGGCAGGTCTATGCGCAAGTCGGTATTCAGGAACATGAACATGCCGCTCTTTTGTGCCTGCTGCAGGAAATCCTGCGTCACGTCATTCAAGCGCTCGAACGGCTCGGTGGTGCCGATGATGAATTGTATCGGCAGGCCGCGGCTGCCCGGCAGCGAAGGCGGCTGGAACGCCACCGCCTGGGCACCGGCAATCTGGTTCAGTTGCTGCTGCACCACCGGCTGCAATTCGTTGGTAGTCTTGACGCGCTCGTCCCATGGCTTCAGCACCATGCCGGAAATCATCCGTCCAGGCACGTCAATCTGGAAAACATGGTCGGTTTCCGGGTGCGCGGCATAAATATTGTAGTTTTGTTGCGCATAGGGAATGCGCTGCTGGTACGTGGAATCAGGCGCCGCAGTCAGCATCGCAATAATGACACCCTGATCCTCCTGCGGTGCCAGCTCGTGCTTGGCGGCGGCGTACAGGAAATAAATGCTGCCCAGCACAATCAGTGCGAACACCACCGTCACCGGCAGGTAATTCAGCGACCCGTGCAAACTGCGCGCATAGAACTGGCGCACTTTTTCGAAGCTTGCGTCGATGAAGTGCACGGCACGGGATTCCAGACCGGTATCCTGCGCGGGATGCGGCCTGAGCAAGTGGGCACACATCATCGGCGAAAGCGTCAGCGCAACGATCGCGGAGACCGTGACGGTGCCGACCAGCGTGAAGGCGAATTCGGTGAACAGCGCGCCGGTCAGCCCGCTCTGGAAGCCGATCGGCACATACACCGAGACCAGCACGATGGTCATCGCGATGATCGGACCGGCCAGCTCGCGAGCCGCCATGATCGCAGCACGCAGAGGCGCAACACCCTCCTCGATGTGGCGGTTGACGTTTTCCACGACGATGATGGCGTCGTCCACCACCAGACCGATGGCGAGCACGAAGGCGAGCAGCGTCAGCAGGTTAATCGAGAAACCCAGCGCCAACATAATGGTGAAGGTTCCGATCAGCGACAGCGGGATGGCGATAACCGGAATCAGCACCGAACGCGGCGAACCGATAAAAGCGAACACCACCAGCGTGATCACCAGCAGCGATTCAGACAGGGTCTTGATCACCTCGTGGATGGAGCTGTTCACGAAGCGGGTGGAATCGTAGACGACCTTGCCCTCGATGCCCTGCGGAAGCTGCGCCTGGATATCCGGCATCACCTGGCGCACCCCTTTGACCACATCCAGCAGATTGGCGGCAGGCGCCACCTGGATGCCGATATACACCGCGCTGTTGCCGTCGAATGCGACCCCGGAGTCATAGTCTTCCGCGCCCAGCGTCACCTTGGCGACATCCTGCAAACGCACCATGGCATTGCCAGATTGCTTGATCACCAGGTTGCGGAATTCTTCCACCGAATGCAGGTTGGTGGAAGCATCCAGATTGACCTGCACCATCAGCCCCTTGGTGTTACCGATGCCGGACAGAAAATCATTCTGCGCCAGCGCCGTGTTCACGTCATTCGCTGTCAAGCCATAGGCCGCCAGTTTTTTCGGGTCCAGCCAGGCGCGCAGCGCGAAGTTCTTCGCGCCGATCATTTCGGCGGTCTGCACCCCGTTCACCGCCTGCAGTCTGGGCTGCACCACGCGCAGCAGGTAATCGGTGATGTAATTGGACGGCAGCACCTTGCTGGAGAAACCGATATACATCGCATCCAGGGTCTGGCCGATACTGATGGTCATGACCGGTTTTTGCGTCTGCGGGGGCAGCTGGTTGAGCACCGAACTGATCTGTGCGTTCATCTCGGTGAGCGCCTTGTCCGAATCGTAATTCAGCTTCAGCGTCACGGTGATGATGCTGCTGCTGTTGGTGCTGGTCGAATTCATGTAATCGATGCCGTTGACCTGGGCGATCGCATTTTCCAGCGGCGTGGTGATGAAGCCGGCAACCAGCGCAGGGTCGGCGCCGAAATAGGTGGTGCTCACGGTAATGATCGCATTTTGAGTGCGCGGAAACTGCAGCACCGGCAGGATGCCGAACGAGCGTAGCCCGAGCACCAGCAGCGCCAGACTGATGACGATGGCCAGCACCGGCCGCCGGATGAAAAGATCGGTAAATTTCATTGCCGCTGTCCCGTGTTAATCGTCCTTGGGCTTTGGATCAGCCTCGTTGCTCGGCTGGATGTCGTTGTTGACCGAAATCAGCGAGCCGTTATGCAGCTTGACCTGCCCTGTGGTCACAACGGTGTCACCTTCCTTGATTCCCTTGAGCACGGCCACCTGGTCGCCGCGTTTGTCGCCTGTCGTGACGAACACCTGCTTGGCAATGAATTTCGGCTTGCCCTTGTCGTCCGTACCCTGCGCCTCGACCAGGTACACGATATTTCCATACGGGTTATAGGTGATCGCGGTTTGCGGAAGCGTGATGTAGCGCTGCGTCTTGCCGGTGGCAATGTCCACGGTCGCGTACATGCCGGGCAACAGCTTGTGTTTCGGATTTTTCAGTTCCGCGCGCACTTTCACGTTGAGCGTGCCGCCATCCACTTCCGGATTGATCACTGCAATCTTCCCTGCAAACACCTCATCCGGATAGGAGTCGGTCCTGGCGGATATATCCTGCCCTGTGCTGATCATGCTGATATTTTGCTGCGGCACCGAGAAATCCAGGTAAACCGGGTCCAGCGCCTGCAGTGAAACCACGGGGGTGCCGGCATTCAGGTATTGCCCCACGCTCACCTGGGTGATGCCGATGCGGCCGGAAAACAGTGCCGGAATAAATTTCTTGTTCACCAGCGCCTGCTGTTCCGATACCGCGGCCGCGGCCTGCATCAGATTCGCCTTGTCCACGTCTACCGCCTGCTGGCTGATCGCCTTGAATTCGAGCTGCTGCTTGTCGCGCTCGTAGGTGATTTTGGCCAGCGCGGAAGCAGCCTGGAGCGAGTGCAGCCTGGCAATATCGTTATCGGCAATGAGCTCCACCAGCACCTTGCCCTTCTTGACGTCCTCGCCCTGCTTGAAATGGAGAGCGGCAACTGTGCCGGATACTTCCGGGCTGACTTCGGCGCCGTTTACCGCCCGCAGGCTGCCTACCGCCTCCAGCTGGGGCTGCCAATCCTGGTAGCCGACGCTCATGGTTGAAACTATCTGAGGGGCGCTTCCCATCGACGACATGTATTTTTTCATCATGCTCCCCTTGAACGCCTGGAAGCCGAATATGCCGCCGAATACCACTCCGGCCAAAACGAGCATGATTATCATTCGTTTTGTCATTGTAGCTGTCTCCTTATCTGCTGCTGGTTGGTCAAGAAATTCATGGTTTGCCTTCTGCCGGTTTCTGGCTCACCGTCACAGCCGTATTGTCGCGGTTCCACCATCCGCCCCCCAACGACTGGAACAGTGCGGCGGTATCGGCATAACGGCTGGCCCGGGCCTGCGCCAGCGCAATCCGGGTTTGCTGGTATGCCTGCTGCGCGTTGAGCAGCGCCAGATAACTGGACGCGCCGATACTGTATTGTTTGCGAGCGATGTCGAGACTTTCACCGGCGGATTGCGCAGCCGCAGTCTGGGCTTGAAAGATATTCGCATCCGCCTGCATTGCATCCAGCACATTGGCCACGTCCTGGAAGGCCGACAGCACCACGCTGCGATATTGCGCAGCAGCCGCGTCATAAGCGGCCACCGATGCACGTTTCTCGTGCAACAGCGTACCGCCGCGGAATATAGGCTGGGCAATATTGGCCCCGAGGCTCCATACGCCTGAGCCCGCCGAGAACAAACCGCCGGGAGTGGTGGCCATTGAACCGGCGTTGCCGCTGAGGGTGAGTTGCGGGAACATATTGGCCGTAGCCACGCCAATCTGGGCGCTGGCAGCATGCAGCATGGACTCCGCCGCACGAATGTCAGGGCGCTGCTCAACCAGTTTGGAAGGCAGGCTCACCGGCAATTCCTGCGGAAGTTGCAGCATTTCAAGATCGAATGCCGCCGCCTCGTTTTCGCTGGGGAAAGAGCCGGCCAGTGTGGCCAATTGATTGTGGATCAGCGCCAGCTGCTTTTCCAGCAGCGGCAGATTGGCGCGGGCTTGCGCAAGCAGCGTTTTTTGCACCAGCACAGCGGAAAGTGCGATCCCACCCACTTTGAATTGGTTCTGCAACACATCAAGTTGCTGGCTTTCGGCATCGATGATCTCGCGGGTTGCGGCTATCTGCGCGCGCAACGAAGCGTCCTGCACGGCCGTGGTCACCACATTCGAGGTCAGAGTCAGATAGGCTCCCTCGAGCTGAAAGCCCTCAAACTCTTGCTGCGCGCCCATGGCCTCCAGCGTCCTGCGTGCCGCGCCAAACAGGTCCAGGCCGTATGAAACGCTGACCGAAGCACCATACAAGCTGAATATCGAACCCGGATAAGACGGCTGGCCAAATTCCGCGCCAATGAACTTTTGCCGGGCAGCCGATCCGTTGGCATTGACGGAGGGGTACAGCGCCCCTTGTGCCGCATAGACATTTTCCTGTGCCTGCCGCAATGTGGCCTGTGCCGCTTGCAGATTGGGGTTGGCCTTCAGCGCGCGCTCCACCAGCTGGTTCAGGGCCGGAGAATGGAACAGCTCCCACCATTGGGCGGGGATATCCCCGCCTTCCATGAATTTTTGTGATTGGCCAGTATCCGTCGCTGCAGTATTTTTGGGCAGCGGCGCAGCGGTATAAGCCTTGACCGACGGGGGCTCCGGGCGCTTGAAGTCCGGCCCCACGGCACAACCCGCCAGCAGCAAGGCGGCGGCGGAAACGGCGGCGAATTTTTTGATCGGCTTATTCACAATGAAAATGTTTACGAATTTCAGTTCCGGAAAATAACAGCTATTGGTCTTTACGCAACTCACACGCCTTCATCAATCCGTTCGTCCGGTCTTCCCCGCCAGTTCACATGCCGCCCGCACAATCGACGTTCCGGTTGAAGCGGCTGAGGTAACCGAAGCGGGCGATTCTATAGCAGGCACTGCCAAATCACCAAGCACATAATCAACCTATCAGGCTTGTGGGAATGCCACAATCTGCCGGTATCGGCACAACACTATACAGACTGAAAAAATCGGCAGTCACGCGGCCCGGGCCCGCCGGGGAATTCACCGCGCCTCGACCTGCCTGGCCAGTAAACACCCCGGTCCATCAAATGCACCACACGCTTAATCATGCTGTTGTTTAGGCGTGTCCTCACCGTCTCCCTTGCGCTTGCCGCAGCAGCCACGCATACCGGCCTGGAATTTCTCGCGCTCTTCCGGTGTCATTTGCTCCAGGCGTTGGCGGTGCCAGCGTCCATGACAACCGCGTCCGCGGAAACTGCCGAACAATATCTTGCTCAATACCAGCAATCCCAAGGCCTGTAGATAGCCGATCTCCCTGGTGCCGGAAAACAATGCCGGCACCAGCCAGTTCCACAGCGCCATCAACACCCAGCCCAAGGCCGCGATGCCGGCCAGCACCAACAGCCCCATCTTCCAGCATTTCGTTTTCCAGCAGTTCATGCTCATCTCAATTCTCCTTCACAAATCAAATTCGTCGTAAATCGTTTGCAGTCGCGCGCGCAAATGCAGCACCGCATAACGCTTGCGCGCCAGCAAAGTATTGACACCCGCACCGCTTTCCGCCGCCAGATCCCTGAAGCTGCGCCCCTCCAGTTCGTGGGCAATGAACACGGCGCGCTGATCCTCGGGCAGCTCGCTTAGCGCGGCATACAATTCCTCAATCAGCACCGACCACGCGTAAGCCGCTTCCGGCCCGGCATCCGGCGATGGCAGAACCTCATCGAGCCAGACCCCCTCTTCATCCTCACCCGATATTTCAGGCAGCGGCTGCTCCCTGTTTTTACGGAAGCGGTCAATGATGCGGTTGCGCGCCACGCCGAACAACCATGCGCCGACCTGCTCGATGGATTCCGGCAGCCGGTAGGCCGCGACAAACTCGTAGAACACGTCCTGCAGGATGTCCTCCGCCTCGCCGGCATCGGGCACCCGCCGCCTGATGAAATTCCCCAGCCGCCCGCGCTCGCGCGTGACGGTTTCAGCGATACGCTTTTCTTGTTCAACCATCAGCGCGTTGGGGGTTAATGTCGTGGCCATACCGGTGTAGACGAATCAGGGATGAAAATATTGCAGGAACAGCCAAATAAATATTGGCCGCGTTGGCTTGCTTGATCGCGGGCACTCCCCGGATTATGGTGCAAGCGCCCTGTCATGGCTTCCGGGCGAAATTCGTGTGCCGCACCGGATTTCTCACTTTTCCTTATTTCCGGATAGTTCCAACACCACAACCAGCGGCCAGAGAAAAAATGCAAACAATGTCATCAGCGACAGATTCCGCACTGCCAGTACAACAAGGGAAAAGCCGGTTTTATCACCCGGCTGCTTCACCAGCCGATTTGCGGTCTTTGGCAAATACTTGTAATCCCAGAGTACGACGCAGAACATCGCCAGACCAAGTATGAAATATATTTTTACAAAGTACATGATGACACCCTGAAAAACACCATTGCCATTTTTCCTTCCGTCCCGCATCAAACAAACCAATGGCCGGCCCCTCAGACATCAATCGTCTCGTAGGTCGCAACCTCGCGGGCCTCCAGGTACTGGAGGGCATAGCCGAATACGTGTTTCCGGAAGTGCTCCGACGCCTTGTGCTCTTCATAGGCCTGTTCGCTGGCGTACTGCTCATACAAAAAGAACTTCGCCGGGTCCTGGGCTGAAACCTGGGCCTGATAGAACAAATTTCCCGGCTCCCTGCGGGACAGCGGCGTCATTATCCTGATGACCTCTTGTATCCGTCCCTCCTCACCGGGTTTGGCCTTCCAGATTGCCGCGACAACAAATGCCATGATGCACTCCTTTCTCAAGGCCGGATTATCCCAGATAGTTCATTAGCCCAAAATCCGTTCGCCCTGATGCTTCGACGCGCTCTGCACAGGCTACGCAGAGCGTATCGAAGGGCTTGCTCAAGTGGTTCGATACCTCACCACGAACGGTCTTTTACACCCGACTTCTCCTAATGGATTATCCGGGATTATGACATTTCTTGCCGGGCACGGCTGCCTGCCGGTGGCCGGCAGTATTGCGCAGGATGCCGGTATCGCTGTGTTACGGTGCATTTGTGATTGTGATAGGCACTACATGAGTGCGATGCAAACTGCCAACAGCAGATACACCTCACGAGCCTTGTCAGCGTCCGCCACCCAGTCTTTCACGGCGGGACAGACGCAAAAGCCTCCAGCAGCGGGCAATTCCGCCGGCAGCGCGCCGGGCCAACCCTTACAACCCGGCTGATAAATGGCTGCGCCGCAGTCAGTGGCACAACATTTGCTCTATGTATTTACAGCAACTCCACCTTGACTTTATCTTAGGAGGAATCATGGAAAACAGAACATCTGTAAAACTTGTCACTTATGCATTCGTAACATCTCTGCTGTTCCTGGGGTGTCCGGACAGGCGAAGCAGTGATGAAATCGCTGACGAGGCAAGCGCCGAAGATTTGTCGATACATCAGGAATATGATGCCGACTCTATGCCCGCCTACTATGATCCGAGGTAAGCGAATAACTGCCTCGACTCACAGGGATTATTCAAATATAAACTTGTGAGTGGTCACGCTGCCGGAAGCAGAAGTTGCGTAGCGCGAAAAACGGTCGAATTGACTGACTATTAACGAC
>LSLI01000083.1 GCA_001577345.1 Candidatus Gallionella acididurans
GCCATAGCGCCCTACCAGATCACTCGACCGCAGTCGCTGCTTGAGCAGGCGGGATAGGCTTTTGATCACGCGATCCCCTGCCGGATGGCCATAGTTGTCATTGACCAGTTTGAAGAGGTCTATGTCGACCATCGCAAAGGACAGGGGTTTTTTATGGCGCATTGCCCAGGCCACCTCACCGTCCAGCATATCCTTGATCGCGGTGTGGTTCAGCAAACCGGTCAGGCTGTCGCGCACCATAAAGGAACGCAGCATCATTGATCGCCGGATGCGGTTGGTCACCGAAGAAATCAGATGTTGCGGTTCTATCGGCTTGGTCAGGAAATCGTCCCCGCCCAGGCCCATGGCGGTATTCTGTTTGTCGATATTGCTTTCGGCAGAAAGAAACACGATGGGGATGCTGACGAATGCATCAAGCTGTCGAATCACCTTGGCCAGATCCAGGCCGCTGCATTCAGGCATATAAAGATCGATCAGGATCAGGTCGGGGCTGAATTCCGGCAGTTTATCGGTTACCTTGAGCGGATCGTTGATCGCTTTCACCTCCATTCCGGCCTGTTCAAGCACCGCGCTATGATAGGCAGTGAGCGCCAGCGAATCATCAACAATCATGACACGGTATGGAGCCACCGGCTTGGTTGAAGTCAGGTTATCAAGTTTGTCGACCAGATTTCCGATATTTACAGGCTTGATTAAATAAGCGATGCCGCCGGCGCGCACTGATTCCAGCCTGGTGTTGAATTCATCGTGCGAGGAAAGAAAAACAACGGGGACAGGGACTTCGCGCCCCTGCTGAAGTTCATGCATGAGTTTGACGCCGCCTAGGCTATCCCCGGGAAATGTAACATCCATCAGCACAACCACTGCATCGGTTTGCTGCAAGGCAAGGCGAAACGCTTTCAGCGTATTGAATACCGTGACCTCATAGCCAAAGTAACTCAGCTGTATTTTCAATTCTTCGGCAAGATTGAGGTCGTCCTCGACTACAAAGATACGACGCGGGGCGATGGCTTTTTGATCGGGCTGCATGGCTGATATCAGGCCGGGTGGGGCGCGGGATAGGTTTCCAGTTGGTGGGCCGGGTAACTCCGGAATGCCAACCCGGGGACGCTTGAAAATATTTCCCAGCCATGAACCAGGCGGAGGCTTGTTTGGGGGAGAGGTTCAGCGCACGCCATGACAGGCAGCAGACTCGACACCTGCCCGAATTCCCCGGCTTTTCCGGACAACAGCGCGGCACAGGCATGATCTAAGCGACTTGGCTGCCCCGGCAATTTATACGAATCATGCATGCTGGGGTTTCATATTTCTGGAACCTTGCCCGCCAGGGACATGCGATTGGCTGCCCCGGCAGTGATAACCATGGCCATGGTTTTCGGTAAGTGAGTTGATTAGACCAGACATAGTGACAATTTAAAGCCCCTGCTGAATCTAGGGCCACAGTGTAGCAAACAACCCATACTATTTGTTGTTCGAATAAAGCAGCACCAGCCGATAGCCCGATGGTTTGAGGTCAGATGTGTCCAGACGCAGCTTGACACTGAAATCAAGGTTGGGCTGCAAACCCGCGGTTTCGTTTTGCGAAGGAGGCAAATAATCTGCCGGTGTGAAAATTCGGCGCGCCAGCGGTTTGTCCTGGCTATCGTTGAGAGTGAGTTCCAAATCGGGGAATGCTTGCGCGTAAGGCGCACGATTATGCAACAGGGTTTCGAAATTGATCTGGTTCTCGTTCGCGGGGTCGGCCCCCAGCTCTGACGATTCGATACCTATCAAACCGGAATGCTGCGGTAACGGCAGGGTGCAATTCAGCAATTTGCAATATTCCATCAGCGCCGGCTTCAGGTTGGGCAGGTTTGCGGCGAGGTCGATACGGAAAAAGTATGCGGTCTGCGCGCACATCAGCAGCAGCAAAAAAAATGAGGCAATGGCCCATGGCAAAATGCGCTGATCGGGTTGGTGTTCGCCGGCGTCATCGTCTTGAACAAAGGCGACTTGTTCGGCCAGTGTCATGGGCTGCAGAACAGCAAGTTTGGAGCCCGCGGCAGGTACGGGTTCATTCAATATCGGCAACTCGAGTTGCAGGTCGAGCTGGTCGGGAAGAAAGTTGGCGCGTACATCAAAGGCCTGCTTGCAATTTCCGCAACGAACCATGCCGTGATGCGCGGTTAACTGTTCCTTGGTGACCTTGAAGCGGGCATCACAGTTTGGACAGACAGTTGTTCCTTGCATTTTATCGCTTGCGACCCGTCAGGCACGACCAGCCCTCGTCAAAAATCGGTGGATTCAAATCGAACCATTGTTGATAGATGTTCATCACTTCCCGGGCCTGTTCCTCAAGTATGCCGGACAATACGATTTGCCCGCCCCGCCTTGTGGCGTTAGCCAGCAATGGCGCGAGCATGCGCAACGGATTGGTCAGGATGTTTGCGACAACCAGGTCAAAGCCGGCTTGCGGCTGGCCTGACAGATCGGGGCAGTCATCCGGTAAATAAAACCGCGCATTTTCGACCCGATTGGCCGCCGCATTGTCACGGCTGGCAATCACGGCCTGTGAGTCTACATCAACTCCGACGGCGCGGGCAGCCCCGATTTTCAGCGCGGCAATCGCAAGAATACCGGATCCGCAACCGTAATCCAGCACGCTTTCGCCGCCGCGCAGGTTGCTGTCCAGCCACCGCAAGCATAAGCGTGTAGTTGGATGACTGCCGGTGCCGAATGCCAACCCCGGATCAAGCACGATGTTGATGGCACCACGGTCGCTGGGCTGATGCCAGGTCGGCACGATCCATAGTCGCGGCGAGATGGGGATGGGGGCGAACTGCGATTGCGTAATGCGCACCCAGTCATTGTCGGCAAGGGTTTCCACGCGATGTGCGGGAATTTTCTGGAGGCCGATGCCGGCCGATGCCTCGGCCAGAATCGCAGCCACATCCATATTGCTGTCGAAAAGCGCGCTGACGCGATTGTGCAGCCACACGCCCGGCGGCGGTTCACCTGGCTCGCCGAAGATCGCCTGCTCATCGGGCGTGTCGGCGTCGGCATCCAGCAGGTCTACCGACAGCGCGCCTAGCTCGAGCAAGGCTTCGCTCAGTGCCTCGGCGTGTTCGGCATCGCTATCGACTATCAGAGAAAGCCACGGCATTTATTGCGATTCCATTTCGAAGGTCAAACAAGGCAGCGACAAACGAACGACGCTGGCGGTGCAAATACCGTTCCGACACGGTGTGAGCGTAGCTCTCCGGTGCGGGAGGAACGGCCAAGCAACGGCTCCCGCAATCGGCTGTCTGCGCCAGTAACGTGTTGCCGTTGCACGACTATAACCAGCGAATTGGCTATCGTCTTTTGATAGCTTGGTCGAATGGCTATAACCAATGACTTTCCCAGCGTCTTTTGCCGGGTTAGTCAGATGGCTAGTGGTCACATCAGTAGTCTCATCAGGAGGGAGCGAGGAAGCCAACGCAGTTTCACCGATGAAATGGGATTGGAATTATTTGCCTTTGGTGCGTTCGGCCAAACGTTCTTCAAGATAATGGATATTGGTACCGCCGCGTATGAAGGCAGCATCCTGCAGCAACTCGCGATGCAGCGCGATATTGGTGTCTATGCCTTCGACCGCCATTTCCGACAATGCGGTGCGCATTCTTGCCATGGCTTGCTCGCGGGTGTCGCCGTAGGCAATGATTTTTCCTATCATCGAATCATAATACGGCGGCACGACATAGTTGGCATACACATGCGAGTCCACGCGGATGCCGGGACCGCCCGGCGGATGCCATGTGGTGATGCGTCCCGGAGACGGGGTGAATTTGTAAGGATGCTCGGCATTGATCCGGCATTCGATGGCATGTCCGCGGAACTGGATGTCACGCTGCTTGAACGGCAGCTTTTCGTTGGCGGCGATGCGTATTTGCTGCTGCACGATGTCGATGCCGGTGATCATTTCAGTCACCGGGTGTTCGACCTGCACGCGGGTATTCATTTCGATGAAAAAGAACTCGCCCTTTTCATACAAAAATTCGAACGTACCCGCACCGCGATAGCCGATCTTCCGGCAGGCTTCCGCACAGCGTTCACCCACCTTGTTGCGCATTTTTGCATCCAGCAGCGGTGCGGGCGCTTCCTCCAGTATCTTCTGGTGGCGGCGCTGCATCGAACAATCGCGTTCACCCAGATACACCGCGTTGCCATGCTGGTCGGCAAGCACCTGAATCTCGATGTGTCGCGGATTCTCCAGAAATTTTTCCATGTACACCATGGGGTTGTTGAAGGCAGCCTGCGCTTCGCTGCGCGTCATGGTCACCGCATTCAGCAGGGCTGCTTCGGTGTGCACCACGCGCATGCCCCGCCCGCCGCCGCCGCCGGAAGCCTTGATAATGACCGGGTAGCCGATGCTGCGCGCGATCTTGATGATTTCAGCGGGCTTGTCCGGCAACGCGCCTTCAACCCCGGGCACACAGGGAACGCCGGCCTTTTTCATCGCAATTTTGGCGCTTACCTTGTCGCCCATCAAACGAATGGTTTCGGCGCGCGGGCCGATGAACACAAAGCCGCATTTTTCGACGCGCTCGGAAAAATCTGCGTTTTCGGACAGGAAACCATAGCCCGGGTGGATAGCCTGGGAATCAGTAACCTCGGCGGCGCTGATGATGGCGGGGATATTCAGGTAGCTTAATGTAGAAGACGCGGGGCCGATGCAAACAGATTCATCGGCCAGCTTTACATATTTGGCGTCCGCATCCGCTTCGGAGTGCACGACAACGGTTTTAATGCCCAGTTCGCGGCAGGCGCGCTGGATGCGCAGCGCTATTTCACCGCGATTAGCGATCAGAATTTTCTCAAACATGGATTGTCTCCGCAGTGAAATGGCGTTTGCGGCTTTCAGTCATCTGGCGATTGGGCTGCGCCGCAGCGTTGCCTTTCGGCAGTTGGCCACCTCGATTGGCAATCAGGATTTTTTCAAGCATGGTGTGGGGCACTAACTGATCACAAAAAGCGGCTGGCCAAACTCGACGGGCTGGCCGTTCTCAACCAATATGGCCGAGATCACTCCTGTTTTATCCGACTCGATTTCGTTAAGCAATTTCATCGCCTCGATGATGCATAGAGTATCTCCGCTGTTCACGGATTGCCCCACATCCACAAATGCCTTGGAACCCGGAGATGCAGAGCGGTAGAAGGTGCCTACCATCGGGGATTTCACCAAATGGCCTTCCGCTGCAGCGGGCTTGGCCGGCTCTGCCGCTACCGCAGCGCTGGCGACAACTGCAGGTGCCATTGCCTGCTGGGGAGCTGCGGCCGCATATATTTGTTGTGCGGAAGCCACTGTGCGCGTGATGCGCACCCGCTCTTCACCCTCGCTGATTTCCAGCTCGGCAATGCCTGAGCCTTCGACAAGTTCTATCAATGTCTTAAGTTTTCGTAAATCCATGGTGATCTCCTTAAGCCTGGTTTTTGTGGTTCAGTGCAAATTGCACCGCAAATTCATAGCCTGTTGCGCCCAATCCGCTGATCACGCCAATGGCAAGATCGGAAAAGAACGATTCCTTGCGAAACGCCTCGCGTGAGTACACATTGGAAAGGTGCACTTCAATGAAGGGGATGGCTACTGCCGCCAGTGCATCCCGCAGCGCCACGCTGGTGTGAGTAAAAGCAGCGGGATTGATAATGATAAACTGTGTCCCATCAGCAAGAGTCTGCTGAATACGTCCAACCAGTTCTGCTTCGGCGTTACTCTGAAAAACCTCCAGGACCGCGCCGCTTTTGCCGGCTAATGTCACTAAACGTTCGTTAATTTCGCTCAATGTGACTTGTCCATATATGCCCGGCTCGCGAACTCCGAGCAGGTTCAGGTTAGGCCCGTGCAATACAAGGATGTTTTTCATGCAGGCATTTTGCCGTAAGTTAGGGTTAAATGTCCAGTATTTTGGCGAAGATGGTAAAAATATACTAAATTCCAGTCCCTTGCAGCGTTTTCAGGAATTGTGCGGCATCCTGATAGCCTACCACTCGGGAATTGGCCAGTTCTTTGCCTTGTTTATTGAAAAACAGGATACCGGGCGGACCGAACAGGCCATAGCGTTTAAGCAGGGCTTGGTCGGCGTCGCTGTTGGCTGTGACGTCGGCTTGCAGCAACAATACCGGCCTGAGTTTGGCCGCAACGGAAGGATCGGAAAAAGTGAAGCGTTCCATTTCCTTGCAGGAGACGCACCAGTCAGCATAAAAATCCAGCATCACAAACTTTCCTTGTGCTTGGGCAATGCGTTGATCGAGTTCCGCGGTGTCTTTGACCCGGGAAAATTGAACTGGGCTTGGTGCCGGGGTTTCCGTTCGGTTGAAGCTGTCAAGCGGGCGGAGAATGTCGCGCGAACCGGACAGCGCACCGATCAAATAAGCTGAGCCAAGCAGCAACGCAAACAGGCCGATGCCTTTGACCAGCTTTTGCCAGCCGCCGGCATTATGCGGGAGGGAATCCAGTGCCCGCAGGTAAATTGCCGAAAAAATCAGCAGTGCCGCCCACAACAGCATCTGAACGCTGACCGGCAACAAAGGCTGGATGATCCAGATCGCCAGCGCCAATAGCATTACGCCAAATACCTGTTTTACCGCTTCCATCCACGCGCCGGCCCTGGGCAACAATGCGCCTGCCGAAGTCCCGATCAGCAGCAGGGGTACACCCATGCCCAGCGCCATTACAAACAGCGCAACGCCACCGAGCATGGCGTCGTGGGTTTGGCTGATGTATAGCAGCGCACCCGCCAATGGAGCTGCCACGCAGGGCCCCATGATGATGGCGGATAATGCGCCCATCAGGAATACACCGCCCAGATGTCCGCTGTGCAACCGGTTGCTGGTGTCGCTGAGTTTGCTCTGCAAAGCCGATGGCAGTTGCAATTCATAAAAACCGAACATGGAAAGCGACAACAGCACAAATACCGCGGCAAAGCTGCCAAGCACCCATGGCGTTTGCAGCGCATTCGAAATCAGGTTGCCGGAAAAGCCCGCCGCCACGCCGGCAGCCGCATAGGTGATGGCCATGCCCAGCACGTAGGCCAACGACAGAAAAAAGGCATGCAGGTGGGTGATTTTGTGTCCGCGCCCGACGATGATGCCGGACAAGATAGGAATCATCGGAAACACGCACGGGGTCAATGCCAGCAACAACCCTGCGCCAAAGAAGAAGGAAACGATCAGCCAAAAATTGCCCTGCTTGAACAGGTCTGCTATCCGCGAATTTTCGCTGTCAGCGACAGGTTGCGATAAAGACGGAGGAGCGGCCCGAACCTCCGGTGATGCGGGAACGGCCGTCGCCATAACCGCCGGGGCGGCAGCAGAAGTTACGGCAGGCAGCGCGAGGCTGATGGTCTTGTTGATCGGCGGGTAACACAATCCCTGTTCGCTGCATCCCTGGTAAGTTGCCTGCAGGGAAATGTTCCGGGCCATCCCGGTGCTGCGATCCAATTTTATTTGCGCCTGAAACGAACGATGGAACACCTCCATGTCGCCAAAATTGGCATCGTGCTTCATATCTCCCCTGGGCATAGTCACGCCGGTGATCTTGATACCCAAATCGGTAGTGCTGAAAACGACCTTGTCGCGATACAAATAATAATCCGGAGTGACACGGAAGCTGGCGAGCAGAGTGTGATCGTCCAGCACACTGACTTTCAGCCCGAACGCCTCGTCCTGCTGTAAAAAGGCAGGCTGCTTACTGCCGGTCAAGCTGGAAAGCTTATCCAGGAACCCGTCGGCATTCGAGGCGGGCACAACAAAAAAGAGCAACAACAGCAAAGCAAAACGCATGATTAATCCTCGAGTATGGCGGTTTGTTCCCTTATCCAATCCAGGTACGCGGGCAAACCTGCTGTCACAGGGACAGCGATGATTTCGGGTAGTTCGTAAGGGTGCGCTTTGCGCAGCAATTTTTCAAGACGCGGGTAGGCTGCCCGTGAGGTTTTGATCAACAATGGAATCTCGGTGGTGATTTCTATGCTGTTCCGCCAACGGTAAGTGGAAATGCAGGGGGCAAGTCGGCTCACGCAGGCAGCCGCATGCGTTTCGACCAGTTGCTGCGCAAGCTTTGCTGCAGACGCCTCGTCCGGTAAATTGGTAAGTACTAACAATATATCGTTCATGTCCTGATTCATTTTCGGGCTTATTTCTGGGCGAAACGCAGCCCCAGTTGCAGCAATTCATCCCACACATCACCCTGGCGCAACCCTTTGATAGTCTTGTCCAGCCGGGCAGCCTGGTGGATGGCACGCGCAATATGCGGGAATTTCAGGCGGCGTGCGGCTGTTTCGATCAATCCCTGGCGTGCACCCCAAACCCGGGCATCGCGCAACGCATTTTTTAAATTGCCACCCTGCTGGATGGCTTGCAGGACTTTTCCCAGCGTGCGGATTTCTTCGCTGATTGCCCACAATACCAGCACGGTGGCGGTTCCCTCGGCGCGCAGTCCGTCGAGTATGCGCGCGTAACGGACTGCGTTGCCGGCCAGCATTGCTTCGGAGAGTTTGAAGATGTCGTAACGCGCCACATCCATCACCGAATCCTTGACCTGATCGAACGAAAGAGGCCCTGCGGGAAACAGCAAAGCAAGTTTCTGGATTTCCTGAAAGGCTGCAAGCAGATTTCCCTCGCAGCGATCCGCGAGAAATTCCATGGTGGCGCTGTCCGCGGATTGTTCCTGCCGTTTCAGGCGGCCTGCGATCCAGCGCGGCAAGGCGTTGCGCGGAATGTCGTCGGCGGCAACCAGCACGCCATGCTGCTGCAGCGCATCGAACCATTTGCTGTTTTGCGCAGCCTTGTCCAGCTGGGGCAGGGAGATCAGCGTGAGTACATCTTCACTCAGGTTGGCGCAATAGTCCTGCAATGCCTGCCCGCCCTCAGTTCCGGGCTTGCCAGACGGGATGCGTATATCCATTACCTTGCGAGAGGCGAACAGCGACAGGCTTTGCGCACTATTGCGCAATTCGCTCCATTTGAAATGCTGCTCCGCGGTGAATATTTCCCTTTCGATATATCCGGCTGCCCGCGCCGCCGCACGAATACTGTCCGCCGCCTCTATCGCCAGCAATAACCCGCCGCCATACACCACATACAGCGGCTTCAAACTGCCGGAGGCGAGATGGCCCTGCAAGTCTTCGCTGGTGATCATCATGGGCTACTGGGGTTGTGGTTTGGCCAGACTCAGACGACGCAATATTTGTTGCGCCATTTCCTTGTACATGCTTCTGGCAAGCAGATCCTGCTCCGACGACTTGGCAAGAACCAGCGAGTTGTCGTAGAAAAAATCACGGTGCAGCTCCATTACTGTCGCGGGTATCCAATCCTGTTTCTTGTTGTCGTAAGCGCGCAGGGAAACCCGGTAAACCAGCCGGTACTCGGTAACCAGACCCGTGTTATCCAGGGTAAGAATTTGCAATTCGGAACTTTCAGAAACGATTTGCAGCACGACATCCGCCGTTTTGGCAGCAGCAGCCTGCGCTACTTTGCCGTAGTCAAGGTCAAATCTTATCTGGGCTATAAAAGGTGACTTCGGATTGCCTGTTTCCACATAAATAGATTTGAATGGCATCGCCGCCTGTTCGCGCAAGTGAAAGCCGCATGCGCCCAGCAACAGGGTGGTCAGCAGCAGGGCGAGCAATTGCGTAGATGAGCGCAAGGTCAGTTCCTAGATGACGACGTTGATCAGGCGGCCGGGCACGACAACGATTTTCTTTGCCGTGCCGCCGGCGAGTTGTTTCTGCACCGCATCGTGCGCCAGGGCCAACTGCTCCAGCGTAGCCTTGTCCGCATCCTTTGCCACGCGCAGGCTGCCGCGCAGCTTGCCGTTCACCTGCAGCACCAGTTCGATCTCATCCTGATCGAGCGCCGCTGCCAGCGGCTCAGGCCAGGAGGCGTGCAGGATCTCGTCGCCGTAACCGAGTTCCCGCCACAGCGCATGGGTGATGTGCGGACAGATAGGCGACAGCAGACGCAGCAGGATGGAAAGACCCTCGCGAGCCACTGCGATGCGCCCGTCGCCGGCATCATTCGATGTCTTCTCCAGCGCATTGAGCATCTTCATGCCGGCGGAAACCACCGTGTTGAACTGATGCTTGCCAAGGTCGTAGTTGGCCTGCTTCAGTGTCAGATGGACCTCGCGACGGATGTCTGCAAGGCTCGCAGGCAGCTTGGTCGGCATTGAGGTTGCAGCTTCTGAGGGCAGCGCATTGCCGAACGCCCACAGGCGCTTCAGGAAGCGGTGCGCGCCTTCCACGCCCGAGTCGGCCCATTCCAGCGTCTGCTCCGGCGGCGAGGCGAACATCATGAACAGGCGCGCGGTGTCGGCGCCGTATTGTTCGATCAGCGCTTGCGGATCCACGCCGTTGCGCTTGGACTTGGACATCGTGCCCATGCCCTGGAACTCGACCGGCTGGCTATCGCTAAGGGCTTTTGCGCCCGTAATTTTACCGGCTGCGTCATGGATAATTTCCACTTCCTCCGGTGCAAAGTATTCGATGCCGCCCTTGTCGGTGCGGCGCGAGTAGATATGGTTGAGCACCATGCCCTGCGTCAAAAGGTTTGCGAACGGCTCGTCGTATTTTACCAGGCCAAGATCGCGCATCACCTTGGTCCAGAAGCGCGAGTAGAGCAGGTGCAGTATCGCGTGCTCGATGCCGCCGATGTACTGATCCACCGGCATCCAGTAATTGGTCTCCTCGTCCACCATCGCGTCGCTCTTGAATCCGCTCGCGTAACGGGAGTAGTACCAGCTCGAATCGACGAAGGTGTCCATCGTGTCTGTCTCGCGCTTCGCCGGCTTGCCGCACTTCGGGCAGGCGCAATTCAAAAAGTCGGCGCGCTTGAGCAGCGGATTGCCCGAACCGTCCGGCACGCAGTCTTCCGGCAGCTTCACCGGCAACTGATCGTCGGGCACCGGCACCGAGCCGCAGCTGTCGCAATGGATGATCGGGATCGGGCAACCCCAGTAGCGCTGGCGAGAGATGCCCCAGTCGCGCAGCCGCCACTGCACTTTCTTATTGCCCAATTTTTTCGAAGCTAGGTCGGCGGCGATGGCGTCAACTGCTTGAGCTTGGTCAAGGCCGCTGTACTGGTTGCTATTGATACATATCCCTGGTTCTGCAAATGAAGGCCGCCAGTAACTCCAATCGAGGCTTTGTTGCAAATCTGCATTCCAAAGTACGGGCCCCTCTGTATCTGAAGATTTGGAGCCTGCTGTACCAATTACATTTATTTGTGCACCGAGCCACGATTTCGGAACAATTACTGGTTTGATAGGGGGCAGCTGACGGCGATATTTTTGAGCAAACTCGAAATCACGCTGATCATGTGCAGGCACCGCCATCACTGCACCGTCGCCATAGCTCATCAGCACGTAGTTGGCCACCCATACCGGCAACTGTTCGCCGGTCAGCGGATGCATCACTTTCAGTCCGGTGTCCATGCCTTCTTTTTCCATCGTCGCCATGTCGGCTTCCATCACGGAACCGTGCTTGCACTTGTCGATGAAAGCTGCCAGTTCAGGATTGCTTTTGGCGGCATGCGCGGCCAGCGGGTGTTCGGCAGCCACGGCGCAGAAGGTCACGCCCATGATGGTGTCGGCGCGCGTTGTGAACACCCACAGTTTGCCGTCATTGATGGATGTACCTGATGTGTCCCGGATATCGTGAGTGAAGGCGAAGCGAACGCCCGTGCTTTTGCCTATCCAGTTGGCCTGCATGGTCTTGACGCGCTCCGGCCAGCCCGGCAGCTTGTCTAGGTCGGCCAGCAGTTCTTCGGCGAGCTGGGTGATGCCGAGATAGTATCCGGGAATCTCGCGCTTCTCGACGATGGCCCCGGTGCGCCAGCCGCGCCCGTCTATCACCTGTTCGTTGGCCAGCACGGTCTGGTCCACCGGGTCCCAGTTCACCACCTGGGTCTTTTTGTAGGCGATGCCCTTCTCCAGCATGCGCAGGAACAGCCATTGGTTCCATTTGTAGTAGTCCGGCTTGCAGGTCGCCAGTTCGCGCGACCAGTCTATCGCGAAGCCCAGCGACTTGAGTTGCTGCTTCATGTAGGCGATATTGTCGTAAGTCCACTTGGCGGGCGGCACCTTGTTCTGGATCGCGGCGTTTTCCGCGGGCAGGCCGAAAGCATCCCAGCCCATGGGCTGCAGCACGTTGTAGCCGCGCATCTTGTGCCAGCGCGACAGCACGTCGCCTATCGTGTAGTTGCGCACGTGGCCCATATGCAGCTTGCCGGAAGGGTAGGGGAACATCGACAGGCAGTAATACTTGGGCTTGGCCGCGTCCTTTGTGGCGCGAAATGCCCGGGTCTGATCCCAGTGCTGTTGCGCGGCTGCTTCGATGGCCTTGTGTTCGTAATTGGTGGGTTGGTGATCCTGTTGCATTTGGTCTCTGCATGGTTTGACGAGGCCGCCATTATAGCGGCATCGTTCGCCCGGAACAGTGCCGCTATATGAAAGGATGGCATTCTGCTAGAATCGCCGCCTAAAATTTTTATAAATACCCTCAGGAGAGTTCACTATGTCCCGCAAACATCCCGTGATTGCCGTGACCGGTTCATCCGGTGCCGGCACCACAACGGTAAAACGTGCCTTTGAAAATATCTTCCGCCGCCAAAAGATCACCGCCGCGGTCATCGAAGGCGACAGCCTGCACAGTCTGGACCGCATGGCTTTTCGCGCCGCCGCTGCCGCAGCCGCCAAGGGCGGCAACAACAGCTTCAGCCACTTCGGCCCGGAAGCCAACCACTTCGACAAGATCGAGGAAACCTTCAAGATCTACGGCAAAACAGGCATGTGCAAGCGCCGCTACTACGTGCATAGCGATGCCGAGGCCGAACTGCACAACAAGCATTTCAAGCTCAAGGATCTGAAGCCCGGCGTATTCACGCCATGGGAAGATATCGAGAAGGGTTCCGACCTGCTGTTCTATGAAGGCCTGCACGGCCTGGTTACCGATAATGGCAAGGTGGATGCCGCCAAACATGTGGATCTGGGTATCGGCGTGGTGCCGGTGGTCAATCTGGAGTGGATCCAGAAGATACACCGCGACGGAGCAGAACGCGGCTATTCTGCCGAAGCAACGGTGGATACCATCATGCGCCGCATGCCGGACTACATCAAGTACATCACCCCGCAATTCTCGCGCACCTGCATCAATTTCCAGCGAGTGGCGACCGTGGACACCTCCAATCCGTTCATCGCGCGCGACATCCCTACGCCGGATGAGAGCTTTGTGGTGGTTCGGTTCCGCGAACCCAAGGGCGTGGATTTCCCGTATATGCTCACCATGATCCAAAATTCCTTCATGTCACGCGCCAACACGCTGGTCGTGCCGGGAGGGAAGATGAGCCACGCAATGGAAATCATCCTCGCGCCCATCATGCACGAGATGATCGAGAACAAAAAGAAGTAAGTTTTTTGAAAGGGACGACGGGGGAAGCAGACGGCAAGTTTGCTTCCCCGTTTCATTTGTAATGGAACTACTCAACGGCCTAAATCCGGAACAACGCCAAGCCGTCACGCTGCCGCACCAGTCCGCACTGATCCTCGCAGGAGCGGGCAGCGGCAAGACGCGCGTGCTGACGACGCGCATCGCGTATCTGATCAGCACCGGGCAGGTCAGCCCGCATAGCATCCTGGCGGTGACGTTCACCAACAAGGCGGCCAAGGAAATGCTGACGCGTTTGTCGGCGATACTTCCGATCAACACGCGCGGCTTGTGGATAGGCACGTTTCACGGCCTGTGCAACCGCATGTTGCGCGCGCATTACCGCGAGGCGAATCTGCCGCAGACATTCCAGATACTCGACTCCGGCGACCAGCTTTCCGCGATCAAACGTTTGATGAAGGCGATGAACGTCGACGACGAAAAATATCCGCCGCGCGAGATGCAGAACTTCATCAGCGGCAGCAAGGAACAGGGATTGCGCGCGCATGAAGTGGAAGCCTACGATCCGTACACCAGGCGCAAGGTGGAAGTCTTTGCCGAGTACGATGCGCAGTGCCAGCGCGAGGGGGTGGTGGATTTCTCGGAACTGCTGCTGCGTAGCTATGAGCTTCTGTCGCGCAATGCCGCCATTCGCGAGCATTACCAGGAGCGCTTCAGGCATATTCTGGTGGACGAGTTTCAGGACACCAACAAGCTGCAATACCAGTGGCTGAAATTGCTGGCCGGCAGGCACAGTGCCTTGTTTG
>LSLI01000084.1 GCA_001577345.1 Candidatus Gallionella acididurans
CGGGCAGTTCGTCAACCCGGGGTTGCGCGCAGCTCCGCAGTGATTTCATAGGAGCGGAGACGGGCGGCATGATCGAATATCTGCGACGTGATCATCAATTCATCCGCCCCGGTCTGCCCGATGAAATCCTGCAAGGCACGCTTTACGGTGTCGCGCGAGCCGATGGCCGCGCAGGACAGGACGTCGGCCAGCATATCGCGGAAATGCGGCGCGATGCTGTCCAGGTAACCCTCCACAGGCGGCTGCAGTCGCGCGGGGTGGCCGCTACGCAGGTTGACGAAGGCCTGCTGCATCGAGGTCGCGAGAAATTGCGCCTGCTCATCCGTATCAGCAGCAAACACGTTGTAACCCAGCATCACGTATGGCTTGTCCAGTTGAACCGACGGCTTGAAGGTTGAGCGGTACAACACGATCGCCTGCATCATCTGCTCAGGCGCGAAATGCGACGCGAACGCGTAGGGCAGGCCCAGCGCAGCAGCCACCTGCGCACCGAAAAGACTCGAGCCCAGTATCCATACCGGCACGTTCAGCCCCGCGCCCGGAACGGCGCGCACCGCATGCCGTTGCGTCGCCGCGAAGTAGCCCATCAGCTCGACGACATCATTGGGAAACTGGTTGGGGTCGGAGGAGAGATTGCGGCGCAAGGCGCGCGCGGTGAGCTGGTCCGAACCCGGCGCGCGACCGAGCCCCAGGTCTATGCGCCCGGGAAACAGCGATTCCAGCGTGCCGAACTGTTCGGCGATCACCAGCGGCGCATGGTTGGGCAGCATGACCCCGCCGGCGCCGACACGGATGGAAGCCGTGCCGCCGGCCACATGCGCGATCAGCACGGCGGTCGCGGCGCTGGCGATGCCCGGCATGCCGTGATGTTCGGCCAACCAGAAGCGCCGGTAGCCCCAGCGCTCGCCGTGCTGCGCAAGTTCCAGCGTGTTGCGAAACGACCGGGCGGCATCGCTGCCTTCGTTGATGGGAGCCAGGTCAAGGATGGAAAAGGGGATCATGTGTTTCACGTTGGGACGATAAATTCGGAGGCAAGTTTAAACCCAAACCATGCCGGACCGCCGACCAGATTTTCCGGCTGATTTTTCTCTTGCATATCTTTCATGACGCAAAGCATAATCAAAAAATTCTGATCGCCCATCACGCCGCCTGCAAAACAGCGCAGCACCGTATTATCGGGCAACCCAAACCTGCAACCATTTACCACTCACCAGACTGTCATGCTGCCAACCATAGAACAACGCCTCGCCGCCGAACTTTCCGCAAAACCCGTCCAGATTTCCGCCGCAGTCGCGCTGCTCGATGAAGGCGCCACCGTTCCGTTCATCGCCCGTTACCGCAAGGAGGCGACCGGCGGGCTGGACGATATCCAGCTGCGCCTGCTGGAGGAGCGCCTGGGCTACCTGCGCGAACTGGAGGAGCGGCGCACCACGATCATCGCCTCGATCACCGAGCAGAACAAGATGACGCCGGAATTGCTGGATGCGCTCAGCCATGCCGAAGACAAGACCCGGCTGGAAGACCTGTACCTGCCGTACAAGCCGAAACGCCGCACCAAGGCGCAGATCGCGCTGGAGGCGGGACTGTTGCCGCTGGCCGACTCGCTGCTGGAAAACCCGATGCTCAACCCGGAAGCGGAGGCGGCCAAATACCTGATCACCGCCTTCAGTTCCGAACAGGGCGACAACCCCGGTGTACCGGACAGCAAGGCTGCGCTGGAAGGCGCGCGCTATATTTTGATGGAGCGCTTTGCCGAGGACGCGCCCTTGCTGCAAAGTTTGCGCGAATTCCTGCAGGCGCATGGCGTGGTAGAAGCCAGGGTCGCCGAGGGAAAGGAAGAAGCTGCGGCGAAGTATGCCGATTATTTTGACTACCAGGAGCCGCTGGCCGGGATTCCCTCACATCGCGCGCTGGCGCTGTTCCGTGGTCGCCGCGAGGGACTGTTGAACGTCACCCTGCGTCTGGACAGCGAGGCGGAAAAACCGCTCTGGGATGCGCCGCATAATCCCTGCGAAATGCGCATCGCCCAGCACGCCGGCATCGCAAACCGGAACCGCCCTGCCGACAAGTGGCTGGCGGATGTGGTGCGCTGGACCTGGCGGATCAAAAGTTTTTTGCACCTGGAGTCCGAGCTGATGGGTGCGCTGCGCGAGCGGGCCGAGACCGAAGCGATCAGGGTATTCGCGCGCAACCTGAAAGACCTGCTGCTTGCCGCGCCGGCCGGGCCGCGAACCACGATGGGGCTGGATCCCGGAATCCGCACCGGGGTAAAGGTTGCGGTCGTGGATGCGACCGGGAAGGTGCTCGATACCGCGGTCATCTATCCGCACCAGCCCAGGAACGACTGGGCCGGATCGCTGCACACGCTCGCCAGGCTGGCTGAACAGCACAAGGTGGCACTGATCTCGATAGGCAATGGCACCGCCTCGCGCGAGACCGACAAACTGGCACAAGACCTGATCGCGCAGTGCGCCGGGCTCAAGCTAGCCAAAGTGGTGGTATCGGAAGCGGGCGCATCGGTGTATTCCGCATCGGAGTTCGCCTCGCAGGAATTGCCCGACATGGACGTGTCATTGCGCGGCGCGGTATCCATCGCGCGCCGCCTGCAGGACCCGCTCGCGGAGCTGGTCAAGATCGACCCGAAATCGATAGGCGTCGGGCAGTACCAGCACGACGTGGGACAGTCCAGGCTGGCGCGTTCTCTGGATGCGGTGGTCGAGGATTGCGTGAACGCGGTGGGCGTGGACGTCAACACCGCCTCGGCCCCGCTGCTGTCCAGGGTGTCCGGGCTGTCCGGCAGCGTGGCGCAAAGCATCGTGGCTTATCGCGATACGCACGGCATGTTCGCGACGCGCGCCAGCCTGAAGAAAGTGCCGCGGCTGGGCGACAAGACTTTTGTGCAGGCGGCCGGATTTTTGCGCATCATGAACGGCGACGATCCGCTCGATGCCTCTGCGGTTCATCCCGAGTCCTATCCGCTGGTCAACAGGATACTGGCCGACCTGAAGAAGAACATCAACGAGGTGATCGGCGACGGCAGGCTGCTCAAATCGCTGGATCCCGGCAAGTATGCAGACGAACGGTACGGTGTGCCGACCATCAGCGACATCCTGGCTGAACTGGAAAAGCCCGGGCGCGACCCGCGTCCGGAATTTGCCTCGGTCAGCTTCAGGGAGGGCATCGAGGAAATGAAGGACCTCAAACCGGACATGATTCTCGACGGCGTGGTCACCAACGTTGCCGCATTCGGCGCATTTGTCGATATCGGCGTGCACCAGGACGGACTGGTGCACATCTCGGCGCTCTCCAGCACCTTCGTCAAGGACCCCCATGCCGTGGTCAAGGCGGGGCAGGTGGTGAAGGTCAAGGTGCTGAGCGTGGACGAAAAACGCAAGCGCATCGCGCTGACGATGCGCCTGACCGACAGCGCCGCCGAAGCCGGCAAGACCGGCGCGCCGCGCGACCGCGAAGCGGACGCCAGGCGCTTGTCGCAGCACAAGCAAAAGAACCTGCCTGAACCCATACAGGGCGGCGCATTGGCCGCGGCCTTTGCCAAACTGAAAGTGTGATACCGCTGTCGAAACGGGACAGCCGCGCCGGTTTCAGCCGGGCAATGCGTATGCGCGGCCGCCGCTGTCAATCGTAGTCGGTTTCCAGCTCGCTGCAGCCATAAAAGTTCAGCAACTCGGTGATGACGGTCTTGATTTTGGTTTTCGACAGTATCTTCCTGATGATGGTGTTTCTGTATTCGTCGATGCGTTCACGCAGGATGGGGTGATATTGGGGAGGAACCTTTTTCAGCAATGCGTTCCAGCCCGCCTCGATATCCGGCGCTGTTTTCCGTACACCCCGTACCAGGGTTTCAAGGTCTCTTTGCCGGGCCCGGGCGACGATGGGCCCGTCACCGGCCATCGCGAAAATGACCGCAATGGAGATCACCGCATTGGCATCCATATCGGGATCCCTGACCGGGCCCGAGAAATTCTTCTGGCGCAACCATTTCGCACAGGCCACGATGCGCTGGTTGTGCTGCCTGTCCTGCAATTCACGGCGGTAGACGTCATCGCCTTTCCAGGGCGCGACCGGATCGGCACTGCATATCTCGGCGAACAGCACCTTGATATCGCGCTGCTGTATATAGGGGTCGTTGTCGAAATCCGAAACAAAGGCGGTGTAGGGCAGGCCGGATAATTCCCTGATATGCCGGAATCCCATCTGAAAGACATATTCGGCGCCGTGTTGCAGCAGAAAGGTCAGCTGCGCGTCGCCGTCCTCTGCAATATCCGCCCGGCTGATACCCAGCGAGATGCATCCCAGCGTCAGGTGAAACGCGTCGAGCAGGCCGTCCGCAGTGCGTTCATTGGTGAACTTTCTGGCGACCAGCACGGTGATGCCGCTGAGCTCGTCGAGCAGGGTCCGGGCCTCCTCCCGATAATCCGCACGCCTGGCCAGGGCCTCGAGCGCTTGCACCAGATGGGGGGGACGCGCGGTGATATGGGCGAGTTTCATGGCCGGCTATTCGGAAACGTGCTGCTGGTGTTGGTAGCGCATCACGCAAAAATATCCTCGCCCAGGCTGGGACGCGCACCTTTTTTGGGTGTGACGGCGGACTTGCCCGGCACCTGCTTGCGCAGGCGCACCATCAAATCACGGGTGGTTCGGGCAAGCGCAAACTCATGGTGATGCTCGTCGTCATCGCCTTCCTCGGAGCGCGCGCGCAACTGGTTCTCGCCGGGCACCCAGTCGGGGAACAGCTCGAACAGCACCCTGTCCCAGGCGTCCGTATCGCTCCGCGCAATCTCCAGCGCGAGCGGGATCACATCGTGATCTGACGTGGTCTGGCCGCTGCTGTGCGCGCCGCGTGCATGGATGTCATTGGCGAGCTCGATGATCTCGCCGGTGGCGGTCGAGAACAGCACGGCAAACGCCGTCGTTCCCCAGTCGGTCGCCAACGCCGCATGGATCAGCGCGGTGCGGCGCTCCGCGTCATCGGTGGAAAAGATGATCCCGTGGATGTGCGCGAACAGCGCTTCGGTCAGCACCTCCGGTTCATCCTCCATCTTGTCCTCGCTCCAGGTGGCTGCAAAAAAGGCCAGGCTCTCGGCCCATGCCTTGGGCGAGATCAGCAGCGTGGCCAGCGACAGCTTGCCGCCGTCGAAGGACGACAGGTGCATCGCCGCAACCTGCGGCTCCAGCGTGTCCAGCACCGCCACCACGGCCAGGTCGCCGAATTGTTCCGCAGTCTCATTGATCGCCTCCTCCGCATGGGCGGTAGAACCGGCCAGCACCAGTTCGCTCACCTGCCGGCTGATCGCGGGAAAATTGGAGTTGTCAGCCATTGCCTTCCTCGCGTGTGTCGAACAGATCGACGAAGTCCTGTCCGGGCGCGACATGGTCTTCATCCTCCGCCTCATTGCCTTCCTCTTCCTGCTGCAAAGCGTCGAGCGTATCGTCCTCGGCAGTCCAGCGCTTGGTGTTCTTGAACAGGAATGCCGTGATGATCGCCTTGCGCGCCAGCTCGGGATTGCTGGCGGCAACCGCGGCCAGCGCCCTGGCCGCCTCGGCATCCGCACACGACACCATCGCGATCGCCTTGGCAGCATCGCCCTTGTCATATTGCTTGCATTGCGCCAGCAGCCCGGCCGGATCGTCGAATTTCAGATAGTCAGCCAGCGCGAAGCTCAGCAGGTTCACATCGTCTATCGGGGTGCCCTTCGCATATTCGCCGAGCAGCGACTTGATGACGTTCGCATAATTCTTGCGGTCGGGCGGCTCGCCCAGGGTGTCTTCGATCTGCACGCCAAGTTCGCGCGACTGATAGGCAAATTCGTGATGGATATTCTTGTTCATGTGGTTTCTTGTTTAAAGTGATGCATGGTTTAAAGTGGTGAATGCCCGTCACGCGGAACAGCAACGCCGCAACGTTCGAACAGCGCATGCCACAAAGCGCGCGCCTCGTTGTCCGGATCGATGATGATGCGGTTGTTCAGGCCCTGGTCATATGCGGCCCTTTGTTTCGGGTCCGAAAGCAGCTCATACGCGGTCTTGATCGCATTGAATCTGGCTTCGGCTCCGGCATGCGTGGTCCGGTCCGGGTGATAGCGCATCGCCATAGAGCGATACGCCTTCCTGATCTCCTCGGCGGTCGCGGTCGGCGCAACGCCAAGGGTGTTGTATAGGTTTTCCAACTGATGCCTCCTGTGGGGGCGGGCATTTTACATACTAGCCGGAACGAAGGTACGGATAATTGCGGTCGTCGCCGGCATCGTCACAAGGGTGTATACCATACGCCCCTACAGCGCGCGCACCTTCACTGCCCTGCCCTTGACCTTGCCTGCAGCCAATTTGCGCACCGCCTCGTGTGCGATGTTGCGCGCGACGGCGACATAGGTGGTCTGGTCGGTCACGGTGATCTTGCCGACCTGCTCGCGCGTGAAACCCGCCTCGCCGGTGAGCGCGCCCAGCACGTCGCCGGGGCGTATCTTCTCCTTGCGCCCGCCGAGCATCTGTAGTGTGACCATGGGCGGAACCAGCTTCGCTTCGTCTGCGTCTTTCAACTCGCCGAGTTCATGCCACTCCGGCTTGATATGCATCATCTGCGCGATGTCGATGACGCGGCGCTGGTCGGCCGGGCTGCACAGGCTGAGCGCCCAGCCGTTCTCGTCGGCGCGTCCGGTGCGGCCGATGCGGTGGATGTGCACCTCGGGGTCGGGCGTGATGTCGACATTGATCACCGCCTCGAGCCGGGCGATGTCCAGTCCGCGCGCCGCGACATCGGTCGCCACCAGCACCGAGATGCTGCGGTTGGCGAACTGGATCAGCACCTGGTCGCGCTCGCGCTGTTCCAGGTCGCCGTTCAGCGTCAGCGCCTTGATGCCCTGTGCATGCAGCGCTTCCAGCAGCGAGCGGCATTGCTGCTTGGTGTTGCAAAAAGCCAGCGTGCTGACCGGGCGGTAATGCCTGAGCAGCGTGCCCACTGCCTGCAACCTGTCCTCGTTGCTCACCTCGTAAAAGCGCTGGCGTATCTTGCTTTCCTCGTGCTGCTCGGCCAGCTTGACTTCCTGCGGGTCGCGCATGAACTGGCGCGCCAGCCGCGCGATGCCGTCGGGATAGGTCGCCGAGAACATCAGTGTCTGGCGCTGCGCGGGGCAACGCTTAGCGATGAACGCGATGTCATCGACAAAGCCCATGTCCAGCATGCGGTCGGCCTCGTCCAGCACCAGCGTGTTGAGCGCCTCCAGGTTCAGCGTGCCGCGCTCCATGTGATCCATGATGCGCCCCGGCGTGCCCACGACGATGTGCGCGCCGTGTTCCAGGCTGCCGGTCTGCGTGCGCATGATGCTGCCGCCGCACAGCGTCAATATCTTGATATTGTCCGCCGCACGCGCCAGCCGGCGTATCTCCTGCGTCACCTGGTCGGCCAGCTCGCGCGTCGGGCACAGCACCATCGCCTGCACCGCAAAGCGGCGCGGATTGAGGTTGGTGAGCAGCGGCAGGCCGAACGCAGCGGTCTTGCCGCTGCCGGTCTTGGCCTGCGCGATCAGGTCGCGGCCAGCCAGCGCGATCGGCAAACTGGCCGCCTGTATCGGCGTCATCGCCAGGTAGCCGAGTTGCTGCAGGGTGGCCTGCATGGCGGGAGACAGGGGCAGCTCGTTGAACGGGCGTCCGGTGTTACTTGGGGCAGCGGACGGGGATGTATTGTTCATATGTTCATCCTTCCTTGCGCCGGCGCGTGGCAAAGGACTTGTATTGCTTGCGCTGCCCCGGACGATAGTCTTCCGGCGGCTTGGGTTTGGCCACCAGCAAGTTCTTGCCCGGGCTTTTTTTGATGGCCTGGTGTTCCGCGATCGCCGCGGCGACTTGTTCCACCGTCACCAGGATGATCGCGTGTTCACCGCTCAGGTGAAAGTCGGCGAGATTCTCCTTGATGTCGTAGATGCGCTCCTGGCTCTTGGCTTTCTTCGCATGACCGGACAGGATCTGCTGCGCATCCGGCGTCAGCGTATAGCCTCCATCCTGCTCGCGAATCAGGCCGTATTCGGAGAGCCGGTAGAACGAATCGGACATTTTTGTTTCGGGCGGAACAACGCCCTGGGCCAGATCGGCCGCGGCGATGATCTCGACCAGCTGTGCCGGACGGCGCTTGGCAGCGAGCGACATCGCGAGCAACAGGATTGCATCTGCATCGTGGACTGGGTACATCGGATTACCTTTGAAAAATATCGGGCAGCCAGCAGGCTCGGGGTGTCAAACGTGCGGTGGCCGGTCGGGAGATACGCCATTTTCTCACTTTATGAGCACCGGCGTTGCCTAGAATTGCAGGAAGGGTGTCCATCGCGACCGGCCTGCAGCTCTACCCCTTCCCGATGAATTGCTCGAGGTGCGCGACGAAGGCGCGTGTCTTGGCCGGCAGATAGCGGCGCATTGGCATCACCGCCCAGGCTGGAACCGCGGGCAAACACCATTCCGGCAATACCCGCAGCAGGCGCTTGCGCTTCACATCTTCCGCGACGAAGCGGTCGGGCAATGCGCCGATACCGGCACCATCCAGCAACAGCCGCTGCAGCACGTCCAGCGAATTCAGCGTGATCCGCCCGGGCGGAACCCCTTCCCAGACCGCCTTGCCGCGCATCAGTTTCCACGGGACAGCGCTGCCGCGCCCGGACAGCAGGCGTACCGTCGCATGATGCTCCAGCTCGTCCGGACGCTTGGGCGCGGAATGCAGCGCGAGATAGATAGGGCTGGCGTAAAGACCGAAGCTTTGTTCGTCTATCTTGCGCGCCACCAGGGTCGCGTCGCTGTCCAGCGTTCCCATGCGTATCGCCAGGTCGAAGCGTTCGCCGATCAGGTCGACACGCCGCGAAGTCAGGTCGAGATCGAGTTGCACCTCGGGATAGGTTTCAATGAAGGTGGCAAAGGCACGCGAAAAATTCTGCATCGCATATTCCCCCGGCATCGAAACGCGCAAGCGCCCGCGCGGCCGCTCTTCGCGGCTGTGCACGAAATCCCGGGTGGATGCGACCTCTTCCGCGACGCGTCGGCAATGGTCGAGGAATTCCTGGCCGAATTCGGTGAGCGTCAGGCGGCGCGTGGTGCGCAACAGCAGCCGCTGCCCCAGCGCCGCCTCAAGATTGCCCAGGCGCCGCGAAACCGTGGCCTTGGGCATGCCCAAGTGTTCTGCGGCGCGCACCATGCTTTCCTGTTCGACGATCGCGACGAACAGGATGTAATCGTCGGCAGAGATATTTTTTTGTTCCATTTGTGAAACAGTCTATCCCAGTTTAACGGCTTTATCTATCTTTTTGAGCCGAATATGATGCGCTCACTTTCTCACCACGGAGGAAAAGATCATGAACACCATCAACCAGGCTTCATTGCGCCAGTCGCGCGGCATCGAGCGCATCATCGAGGGTATCGCCACCTCGGACGGGGCCGGTGTAAAGCTGACCCGGGTGCTGTCCGGCAAGCTGCAACGCCGCCTCGACCCGTTCCTGATGCTGGACGCTTTCAGCAGCGTCGACCCCGACGACTACATCGCCGGTTTCCCGGATCACCCGCATCGCGGCTTCGAAACCGTGACCTACATGTTGTCCGGCCATATGCGGCACCGCGACAGCGCGGGGCACGAAGGGCTGCTGGAAAACGGCGGCGTGCAGTGGATGACCGCGGGACGCGGCGTGATTCATTCCGAAATCCCCGAGCAGGTGGACGGCCTGATGGAAGGCTTCCAGCTTTGGCTCAACCTGCCCTCCCAGCGCAAGATGTCCGAGCCGTGGTATCGGGATTTCCCCTCTGCCGCGATCCCCGAATATCTCACCGCTCAGGGTGCAACGGTACGGGTGATCTCCGGAACCAGCAACGGCGTCGCCGGCGCGGTTGCGCGCGAGTTCACCGAACCGCTGTATCTGGATGTCCACCTGCCTGCTGGTGCCGAATTTTCGACTGTGCTGGCAAGTTCGCACAACGCTTTCATCTATGTCTATCGCGGTGCGGTGACGGTCGGTGGCGTGAATGTGGAATCTCGGCGCATGGGTATTTTGGACAACGCCGCGGAAGCCGACGGCGTGACAGTCAACGCAACCGAAGCTGCGCGCCTGATCCTGGTCGCAGGCAGGCCACTGAACGAACCGATCGTGCAATACGGGCCGTTCGTGATGAATACGCAGCAGCAGATCCACCAGGCACTGAATGATTTTCAAACCGGGCATTTTGCCTGAATCACCTTACCCAACCACAAAAGGAGCATGACATGAGCACGACAAATATTTTCAGGCGGTTCAATGGCAGCATCGCTAATCTGGTCAGCACGCCGGCATTCCATGCTTTGCTGGTAATCGTCGCCCGTATCCTGGCCGCAGCGATATTCATCATTGCCGGGTTCGGCAAGCTGGGTGCGGGCTACGCGGCCACGCAAGGCTATATGGCATCAACCGGCGTACCCGGCGCGCTGCTGCCTTTCGTGATCGCGCTGGAAATCGGCGGCGGGCTGGCGCTGGTACTTGGCTTCCAGACCCGCCTGGTGGCATTCCTGCTGGCGGGATTCTGTATCGTCACCGGATTGATATTCCATACCGGGCCTGACCAGCAAATCATGCTGATGAAGAATCTCGCGATGGCTGGCGGCCTGCTGGCATTTACCGCGTTCGGTGCCGGCCGCCCCAGCCTGGACGGGGAGACGCGGACCCAGCCTTATTGAAGTTGCGCCCATCAATCCTGTTCAATCGACATGCAATTCAAGGAGAAGCAAATGGCAAAAACAGCAGTGGTCTATCATTCCGGTTACGGTCACACCAGGCGCATGGCCGAGGCCGTTGCCGAGGGTGCCGGCGCGAAGCTGGTCGCGATAGATGCCGAAGGCAACCTGCCCGACAGCGGATGGGAAATCCTGAACGCAGCCGATGCGATCATCATGGGCAGCCCGACCTACATGGGCAACGTGAGCTGGCAGTTCAAGAAATTTGCCGATGCGTCTTCCAAGCCCTGGTTCACCCAGCAATGGAAGGACAAGGTGTTTGCCGGCTTTACCAACAGCGCGACGATGAACGGCGACAAGCTGTCCACGCTGCACTACCTGTTCACGCTGTCCATGCAGCACAGCGGCATCTGGGCCGGCACCGGCCTGATGCCCAGCAACGCAAAGTCGGCCCAGCGCAATGATGTAAACTACGTCGGTTCCTTCAGCGGGGCGATGGCGCAATCGCCATCGGACAGCAGCCCGTCCGAAATGCTGCCGGGCGACCTCGAAACCGCGAAAGTGTTCGGCAGGCGCGTCGCCGAAGTGGCGGCCAGATTCAAGGGTTGACTGCCGCATCCCGATCCAGGGCCGTCTGCGAGCAATTCGCCGGCGGCCCTGGACTATTGCATTCAGCTTTTACTTTTATCCGGAAAGGCAACACCATGACCATAACCAAATCCTACGCGGCACTTGATGCCGCCAGCCCACTGGTCCCGTTCGAGATCCGGCGCCGCGACCCCGGGCCCGAAGACGTGCAGATCGAAATACTCTATTGCGGCGTTTGCCATTCCGATCTGCATACCGCACGCAACGAATGGAAGAACACCATTTATCCATCCGTGCCCGGCCATGAAATCGCCGGACGGGTGACCGCAGTCGGCAGCAAGGTACGCGGCTTCAAGCCCGGCGACCTCGCCGGCGTGGGCTGCATGGTAGACAGTTGCGGACACTGCCATTCCTGCAACGAGGGTGTGGAGCAATATTGCGAGAGCGGTTTTACCGGAACCTACAACGGCCCGGTGTTCGGCGGCGAGAACACCCACGGCGGTTATTCCCAGAGCATCGTCGTCAAGGAATCCTTTGTGCTGCACATCAGGCATGACCGGAAGGATCTGGCCAGCGTCGCCCCGCTGCTGTGCGCCGGCATCACCACTTATTCGCCGTTGCGCCACTGGGGTGCGGGACCCGGCAAGAAGGTCGGGATCGTCGGGCTGGGCGGCCTGGGTCACATGGGCGTGAAAATCGCCCATGCGATGGGCGCCCATGTGGTGCTGTTCACCACGTCTCCGGGCAAGATAGCGGACGGCAAGCGGCTGGGGGCCGACGAGGTGTGCATTTCCACGGACCCCAAACAGATGGCGGCCCATGTAAACCAGCTGGACTTCATCCTGAATACCGTCGCGGCGCCGCACAACCTGGATCCGTTTCTGCAACTGCTCAAACTGGACGGCACGATGACCCTGGTGGGCGCACCGGCAGAACCCCACCCTTCGCCCGGTGTGTTCAACCTGATCTTCAAGCGCCGCCAACTGGCCGGTTCGCTGATAGGCGGCATAAGCGAAACCCAGGAAATGCTGGACTTCTGCGCGCTGCACAAGATCGTTTCGGATATCGAGGTCATCCCCATGGATTACATCAACACCGCCTACGAGCGCATGCTCAAGAGCGACGTGAAGTACCGCTTCGTGATCGATATGGCCAGGTTCTAGGGGACGCCGACATACACCGGTGAATCATTTTCTTTAATGTCCCTTGCAGGAGAAAGCCCGGCATGCCGGGCTTTCTTCTGGCGGCACTTTCCTGGCCCGGCCAAACTTTGTCACAGGATGCAACTTGCCGGATGCCATTTAATAGATAGATAGAACCCGGTCTGGCGGCGCGATTGTGCATGTAAAATGACAGTGCAAACCGACCCATCACTCTCAACCAGACAAGTAGTGCAGCCATGAAGAAAATCGCAATCGCAATCCTGTCGCTGCTCGGTGCAACAGCCTGCACCTTCACCAAGCCGGCTCCACAAGCAGCGGAACGTCCGCCGGCAAGGATCGCGCTCGCCCTGGGCGGCGGCGCGGCGCGCGGCTTTGCCCACATAGGCGTGATCAAGGCACTGGAAGCACAAGGCATTTCTCCCGACATTATCGTGGGCACCAGCGCCGGCTCTGTTGTCGGTGCGCTGTATGCGTCCGGACTCAATGGCTTCCAAATACAGGAGCTGTCCATGAACATGGAGGAAGACCAGATTATCGACGGATCCGGTTTATACCAATGCCTTGCCGAGACACTGATCTCGAACATGAGGGGTTGCATCAAGGGCCAGGCGCTGCAGGATTTCATCAACAAGAACGTCAATGGCCGCCCGATGGAAAAGCTCAACAAGACTTTTGCCGCAGTCGCCACCAATCTGGGCACCGGTCAAATGACGGTATTCCGCACTGGCAACACCGGCATGGCAGTCCGGGCCTCTTCTTCCGTGCCGGTGTTTTTCCAGCCCGTCACCATCAACGGCCAGGATTACGTCGACGGCGGACTGGTCGCCCCTGTCCCTTCCAGCGTAGCGCGCACTATGGGTGCGGATTTCGTCATCGCCGTCGATATTTCTGACCGCCCCCAGGACAGAAGCACGACAGGGATCACCGACATCCTGTGGCAAACTTTTTCGATTTTCGTACAGACCATCAATCGCCAGGAGCAGGCCAGCGCGGACATCATCGTCCGGCCGGTAACCTTTGGCCTCCCCTCGTCCGACGTGAGCGGCCGCAACAAGGCCGTACTAGAGGGAGAAAAGGCTGTCGCGAAAATCTTGCCGGAACTGAGGGCCAAGCTGGCGATATTGAATGAAACGCACCATGTGGCCGGGATGCCGTGAATTGTTGCCGCAACGGGAGTAAAATCCGGTATCGGGTGACAAGGACAATCCAAAGATGAAACATGCGATATGCATCTTGCTGGCGATTCTATCTTTCAGCGCAACGGGCAGTGGCGCAAGCACATTCATCGGGGATATATCCTGCAAGCAATGGTTGGACAGCAAAAACAAACCGGCAGATGCTGCGGCATATACAAACTGGCTTCAGGGATATTTGTCCGGGGCGAATGCCATGTATGACAATTTGTTAAGCAAGGGCTTTTTAAATGGTGCGGCCAAAATAACAGTCGCAGACTGGACTGAACTTTATTGCCAGAAATATCCCCAAGCCATGCTGCATGACAGTGCAAATGCGCAAATCAAATCGCTGCTGGAGAATATGCCTTATTTTTGAAGAGCCATCGCTCTGCATCCACGATGTTTACCCGCAGGCGTGCATGATAATTAGCCAGGATATGTGATCATGGACATTAAAATATCCCGTCCC
>LSLI01000085.1 GCA_001577345.1 Candidatus Gallionella acididurans
GCCGGACCAGCTCGATCTTTTCCGTGTCGCTGATGCGCAGCAGTACCAGCGGCGCGTCGCCTGAAATTCCGTAACTCCACAAACCGTTTTGGCCGCGCCGGTTGTTGCGCAACACGGCCGGGCTGGCACGACGGGCGGGGTCGGCATAAATCAGTGCGCCGGCCAGCCGGGCATAGAGTTGAGCTTCCCCCTCTGTGGCATTGAGGAGGTGCAGCGTCACCTGGCTGTGGGTCCACGCCAGATCGAAAACCCGGTCAGTCATGCGTGCGCTTTGGTATTTTTCCACCTGCGCCAGCGCGTCTTCCCGGCTTTCCGTTGCGCCCAGCACCAGGTCGACAATGACGGTTTCATGCGGACGCAAAGAGACCGTGCGCCGCAGCGAAATAATGGGATCGAGCACGGAACCGACGGTGTTGGACAAAGGCGAAACGCTCTGCATCGCGGCCGGGTTGGCCAGGCTTCCTCCGCGCCCGACAAACCGGGAGCGGTCCGTCTCGCAGGAGAGGGTTTCCTGTTCGCCGCCCGGTTCACCTCCTCGCCCCAGCATCAAATGCAGCAACCACGCCGGTTTTTCTTCATGGGAACGGGCACGGCGGGTGCAAAGTATTGCAGAAGATTTTTGCGCAAACTCGGTTTGCACAAAGAGATTGCTGAACGCCGGATGCGCCTCGTCCGTGGCTGGCGTTGCGAGCACCACTTCCGCATAACTGGTCAGTTCGATGTCGCGCGCCACGTTTGAGCGATTGGTGATCGTGATGCGCCGCAACTCCACATCGTCTTCCGGCGACACGCAGATCTCGGTATGAACTTCGAGTCCCGCATGGCGTTGCCGGAATTCCGCACGAGACTGCGTGAAAATGGCTTCATAGCCTTTGGTCTCGCGCAGGGTGGGTTGATACGCCGTGGACCAGAATTCCCCCGTCGCCACATCGCGCAGATAAACAAACGTTCCCCAGCAGTCGCGCGTGGCATCTTCGCGCCAACGGGTTAACGCCAGATCGCGCCAGCGGCTGTAGCCGCCGCCGGCGCTGCTGATGACCACATGGTAACGGCCATTGGACAACAGGTGGACTTCCGGCGCTGCCGGGGTGGGATGCTTGAGTACACGCATTACAGCTTCGTTGTTTCCAGTTGGCTCCTGTGATTTCTCCAATTTCAAATCATCGGCAAACACGCTCGCAACGGTTCTGGGCACACGCTCCTGCAATAACAAGTCTGCCGCCCTGAGCAGGGGACAGGCCATGAAGCGCCGTTGCATGGGGTAGTTCCGCAACAGATTGTCCAGCGCCAGCAGGCTGATGCCTTGATGATGCGCCATGAAGGACAGGACAGTGGCGCTGGTTTCGTCCGGTGGCAAACGCGCAGGGGTGTAATCCACCGCCTCATAAAAACCGTAGGCGCCTGCGCGCCCTTCACTCTCCAGCCGTTGCAGGTTTTCACAGGCTTGCCGCGGTGCAATCATCAGCGCCATTGCGCTGGCGTAGGGTGCGATTACCAGGTCCTCGGCCAATCCCCGTTGTAAACCAAGGCCCGGCACGCCGAAGGCCCGGTATTGGTAGTTCAGAAGAACGTCGACCCGATTGTAGCCCGATTCGGAAATGCCCCAGGGCACGCCGCGCGTGTTCCCGTACTCGATTTGTTGCCGTACCGCAGCCTTACAGCTGTGATCCAGCAGGGTGTTCTCATAATTTGGCATGACCAGCAGCGGCATCAGATATTCGAACATCGAGCCGCTCCACGAAACCAGGACAGGTTCGCCCCTTGATGCGATGAGCAATCGGCTCATGGAGAACCAGTGATCTTGCGGAACCTGCCCCAGGGCGATGGCGACATAACTGCACAAGCGCGCCTCCGAAGCCAGCAGGTCATAGAAGCTGGCGTCACAGCGGCCTTCGGCGACGTTGAACCCGATGGAAAACAATTCCCTCGCCGGGTCGAACAGAAACGTAAAGTCCATCGCGGCCAATTCGTCGCTTTGTTTGGCCAGGGCTTCCAATGCAAGCAGGCTCTGGCTGGCATGTTCGCCGGCTTCCAGCAGGCAGCGCGAGAGTTCGGCGTGACTTTCGCCTTCGTTGATCAACGGACTGAGCGATTTGGCCAGCATCGAGACCTCACGCAAGGTGAGTGCATGGTCAAAGCGCATGAGTTTTTCGGCGAGGCCGCCTGAAGCGCGCATCAAGCTTTCATCGTTGCGCAACCACGGCGCGAGGAAGCGCAAATCTTCCAGATGCTCCTCGCAACTATGCTGCAGCGTTTGACTCCACTGTTTCAGCTCAGGCTCTCCGTGTGCGAACGAATCGGCGATCTTGCCCGCAAGGATCGTCGCCCGTTCCAGCAAAGCATAGCCTGCGCGCAGTGTGGCAGGCGCACTCGCCAATTCTGCGTCGAGTTGCGACAGCGCGGCATTTTCGCCGGCCAGACCCATGAGTACCTTCAGCGTATCGCGCAGACCGGCAAAAATTTGCGGCGTGTAAACAGGCTCATCTGCCTGTTCTCTCAACCCGGCGGCGAGCGTCAGCAAATGTCCCGCCAGATTGCCGCTGTCCACACTGGAAACATAAAGCGGATGCAGGGGTTGCAGCGTGCGCGTCTCATACCAATTGTAAAAATGCCCGCGATGTCGCTCGAGTTTTTGCATGGTGGCGAAACTGTCATGCGTGCGCTGGATCAACCTTCCCGCCGACAGGTAGCCAAAATCGCGTGCGGCCAGATTGGCCAGCAAAGCCAAACCCATATTCGTCGGGGAGGTTCGCGTCGCGATCACCGGGTTTGGATTTTCCTGAAAATTGTCCGGCGGCAGCCAGTTTTCCTGTGCGGTGACAAAGGTATCAAAAAAATGCCAGGTTCTGCGGGCGGTGACTCGCAGAAAGCTCAATTGTTCGACCGTCAAATTTGCCGGGGCGGCAGCAATAGGTTTGCTGATCCACCAGGCGATCCACGGCGAGACAAACCAGAGACCAAGAACCGGCAGGGCCAATGACAGTTGAGCCGGCTGCATGATGTCAAGGAATATTCCAGACGCCAGCGCGGACAGGGGCACGATCCACATCCTGGCATAAAAGCTGGCAAGGTTGCTGCGCGCCGACAGCTGGGAATCACTCGATGTTTTCCATTCAAGCAGCCGTTTTTGCGTCACCAGCAAACGCAGCAGCGTCCTGACTATGGCATCCATGCTGATGAAGGCGTCGTAGGGCAGGAAGGCCAGCGTGAGAAATATCTGTCCGAATTGGCGGACACCTGTATCGGTCATTCCGCGCAAATGCATAGACCATGTCAGATCCGCCGACTTGCGAAATGCGCTACCCAGCGCCAACAATCCGGGGAAGGCGATGATGGCAACGACTAGAAGCGGCCCCAGGCCGCCGAGTTCCGGAAACAGCAGCCACGAGCCCGGTAACAGCAACACCAGCGCAACCGGGACGAGGCTGCGCCTCAGGTTGTCGAGTATCTTCCACTGCGACAGCACCGAAAGTGGATTGGCAATGCGGCCGGTGTCAGCGCCTGGCACACGCGGCAGCAGCCATTGCGTGATCTGCCAATCGCCGCGTATCCAGCGGTGACGCCGGGCCATGTCCACGTTATAGCGGGAAGGATATTCCTCGAAGAATTCCACGTCGCTCACCAGCGCGGAACGGGCGTGACACGCTTCCAGCAGATCGTGGCTGAGTATGGTGTTTTCCGGAAAGCGTCCGTGCATGGCCCGTTCAAAGGCATCCACATCGTAAATGCCTTTGCCGATAAACGAACCTTCCTGAAATACATCCTGATACACGTCCGATACTTCCCGCGTGTAGGGATCAATGCCCGCGTCGCCGGCAAAAAGCCGGACAAACCAGGAATGCCTGGCGCTCGGCAGACTCACGCCGACGCGCGGCTGCAGAATGCTGTAGCCTGTGGTGACAATTTCACGTACGGCATCGAATACCGGACGGTTCAATGGATGGGCCATCGTGCCCACAAGCTGCCGGGCGGCATCGCGCGGAAGCTGGGTGTCTGTGTCGAGCGTGATGACATACTTGATTGACGGCAGGATGGCCGTCTCTCCCACGATCTCTGAAAAGCAGTCGCGGGAACCGCCACGGAGCAGCGCGTTGAATTCCATGAGTTTGCCCCGCTTGCGTTCGTAACCCATCCACACGCCTTCTGCGGCGTTCCAGCGGCGCGGGCGATGAAGCAGAAAGAAAAGAGTCTGGTTTGCGGAAGGATATTTCTGGTTCAGCATCTCGACACCGGCCATCGCCCGCTGAAGCAATACTTGATCCTCGGGCAGAATCTCCTCCGCCGCGTCGCGAAAATCCGTCAGCAAGGCGAAGTGCAGGTGTTGGTCCCGATTCGCGAGATGATGAATTTCCAAGGTTTCGATCAGGCGATCAACCCCGGTCAGACTCGTAAGCATGGTGGGGATCACCACCATAGCCCGGCATTCGGGCGTGATGCCGGAAGAATAATCCAGGCGCGGGAGCAGGCAGGGTTTCACCAGCAGCGTGGACAGCCAGTTCATCAGCGCCACGGCCAGCTGGCTGGCGCAAAGGAGTCCAACAAGAGTAAAGAAAACGAGTTTCCATCCCTGCACTGCCAGCGTCTCGGCCTGATGCACAAACACGAACGTGGCGAGCAAAGTCATTGCCGCGATACCGCCCACATAAAATGTCAACGGAAAACGGCGGATGCTGCGCTCGATAATCGTTCCCCGGGACCACCGCACATTCGCCATGCGCCCCAGAATGGCGTGGCCCTGGTCTATCAGATAAAAGCCCACATGTGCGGTTCGATCTTCGTGTCCTTTTTCCCGTGCGCCACTTGCGGCCAGTTGCACGGCCTTATGCGCAACCTCCGCTTCCGAAAACTGGCTGTACCGGGAGATGGCTTCGATCGAATGGCGATAGCGATCCCGGGTTGAAAAATCCATCTTGCTGTAAACGCCTGCCGGATCCGAGCGCAAAGTCTCCTCGACCAGACTCAGCGATTCCACGAACGCCTTCCAGTCCATTGCGCTCAGGAAACGAAGGCTGGCAATGCTGTGGCTGACGGAAACCCGGTCGGCCGCCTGATTTTGACTTTCTTGTTGAACCAGATGCTCGACGGATGAACCTTGCTCTATGACCCGCTGTTCAAGCCAGCTCCGCGCTAAATGCAATACCGGACTTTGCCGCGACAAGCGCTGACTGAATTCCGCCACGAACGAACTGGACAGGGGAAAATCGGATTTCGCCATGTCAGCCACCACGATGACGAGGTGAGACGGGTCTTTCTCCGCCATATCCTGCAAACGATCAATCCACGAGATGGCAAGATCGCGATCCGCCCGGGCGATAGTCAGCAGGGTGGCGACGCGCTGGAGATTTTCAATCAGCCCCAGGCGCAACATGATGGGAATGGCCCACAACTCGCCCAGCTTCAAGGAATCCACCGTTTGGTAAGCGGCGATAAAGGCGCTGAGCGAACCCGCATCAATCTGCGCATCCTCATGCGAGATCAATTCGAGCACGATATCGTAAACGCGCGGTAGTCCGGCAGATGGGCTGTTCAGGAGACGGGGCAACTCCCGACTGTAGCCCTTGGGCAGATGCCGCCTGGCCATTTGAATCTGCTCTTCGATCAGGTAGAAGTTGTCGAGCAGCCATTCGCCGGCGGGCGTGATGCGTTGGCCTGGATGCAGGGCGAGGGTCGAGTGATTAAAAGCTCTTAATGTGACCTCGTTTTGAACCAACCTGTCCAACAGACGGTTGGAACCCCGCCGGGTGACAACCTGATGATAGTCTGCAAGTGCTTTCGCATGACGCGCCAATTGTTCGACGCCGAACAACTCGGCCCGCAAAGGGGGCTCTCCCGCAAGCGGGCGCGGATGCATTTTCCTGACCATCCAGTTTTGCCAGCGCAACAATAGAGTCTGCATGTTGTTATTACTTTTCTTCGTCCTCGATTACCGCACTCGACCAACCCAAAATGAAACGCCATGCTCAAAGCATGCCACCTGAAGCACCTCGCGAGGCTACTCCTCATTGCCAACTACTTATGTGCGTTATCGCACTAACGATCGCATAATCAAGAAAACAGAAAATTTGTTTCCACCGAAGAAGGATGCCGCTGCGAATGCGCCTATCCACTTCTTCGTCTGGTAACAAAACCGCCCAACCGCTTCAGCCTCTCGCACATCACTGGATTCCTGCGCGAGCAAATCGCGTATATCGAAACTGGTTTCGGATATCCCGGGTTGCAAACTGACGCATGACTTCTTCTTAGCCATGCACGAGGAAAGTACGTTCAGAATTACTGGTATGGCTGTGCCGCGCGAGCAGTTCGGCCTGATCGGCATGTGCCGAAAAACCGTTGATGGTATGGATTTTGGCGCGCACGGGTATCTTTTCCCCATAAATTCGGACTTCCCTTGCACCGATGATGACATGTCCCGCAAGTGTGCCTGTGCGCGTTCCAGTGCAAAAGTTGGAATGACGACATTGCCGCCCCGCTTAAAGTGTCAACAATCGTTTCGTAAAATTCTCCCCCCCCGACGGCTGAAATGGCCTGTGCAGGCGGTCACCGTAAGTGGTTTCCATCACGACAACATCAGCTTTTGGTGGAAGCGCAGGGTCACGCAGCAGCGGACGCCCGCTGTCCAAGATCACCGGAGAACAGCACGTTGCGCTGCCGCCCATCTTCTTCCAGTTCAAGATGAAGGCAAGCCGACCCAAGGATGTGGCCGGCATCAATGAAGGTGACGCGTATGCCCGGTGCAAGCTGTAGAAGCTGCCCGTAAGTCGCGACTCGACCAAAAAATCCAGCGCCAAAAGTGCATCAACGATTGAATAAAGCGGCTCTGCAGCATGCTGATGTTCGCGGCTGCGTGCAGACCGGCGCCCTCGGCGCTCTGTTTCTTCCTCCTGCGGATGCGCCGCATCCACCATCACCAGACGAGTCAGTTCCCGCGTTGCGGCGGTGATGATGATCTCGCCGCGAACCCCCGCTTGGCCGGCAGCGGCAGGCGCCTGCAGTGACCCAGGTGGGCATGGGTAAGGAGCACAAAATCAATCTCTTTTGGATCGCAAGCAAAGGCTCGTTGTTCTCTTCCTCAATCTCGCGGCTGCCCTGATACAAACCGCAGTCGATCAATATCTGCTTGCCCGCGCTGCTCAGCAAATGACAGGAACCGGTGACGCCCCGATCGGCACCGTGAAAAGAAATTTCCATGACCAACTCCTTTATTTTTGGTTGGCTTGCGTTCGTTTCCTGTATGGCAACCCGTTTGCAACTGTTGAGGATGTTCATCGTGCCACAAGTATCGCGCTGGACCGTGAGCTGAGGCGGCAGGTTTGCTGGTCTGCGCAAAGCGCTTCCTCGCCCGCGGCAAACAGGTCCTGCGGCGCGGCGCGGCCGGTATCAACGGCCAGATGCCACCGGACTCCAGATGGCAAGGTTGGCAAACCAAGATCGACCGCATCGGTGCCTGCATTGAACATCAGATAAAGAGCACCTTGTTTGTCTTCATTGATCAGACAGGCGAACTGCTTTTGTTTCGGGTCGGTCCAGTCTGGCAACCCTCCCCGAGGTCCAAACCACTGAATCTCGTCGTCTGTGTAGAATTGCTCCTTGCTCAGGATCGGGTGCGCGCTGCGAAAGGCGATCATGCCGCGGGTGAAGCGGGAAATTTCCTTGTGCTGTTCCGGATAACTCCAGTCATACCAGCTCGTTTCGTTGTCCTGACAGTAAGCGTTGTTGTTGCCGCCCTGGGTGCGGCGGAATTCGTCGCCGCCCAGCAGCATCGGCACGCCGCGCGAGATCAGCAGCGTCAGCAGAAAGTTCTTGATCTGGGTTTTGCGCAGTGCCTCGATCCCCGCATCAGTGGTCGCGCCCTCGGCGCCATAATTCTCGCTGAGATTTTCGTCGGTCCCGTCGCGGCTGTTTTCTCCGTTTTCTTCGTTGTGCTTGTCGCGATAGCTCACCAGGTCGTTCAGCGTAAAGCCGTCGTGGCAGGTGACAAAATTGATGCTGCCCTCGGGGCCTTTGCCGGATCTGGCGTAGATGTCGGCGCTGCCGCAGATGCGGCTGGCGAACAGGCCGAGCATCCCGTCATCGCCGCGCCAGAAGCGGCGGACATCATCCCGGTACCGGCCATTCCACTCCGCCCAACGCCGCTCCGAGAAACTGCCCACCTCGTAGGCACCGGCGGCATCCCACGCCTCGGCGATGATTTTCACATCCCTCAGGATCGGGTCTTCGGCGATCCGCTCCAGCAGCGGGGCATTGGCCAGCAGCTTGCCCGTGCCATCCCTGCCGAGAATTGACGCGAGATCGAAGCGGAACCCGTCCACATGCATCTCCACCACCCAGTAGCGCAATGCGCCCAGGATGTGATCCCGCATCACCGGATGATTGGTGTTGATGGTGTTGCCGGTGCCCGCGTAGTTTCTGTAGTAGCGCCGGTCTGCTTCCAGCATGTAGAAGATCGCGTTATCGATCCCGCGAAAACACAAGGTCGGGCCCAGTTCGTTTCCCTCCGCAGTGTGATTGAACACGACATCCAGGATCACTTCGATGCCGGCATGGTGGAGCGCCCTGACCATTTCCTTGAATTCCAGTGTCTGCTGGCCCAGGCCGCCTGCGCTGCTGTAGGACGCCTTGGGCGCAAGGAAGGTCACTGGGTCGTAGCCCCAGTAATTTTTGAGTCGCTTGCCTGTTTGCGGATTGATGCCCTGCACCTCATGTTCGTTGAACTCATGGACAGGCATCAATTCCACGGCTGTCACGCCCAGCTCTTTCAAATAGGGTATCTTTTCCATCAGGCCGCGGTAGGTGCCGGGATGCTCCACGCCGGAGCTGGAATGAACGGTAAAACCGCGCACATGCGTTTCATAAATCACGGTTTTCGACCATGGATGTTTAAGCGGCTGGTCGTCATGCCAGTGGAAATGCTCGCGAGTGAACACGCATTTCGGCATGGCACCGGCATCATCAAGTTTCGAAGGGCCTTGCTCCTGCGCCGAAGAATCATATCCACGGGCCGGCCCGAAATCCCAATCGGGCAACGGCGAGATCGCAGTCGCAAAGGGGTCCAGCAGCAGCCTGTTGAAATTGAAACGATGCCCCTGTTCGGGCTGGTATGGGCCATCCACGCGGTAGGCATAAAGCTGGCCGGGACGGATACCTGCAAGCCATACATGCCACACCTCTCCCGTGCGGTTGCGTGCGTGGTCGAAATCAACAACCCTGGACGGCTTTGCATCCTCGGGCTGGTCGAACAATTCCAGGCGGATGCGGGTGGCATGACGGCTGAACAGCGCAAAGTTGACTCCCCCATCGGATTCATGGGGTCCCAACGGCAATGGAACGCCCCGCCGAACTTCTGTGTGTTCGGAAACTTCCGCCACGTAATCATGGAGCGGTCGTTCAGGCGTCTTCATATTCTTGCCTCCGTTGGCCGATCATGCCGCCATCCCCGGTGTATCGCAATTCACACTCTCTCTCCGATCCGCAGCGCGCACGCCGAGATAGCCTTTGATCGATGCGATCACCAATGGCGCGGAGCCAAATATGATGAACACCAGGTCGCCAGGCAGTCGCAGCCATTCGAGCAGACGCGACCGCTCGCTCCCGATATAGTCAAGGCTGCGCGCGTGCCAGTACCCGTGCTGAACCACGTCCCAGACTTGCAGCACTCCGCCGGGAAACAAACTCATCGTCACCATCATCGCCAAGCCGATGTTGGTGCCCCAGAAAGCGACCCTGACGTATTTCTCGATGCCCACCCAGTGCGCATCATCGTTGGTCTGGCGCAGCACGAACACCATCAGCGCGAGCGCCAGCATGCCGAAGACACCCATCAGCGCGGCGTGGCCATGGTTCGGTGTCAGCAGGGTGCCAACCTCGTAGTAGCTGACGATCGGCAGGTTGATCAGAAAACCGAAAATACCGGCCCCCACGAAATTCCAGAAGCCCACCGCCATCAGGAAATAGAACGTCCACTTGTGCGGTATCGCTATCGCCTTGCCGCATATGTTGCAGGTGCCCCGTGTGGTGCGAACGAAATCCCAGGCATCCAGCGTGAGCAAGGTCAGCGGAACCACCTCCAGTACCGAGAATAATGCCGATAGGGCCATGTTAATGTTGGTTTGGCCGGTGAAATACCAATGGTGGCCGGTGCCTATCAACCCACCGAAGAAGTACAAAATGGCATCAAGATAGATCACACGCAGCGCGACATTGCGGCGGGTCAGGCCGAGTTGATAGAACGTCAGTGCCACCACCGTCGTGGCGAAGAATTCGAAGAAGCCTTCTACCCACAAATGGATGATCCAGAAGCGCCACGTATCGACCACCGTGTAGTTGGTCTTGGCGCCGATAAACAGGGCAGGCACATAGAAAACCGGAATCGCCAGCGCGGCCACCAGGAACATCTTAATAATTGGCTTCGACGCCGGCTCCGCCAGCGTGTTCGGCCGCACTAATTTCCATAGCAGCGCAAACCACACCAACAAACCCGCCACGAGCAGGTATTGCCAAAGCCGGCCGAGTTCCAGGTACTCCCAACCCTGGTTGCCCAACCAGAACCACCAGTGACCGAGCTGTTGCGAGATACCCAGCCACTCGCCCAGCAGACTGCCGCCGATCACCACCGCGAACGCGGCGAACAGCACGTGCACCCAGCCGGCGAACCAGCGTGGCTCGTCAACGCGCACCGAGCGGCCGAGGAACAGCGCTGCGGCAACGTAGGCGGTAGCGATCCAGAAGATCGCCAGTTGCAAATGCCAGGTGCGCATCAGATTGCTGGGGAAAATGCGCTCCAGATCGAAGCCATAGAAGCTGCCCGGATCGGCGCGGTAATGGGCAACTGCCCCGCCCACCAGCGACTGTGCCAGCAACAGCAACGCCACGATCACGAAGAATTTCACCAGCGCGTTCTGCCCCCGGCTGGATCGCCCCGGCAGGAGGTGCGGGTGCACGTGATGGCCGCGCGTGATCCAACCCAGGTATTCGAACTTCCCGAATGCGAGCAGCACAGTCGCAATGCCGGTCAGCAATACGACCAGGCTCAACGCGCTCCACAACAATGCGCCGGGTGTGGGCAGATTACCGACACTCGGGTCATACGGAAAGTTGTTGGTATAGGAATAGCCCTCGCCGGGACGAGCGGCCACCGATGCCCAGGCCGCCCAGGTGACGAAAGCGGTGAACTGGCGCAGCTCGGCCGGATCGGTGATGAGGTCAGCCTTTAGACCCCCGTTGCGCGACGGATGGCGGAAGTAGTCGGTCCAGTAGCTGATCTGCTGGCGATAGGTTGCGGATTGCGGCGCGGTCAAATGCAGCATTGCGGTGGCGGTGTCATAGCGATTGGTTTTGAGTGCCACCGCCGTTTCGGCGCGGACTGCTGCCTGTTGCGACGACGTCAACACGGCCAAAGGCTGCTGAAATTGTTGTTGTGCGATTGCCTCGGCGGTGTCCTCCCCCATGCGATGCAACGCCTCGGCCGAAAAATCCGGGCCAAGATAGGCACCGTGCCCCCAGATACTGCCGTTGTCCATCAGACCGTACTTGAGAAAGACCGCCTGACCGTCGCGGATGTCGCCGCCGCTGAATAGCGTAATGCCTTGCGCGTCCACTACCTGCGCGGGAATCGGCGGAGCATTGCGGTAGGCGAGCATCGTGATCGAGATCAGTCCGGCAAAGCCGAGCACCATCACAATCATTATGGCGCGTTTCCACCATGGAGACAGCGGATCGTCGCCTTCGGTGATCAACGGTTGCGCGGCGGCACTCAATGGTTCACTCCCTTGCCTATCGTTTCGCGGGATATGGGCAATGGTATGCCGCCGGGTTCAAGAACACCTCTCGGGATTGAATCACCGCTGCCATAGGATTCGCCCGGCTTCAAGGGGAACCGCCACACCGTCCCGGTGCGGTATCAGTCGCGCCGTATAATCTGTCGCCGGGCGGCTTGCAGGCACCGCCGCGTAATAGGCATAGCCGTTTATTGCACCCACCAGTTGCCGCACCCGCTTCATCTCCACCCGCTCCGGCCCGGCACCGTCATTGCCGTTTGCGTAAAGTTCGACCCGCACCGCCTGCGTATCCAGATCATCTAAATACACCTGCACTTCAAACGCGTGTTGCTCGCCGTTGCTCTCAAGCTTCATTTCGCCGAAACGTAATCCGGCCCATTTTTGTTCCAGCTCATGCATCCAGTCAACCATCCCCGCGCCGGAAGCGCCCTTGCCGGCAGACCTCGCAAGATAGGCCGAGGCAGCCGGGAGATAATGTTGCTCGGTGTATTCGCGCACCGTGCGATTGGCGGAAAATTGCGGCGTCAACTGCGCCATACTTTCTCTCATCCGGTTCACCCAGGCATTCGGGATGCCCTGTTCATCACGAGTGTAGAATTCAGGGATCACTTCGCGCTCGAGCAGATCGTAGAGAGCATCGGCCTCGGTTGCATCCCAGGCCGGATCGTCGCCATGCTCTTTTCTATCCCCTAACGCCCAACCCACTTCCGGGGTATAGGCTTCCGCCCACCAGCCGTCCAGCTCAGACAGGTTGATGCCGCCATTGACCAGCACTTTCATGCCGCTGGTTCCACATGCCTCCCAGGGTCGCCGGGGAGTGTTGATCCAGACATCCACTCCCTGCACAAGGTACTCGCTCAAGAGCATGTTGTAGTCACTCAGGAAGATCACATGGGGGCGCACTTCGGGCCGCCGGATGAAATGTGTCCATTCCTGTATCAGGGCCTGGCCGGCCTGATCCGCCGGATGAGCCTTGCCGGCCATGATGAGCTGGACCGGTCGTTGCGGATTCGTCAACAGACGCAGCAGTCGTTCGGGGTCGTGCAACAACATGTTCGGCCTTTTGTAGCTGGCAAAACGGCGTGCGAAACCCAGCGTCAGGATATTGGGATCAAACATATGCTTTGCCGCATCAATCGCGTCCGGCGGTGCGCCGGATGCAGCCAGTTGACGGGACAACTGATCGCGCGCGTATTCAACAAGCGACAGCCTGGCGGTCGTACGAAATTGCCAAAGTCTGGTGTCGGGGGCGCGACGTA
>LSLI01000086.1 GCA_001577345.1 Candidatus Gallionella acididurans
TCCACGAAGTGCCGCGACACATCTTGCAGGCGCGCGTGCAACTCCGTGAGCAAGCTGACATCGGTTTCGTCGAACTCCAGGAATGCCTTGCGCCGGGTAATCTCTTGCGCGTCGATCCTGGTCGCCCGGGCCAGCGCGGCGACGGCCTCGTCCGAGAGATTCATTGTCCGGCTCCCGCTATGGGGCCGCAGATGGCGAGGGGGAGGTCAGGCTTGCTTGCTTGCTTGCTTGCGCAATATTTTTTCCACGCCAGGCTCCGATCTTTGGTTATTCTTGTTCACGTTTTGCGCCAGACTCCGGTATGCCCTCTTCCCCGGCTGCTCTCTTTATTCACGGGCTCATGCGATTGCATAGCGGCGGCATGCCGAAGGTTTCGCAAAACACCCGGTACAGATCTCGCTCCGCCCAACGCCATCCTTCGCTGATCAGGCGAAATCGCACCCGCGCGGCACCGTCTGCGAGGTGGTGATAAAGTAACACGTTATCGCTGCTGCCACGCAGATGATCCCCCAAACGCTTGCGCAAATCCCCGGTCGAGCCGATATACACTATGCTGTGCGGCCCCGGCGGCGCGCTTTTCTCAAGCCATCCCTCTTTTGCTACACTCACGGGCGAACCCAAAGCCGCCCGGATTTCGTACACCCCCGGCTGGGCCGGAACCGCAGTCCGCAGCGCTTGAGAGGTTAGCGGCACCAGTGCAGAGAACCCCTCGGTTGCCGCCAGATAATTCATGCGCTGGCCGCGGCTCCGGCAATCGGGAATCGCCAGGTCGTGCCGGATGTTGGCCACGGTGCGCCGCAACAAACGAATGCCGTATTCGCGCTCAAGGATGGCAGCGATGGCCTCGTCCGTCAGCGGCTCCCACAATACTCCTTGGAGCATCCATGCCTTTTCCCTTTTTATCACATGGTCCACGAAATGACAATGAACCCTCCTGGGCTTCGGGAAAAGCCCGCCCAACGGCTTCACCTCACCGTTCGGCAGCGCGATGGATAACACGCGCACCAACCGGGAGATCCGGCCCGGATCCGCCACCACCGCAAGATTTGACTCCGACAGCAGCCGGGCGGAAATTTCCGCCTGGGTCAGGGGCAAGAGCTCCAAGGACTGCCCGGAACGCAGATACGCCGCTTGCGATGCCAGTACTGCCTGCATCAGCGCGTGAGTGAGCCGGTTCCGGGTGTTGATGAGGCGCAACCTGCGCAATACGCCCGCCAGTTCTGCCGGGCAGTCCGGGCGGGACATCAGGTGGTTCACGCCCTCCTCATCGAACCGGTATTCCCGCACGTAACTGTCGCGGTGATAGAGGAATACCAGATCCTGGTTCACCTCGTGTATCTTCCCCAGAACCGGGGAGGTTTGGGTTTGAGGGGTGCCGGTTTGATGGCGGGCGTCCACATCATGCGCCACTTGCGCGCCTTGCAATTGACTCACGGTCACCCAGGGGCGCAGGGCGGCAAACCCGGTGGAAGATTCCGCCTGGGTCACGAGACGGTCGACAGCCCGCAGCGGCAACTCCAGAAAGCGGGCGAGCACGATTTTACCGAGCAGGGCGGCATCAATTTTTTTATTGTTGGGGTGCCGCAATTGCTATTACGCTGATAGGAATCGTCTCGGAATTCGGATAAATCGTACGCCAAGGGTTGAAAGCTTCTCCTTGAGGGCGATGGGCTTGAGCGGAGGCAGGAGATCGGCCATTTTTTACTCGCCAAGGGCTGCCAATGTGGCGGTAATTATTTCCTCGCCTAGAAAACAACTGGAAGTTGGGTGATTCTGACTGAAACCGCGAAATGTTACAGCGGCTAAATCAATCAGGCAGGGGCTGGTGATAGATCAACGAATGTCGCAAAAACCTGCCAATCAAATCCAATTCTGCCTATGCGCATCTTTACTTCTTCGCCCCACCATTAACCGCCGCTTTAAGTACGCCTCCTGCCTTGAATGCAGGTTGCCTGGCAGCTTTTATTTTCAACACCGCACCGGTGGCCGGATTGCGTCCCGTGCGGGCGGCCCGTTGGCGAACTTCAAACGTTCCAAAACCTACCAGTGCCAGCTTGTCACCCTTCTTGAGGGTCGCGGTGATGATTTCCAGCAGCGCGGTGATGTTGCGTTCAGCGTCAGCTTTCCTGCTGCCGCTCCTGGTTGCCAGCGCGTCGATCAGTTCTTTGCGGTTCATGTTTATTGCTCCTCGGTGTGATTGACTGGGGTAAAACAGCTGCTGATTGTGGTGGAAATATGAGCGGGTGGCAAGTGGCCAAGTGCGAATGGCCAAGGGCGAACTTCGTACGCTACGCGATCCTGCCAACGATGATTCATGACAATGGCTTAACCGCTTTTCCCGTTCCACTGCAATGGCATGCCAGGCATATCCGCCTTTCCTGCATAAACATCAAAATGACAGTTTTGCCATAGAAATCCATCCTCGGCTGAAAGTGCTGAAATTTGTTCCGCATGGTTGCTGATACCCTATTCCCATAGAAATTTTTTCCCTGTCTTTTATTTCAAGCCTGCCAAAAATTATTCCATATGTCAGCACGAGCTGGCTCTTGCCGTCATGAGCGCCATGGTACCAGTGAGAATAATTTGCCTCGATCTCCGGCCAGGCATTCTGGAGAATATGTCCCTGCAATGCCGCGTTCCACACTATCGGGATGCCGATATTCCCTTGACCGTGATCAGGCACGCTTGCCGAAAGCGTGCTTTGGATGTCGATACCATGTTGTCTCGTACCCCATCCTTTGCCTGCAGCCATGGAAGGTGTGAAAATGGTACTGTGTGATGATATTGAATCGCCGCCCGTTGGAACACTCAAACCAAGCAACCCGCTGATGATGTAGTTGCCATTTTCTTCATTGGCAGCAAGGATTCGGTATTTCGCAAGCAAGGCCTCGTCTGCCCAACCGGAAGAGCTGTTTTTTGTCCCCTGCTTGTCTATGTAGGCTGGAATGCCGATCTGAATCTCGAAATTCTCCCCGGGAATCAAATCCAACCCTTTGTTCATACCGTAGTTCTTGAACGTCGCCCCGCCGGGGATATATTGTTGGCCGTAGTCATAACGAAATCCCTGCGTCAATCTGGGAGTTGACATTCCTAACAGCGATTCCCAATGCGGCTGTATTTCCCGGGTTCGGCTGACGATCTGCATCCAGTCGGAAGTGAAGCTGTCATCGGGAACACGGTCTTCCCCGTTGGCAGAAAAAATCGCTATCAAAAACATAGCGAAAAAGGATGAAGCGGCGATCCACGTTGTTTTGGTCCGGCTCCATTTTCCGGCCAACCCTGCCATCTGTTTCATGTGTGCCCTTGTCACGGAAGTGCATAGCAAAGTCGCACACTATTTACCAAACTGCATATTCTGTAAAGTTACTTATTGTTTACACAATATAACTTATTAATATATTGCGGATAAGTGAGTTGGAAATTGGAATAATCAACTTACGGAGTGAACGGGGTCTGCTCACGAAACGGAAAAATTTTCCTTAAGTCTGGCCCGGGGAAAAGGCAATACCGCCCTTTGTGTACATAACTGGCGTTAAAAACGACGGGTTGTGGCTAGGTGCCATTTTTGAAGATCATGCGCCCATCTATCTGATGCTGGATTCGCTTCTGATTTAAAAGGCGGCGGACAACTTCGTGCTTTGGTCGCCATTCCCGGAATTGAGGACTTGAGCGCATCAAGGTAGCGACTAGCCTTTCGAAATCCGGGCCACCTGCATAGAGGGCGCTATCGGCCCGAAACATTGCCAGCTAGGGCGATGCAAGCTCATCCCAATCAAGAGACGCCGGTGGTTGCATCACCCTGCCGTAGCGTTCGCCCGCGTGATAACCCACGCCACAGCGGCGCAAGTGAGCTGAACCAGACCTCCCAGCAGCATGGAAAATCGCAAGCCGGTTGCAGGGTCATGTCCAGCAGCGAACACCGCGCCCAGAACAGCCACGCCAATTACCGCACCGGCCATCCGGGCTACGTTAAAGAGCGCAGCAGCAGTACCCGAGCGTACTACAGAAACAGAGCCAACAGCGAGACCGGCGAGCGGTCCGGTGGCCAGCCCCATTCCCAGCCCGGTGAGGATCAAGCCAATTTCATCCGCCATGATCGACCCCTGGCCTGCGGCCGCACTCAGGACAAGGAGTCCGAACCCGATCAAAGCCACCCCGCTGCTGGTCATGAAATGTACCCGGAAATTGCGGCTGAACGCACCTGAGAAGGGCGAAACAAGGACAAAAACGAGCGCCATCGGCATGAGGGCGACGCCCGCTCCCGCAGGATTCAGCATGCCGGTGCTCTGCCAGGTCAGCGGCAGCAGAAACAGGACCCCGTACATGCCGAACGTCATACCTGCCGTTGCCGTCATCGCACCTCGAAACTCGCGTATGCGGAACATATCCAGCGGAACCAGCGCTGCAGCGCCCTTTTTCGCCTCGGCCGTGATGAACCCCGCCAGAGCGAGCAGGGAGACAGTCAGGGCAATAATGGCAGTAAAGATCGCTTCCCGTGCCTCGATCGCGGCAAAAGCCAGGCCGCCGAGTGCAATCGCACCCAAGATTTGTCCGGGCGCATCGAAATGACGCCCATCAGGATCGGACGATTCCGCAATGGTTGGAACTGCCGATGCAAGGGCGACAAGCCCCAGAGGAACGACGACAAGAAAGATGCTGCGCCATCCGAATTGCCCGATCAACAAGCCGCCAAGAGTCGGGCCGATCGCCAGCGCCAGCCCATTGCAGGCCGCCCATACGCCAAGCACCCACCCGCGTTCGGTGTGATTTGGCCACACAACGCGGATGATGGACAATGACGCGGGCATCAACAGCGCCGCGCCCAGGCCGGCAAACGCCCTTCCGCCGATCAGGAACTGGATGGACGGGGCAAATGCGCAGAGCAGCGACGCCGACGTAAATATTGCAACGCCCACCATGAAGATGGTTTTCCTGCCCAGGAGATCCGCCAGAAGTCCGCCAGTCAACAGAAAAACGGCATAGGCCAGGTTGTAACTGACCACCACCCATTGCAACTCAGCCACGCTGGCCGAGAAATAAATGCCGATGGGTCGAACCGCCAAATTGACGACCGAGGTGTCGATCTGGGCGATGAGCACGCCCATGCATAGCGTGACGAGCACCAGCCGGCGGCGATCGGTTCTGATGACGGAAATTGTTGACTGAATTGTTCCGTTGTCTTGCATAAGCTTCGCCTTTTTATCGAAGACACAGTGTAGCTTGATCTGCACGATCGACATTTCGATACGAGTCGAAGCATGCAGGCTTGAATCCGATTATAATTTTTTTGACCTGTTGAGAAATCGAAGATGAATACTCTACCCAACCATGTTTCATCCACCGCATTCCTGATTGCCGATCCGGCAAGAGCGGCGATGCTGATTGCCCTATGTGACGGGCGCGCCTTGCCTGCAGGAGAACTCGCCTATGCGGCAAGTGTAACCGCCCAGACTGCGAGTTCCCACCTCGCCAAACTTCTCGCGGGCGGATTGCTGACAGTCGAGACCGAGGGGCGGCATCGCTACTACCGTTTGGCAGGCTCCGATGTTGCCCTGACGCTTGAGCATCTTGCAGCGCTCAGGCCGTCGGAAGCGGTCAGGCGTAAACCGCTCAGCCACGAGGGTCAAAACTTGCGTTTTGCCCGCTGTTGCTACGACCATCTTGCCGGGCAGCTTGGCGTTGCCGTGACACAGGCTCTGCAGGAACGGCAATATATTGCGCCAGCAGCAGAAAAGCAGTTCCTGTTAACACCGTCTGGCCACGAATGGTTCGGTGTTATGGGACTCGATGTGGCTGCGCTAAAGCCGACCCGATGCGGCCTTGCCCGGCAGTGCCTCGATTGGACGGAACGCCGGCATCATCTGGCCGGGCCGCTCGGCGTTCAATTCATGACCCTGCTATGCTCGAATGGGTGGCTGCGGCGCTCGAAATCATCGCGTGCGGTACAGGTCACGCCGAAGGGTTGGGCCGGGTTGAAAGAGCAACTCGGTATCGATCAAAATTCCGTGATTCCGTGATTCCGTGATTCCGTGATTCCGTGATTCCGTGATTCCGTGATTCCGTGATTCCGTGATTCCGTGATTCCGTGATTCCGTGATTCCGTGATTCCGTGATTCCGTGATTCCGTGATTCCGAAGTCCATAGTATCGCCAAGACATTGAGATCTTCAACGTAGAAGCCAAATGAAAATCACCGAGGATTTTTTCAAATCTTGGATGACTGATGCGGGCGGTTATACTCGGGCGCAGCTAAACTTGCTCAAGATAGAGTGGCCCCCAGTTCATGGCTGGAAGGCACGACTGATCGGCACCGAAATTACCGACGAGCTTTACCAAAAAATTCTGGCTGCAAAACACATCACATCCCAAAAACTCAAAAACTAAACGGCGCATACAATCATGCCAACATGTTGTTTATCTGAGTTTTGTGTAGTTGCTACATAATTCCGTGCTTTTAGCGTTTGGAACACAAAACAACCCACGGCAGTCAAGCGGGACTGCGCAAAAGCGCGCAGTCCCTTGCTCCACTAGATGTTTCTATGCGTCAGTATTAAGGCAAAGATACTTGTTAATTTTTCGGTAGCGACAAGAAAATACAGTTGCTAGAGTTCAGGAAATCACATCCTATTAAATACTCGATCTCCTCTGAAGACATTAGTAAATTCTTGGTTCGCATTCAAGCATGGACTCGTCGGCAGGCCACACCTGTCCGATGGAGATCACCATGTCCATCCACAGATATCCAGTTTGTAACCAACAATGCTTCATCTCAACCCCTGACACGCCATCAGTAATGACGGCGACATCTATTGCTGCACCTGAAAGCCGTGGAGTGCGGTGATGAAAGCTTCGAGATGCAACTCAAATAAAATCCCTGGGAATTCGGCACCGGCCGTGGAAAATAGTTTGCCTTATGTGTGTCAGCACACGGTGCACCTCAGATGCAATGGCTATAACTACATTGCCGATGGGAGGTTTTAGAACTGGTTGATCCTAAATGTTGGTGATTGCACTGGAAAAACAGGCATAAAAACTGCCGTCGCCATGAAGAAAGAACACCAATGTTGAGGCCGGCGGTGCACTCACTCAAGACTCAATATCCGCAGGAGGTTCTTTCATATTTTATTGCGACAAAAACTTTTTTAAGGGGATTCATTGTAATGAAAAATCGTCAAAAATATCTCCCTGCGTGCCTGATTGCACTAGCCGCGCTACTGGCGGCACCGCTTCAGGGGGCTTGGGCTGTAACCGCACCGGTGCTCGGTACGGCGGCAAGCTTCGGCGCCCTGGGTGGCACGGGTGTAACCTGTACCAGTCCTATCCCGGCACTCCCGGCCATCACCGTCGCCGGCAATGTGGGTACGCCCGGCACCGCTCCTACCCTGGTGACAGGTTTTCCGACCCTGTGCTCGCTGTCAGGCACGGTTCAGTTGGGCGCCACCGCGGCCTACGCCGACTTCATGACGGCCTACACGGCGATTGGTACGGATGATCCCTGCCCGGCAGACGCGGCGCACAACCTTAGCGGTGATCTCATCGGGCAGACTCTTTCGCCCGGTCTCTACTGCATCAGCGGGGTTGGATTGTTGTCTGGCCAGCTGACGCTCGATGGTGGCGGCGATACCAACGCGGTATGGGTATTCGAAGCCGATTCCAGCATCACGCCCATTGGTGGATCGGTAGTCATGGCCAACGGCGGCAACGCATGTAACGTGTACTGGCGTACAGGCACTGCAGTGTCACTCGACTCGACGCAGTTTGTCGGGAATATTCTCGCAGGATCCGGCATTTCCTTTACCGGTAGCGGATCAAGCTTAGCGGGTAGTGCGTTGGCGCAAACAGCCGTATCCATGTCTGATGCCAGCATCACGGCCTGCAATACAGGCAACGGCAGCCTGCTGAGCCCCTACTGACGAGAACATTGGTACGCCAGGCAATCCTGGCATGGGTGGCAATAATTAACTTGTCATCACGAAGCAAGAAAAAAGGACCCTCGCGGTCCTTTTTTTCGTCTACCAATAATAATTGAGTAATTTACTTTGTTGATTTATTCATTGACGGGTGTATGTTGTTTAAAAGTAATTAAGTATTTATCAACTAAACTTTGAATATTCCTGACGGGAAGCTACCAACTGCTCAGCGCACTCCGTCACACAACCCGATTCACCTAAAAGGTTGATAAATCAAAATGAACACGATAGCGTCGATTGATACTCGAAAAGCAGATGTTCTTCCCTTTTCAAGGTTGCCGCTTAAAAAATTAAACGGCGATACGGTGGTTGTCAGTAAAAAACATAACCACCTTCTTGCCGCCCTGCCTGCGGAAATACTCTCTCGACTCTACCCCAATCTGGAATTGGTCTCGATGCAGATCGGTGAAGTTATTTGCGAATCCAGCAGTCAATTACATCATGTCTATTTCCAGACGACCGCCATTTTGTCCCTGCACTACCTATCGCGGAGTAGGCAAGGATGTGACTGAAACGATGCTTTTACAGTATTGAATTTAGTTCAACGTAAATAAACTAAAGCCGGGCTTGCGCGGTTTTTTTATACACGGCGCGCATGATAATCATCTATCGGGTGCGTTTCTGGATATTTTTAAACGCGCACCAACACTACGCTAATGCTGACTGACCGCTTATAGAACCTCGAAGGTCTCATAAGTTGTCGATAGTACGCATTCGTGGCTAACAAAGCGGACTAAACGTTAGGACCTTTTCAAGAAAAATTGTTTAGTCCGCAATGGGAGCGTTGCGGAAGTAAGGTGCAAAACCAGTAACGTCAGCTTCGTTGCGCAGAGCGGACATCTCGGCAGTTAACCCTGCACTTCCGCTAAGGCCGATTATGTAGACCGCTCGATTATGTGGACTTGATTCTGATGATACGCGCCAACCACTGATGGGCAGAGGTTGACGCGTTTTTTGCACTTCACATAATCAAAGCTTCTTCAGAAAGTCGATCAGCGAGTCAGGCGCACGGTAGCGTTGTATCTTAACGTCTGGCTCTTGAAGTCTGGACAGGGCGCGTTCCTTCATCGTCAGATCGGCCTCAACGTAATGATGAGTGGTTGCCGGACTCTCGTGACCGAGCCAGAGCGCGATGACGCTGATATCGACGCCAGCCTGCAACAAGTGCATCGCCGTAGTATGGCGGATCGTATGTGGCGAAACGTGCTGTTGCACCAGACGGGGATGTTGCTCCGAGGCCGTTCGTACCGCCAGCATCAGCCGCTTCGTCACATTCGAACGCGTCATTGTGTTTCCGTCGCTGCTTGGCAGCAAGGCCGATGTTGCTTCGAACTGGCGATTGAAACGCAACCAAGCCCGCACTGCCTTCACAGTCGAATGCCATAGTGGCACGCTTCGCTGCTTTCTGCCCTTGCCGTGGAGATGGACGCAGGCGGCACCGTCATCGAGTACCACGTCGCCAACCTTGACCCCGATGATCTCCGACACGCGCGCCCCTGTGTTGTACATCAGCAGAAACAGCACATGATCACGTCGACCCAGCCATGACTCGCTCGGTGTGCCTATCACCGCCAGCATCTCCTCGCGCGACAGATAGCCGAACATCGGACGCTCGAACCGTTTTACCGGAACCCCCAAGGCACGCTCTATCACCTGGAGCGATGCCAAGTCTCGATGCCCCGCAAATTTCAGGAACGACCGTAACGCCGCCAATCTTGCATTGCGGCTACGCACGGAATTGTGCCGCTGGCGTTCCAGATGATTGAGGAAGGCCATGATCAATTCCGGTGTGATGTCGGCCAACGCCATTGTCTCTGGTGACTTGCCCAAACGAACTTCGGCAAAGTTGAGGAACAGGACGAAGCCATCCCGATAGACAGCAATGGTCTGCGAACTAAGTGCCCGTTGCTGAGTCAGGTACTCGGTGAAGTAGGTTTGTACAAGTGCAGCAAACGACGGTGGGAAATTAGTGTGCTTACTCATTGCAGCCTCCTATCAGGTCAGCGTATCGTTCGAACTTACCACCGGCCAAGGCCATCAGTTCCGGCACGGCCGTTAAATACCAATAGGTGTAGAAGATCTCGGCATGGCCCATATAGGTCGACAGCGCCAGCATCATCTGATCAATGTCGGTGCCCTCGGCATGCCAGAGCATCATGCGTCTGACCGCAAAGGTGTGGCGCAGGTCATGCAGACGTGGTGCTGCGTGGCCGCCACGATTTCCCCAGTTCAGACTGTCGCGCAGCATGTTGAATACGCGATGAACCTGACGTCCGCAGAGATGTTCCCCAAGTCGTCGACCACGGCTGCTAATCAGAAATGGCATCTCAGCAGTGGTGGCAACATGCCGCGCACGTTGCCGGCGGTATTTCATCAAATCGGTAACCGCAGTTTGGTGAATCGGTAACTGGCGCGACTTGGCGAACTTGGTTTGCCGGATGGTTAGCATTCCAAGCTTGAGATCGACATCGGTATCACGCAGATGAATGGCTTCCGAAACCCGCAGACCGGTCGAGGCCATCAGGCCAAACAGGGTTTCATAAGTTGCCGGTCGAATGCTGCCCGGAGGTCCAATCTGGCGGGCAGCTGCGAGCAATTGGACGACCTCCTCATCATGGAAGATGTGTGGGGCGACGCGGCCTGCCTCCGGGCCGAAGACCGATTCGTCCGGAACTTCGGTCTCCGGTTCGAACTGCTTCAGGTAACGCGCGAAATGGCGAACTCTGGCAAGCCGGGTAGCCCAGGTTGCCGGCGTTTCATGGTGCCATTTATCATGGCGCGCCCACTCGATCATGAGATCGGCTGTCAGTGGTCCATGGTGATGCTGGGCAGCAACGTAGCGGGCAAACCCGGCCAGCAATGTGTCGCGAGACCGCAGCTCAAAGCCAAGCCGTCGCCGCTCGGCCAGATAGTCAATGATCCGTTGCTGTAAGCTGACTCGCGCGCTCATGATGTACTCCCCGGCCACGGCAGGGCAATCGCTGCCAGCTTCGGCGTGTCGAGCTTGGCGTAGATCAGTGTGGTGCTCAACGAGCGGTGACGCAGCAGGTCGGCGACCTCCTTGAGCGAACTGCCGCTCTCAACCAAACGACAGGCAAAGGCGTGGCGCAACGCGTGCGAACGTGTATGCGTCAGGCCGATGCGCTTATACGCCCATCGGATCACCCCTCGAACCGCACCGGCAGTCATCGGTCGATCGTGATCACCGAGGCGTGGAACGAAGACCGAAGGGTTGGCGGTACGCGGTCTCTCGTTCTGGAGATAGTCCACCAGCGCCTGCCCGGTTTCCATCGGCAAGGGCAGTACGTCCTGCCGTAGTGACTTGGTACCACGTAGCGTTACGATGCCGACGCGCCAGTCGATGTCCCTGATCTTCAGGTTGGCTATCCCGCATGATCGCAGCCCCATATCCAACGCGCAACGAATGATCCTATTTCCGGCAGTTGACACGCTAAAATCATGCGCTAGAGTGCATAGCTATTGGAGTTGATGCTAATAGGGAGACTCACCAAATGGGTGAAGCTAAAAAGCGCGCAAATAGGGCTGTGATAGCGCACACAGAGCCGATGATTGTGGACACTCCCGGTGGACGGATTCATGTGCAATGGGATATGGACGCCAGTGCGACACCGAATGGTCAACTGACTTTTTTTGCCGAGTTTTTGCACACTGCGGGGCTATACGAATCCTGGGTTCAAGACTGCCCTCTGCACTACACCAGCCCCAACGCGCCCACCAAGTACGATGTGCTGGGAACGCTACTACTTTCCATTCTGGCCGGGCACAATCGCTATGCGCACATTACCGCGTTGCGCTGCGATGGTGTCAGTCCGGAAGTGCTGAAGATGAACAAGATCATCAGCGAAGACGCGATGCGTCGTGGACTGGCGCGCATTGATGCGCAAGCCAGCGAAGGCTGGCTCAAACCACACCTCATGCGCAGCGTATCCGCTGCACTCGACACGCCCTGGATACTCGACATCGATACCACCATCAAAACTTTGTTTGGCAACCAACAAGGCGCGGAAGTCGGCTATAACCCTCACAAACCGGGACGCCCCAGTCATGCCCTCCATACCTACTGGGTGGGTAATCTGCGCTTGGTGCTGGATGTCGTGGTCAGCCCTGGCAAACAATCCAGCGCATCCCATGCACAACCTGGTTTGACGGCATTACTCGACGGGTTAGCACCCAATCAGCGTCCTGCGATGGTGCGGGGTGACTGCGGCTTTGGCAATGACCCATTTATCGTGGAACTCGAAGCACGCAATCAGCCGTATTTGTTCAAACTGCGTCAGACCAAAGGAATACACAAGCTGTTGCAACGCCAGTTTCAACGTGATGACTGGACGCTCCCCGGTTCAGCCGATCAAGGTTGGAGTGCGGTGGAAGACACCGTCAAGCTCAGTGGCTGGGATCACGCTCGGCGCGTGGTGATATTGCGTCGAGCGGTCAAACAGGATGTTGCATTGACGCGCAAGATCGAGAATCAACTCAAGCTGTGGCTCAAAGATGAAGCGACACAGGCCTACGAATATGCGGTGTTGGTCACCAACGCCGCCTATGGCTTGCAGGCCGTCGCGCAACTGTATCGCGACCGGGCTGATTGTGAGAATGGCTTTGATGAACTGAAGAATCAGTGGGGCTGGGGCGGATTCTCAACGCAAGATATTGAGCGTTGCCAGACATCGGCACGCTCGGTGGCGTTGATTTATAACTGGTGGAGTTGGTACTGTCGGGCAGCCAAACCGGATGCGCGAATGGAGGCCATTACCAGTAGGCCGTTATTGCTGGCGGGTGTAGGGCGTGCCGTCAAACACGCTGGACAGTGCACGTTATATTTGACCGCAATGCATGCCGCAGGCCAGAGTCTGATTGCCTTAATTTCCAACATCCGACTAGCGTTGGCGCATGTGAAAGCGATTGCGGAGCAGTTGCCGACGATAGACCCCTGGCATGTACTGCTAAACTACATCGTATCGAAAATAACTCGGC
>LSLI01000087.1 GCA_001577345.1 Candidatus Gallionella acididurans
GTTGAAATCCGAAATGTACACCCAGCGTCTGGTCGAATTCGGGAAAGTGGCCAAAGAAGCCGATCTTGAAAGACAGCTGCAGCTCCTGAACCAAACAATGGTTGCGGGACTTCCGGCGCAAGCCTTTACGTCGATGAACGTGTTCGGGAGTCGTCAGTGACCACGTTTGAGGTTTTTTCCTATTGGAACATGACGGAACTGCAACTGGTCTTCAATGCGGTGGCGGCAATTGTCGGCAGCGGTGACTTTCTGGGTCTGCTGCGCACCCTTGCCTTGGTCGGGATGATTTCGCTGGCCATGGCAGTGCTGGCAGGACTTGCGCAGGCGCCAGACTTTGGACGGTGGGTCATCATGCTGGCCATATTCAACGGAATGCTGCTCGTACCCAAAGCAACGGTGGTGCTAACCGACAGTACGGGCACGCAAGGCCGGATCACGGTCGCCAACGTCCCGCTCGGTCTTGCTTCATTCGCCAGCTCGGTTAGCCATATCGGAGACTGGCTGACCCGATCCTTTGAGACGACATTCGCGCTACCTTCCGACATTCAATTCCGGCTGCACGGCACGCTCTGGGGGCAACGCGTTCAGGAAGAAATGCTGCATACAAAATTCACCAATTCAATTTTGACATCCAACCTCCTGGAGTTTTATCGCGAGTGTGTAGTCCCCGAATACGCGACCGGTTATATCGTCGCATCTGACCTGGCAAAATCCAACGATATATGGACGTACTTGAGCGGCAAAACCAATCCTGGCCGGCTCGTCACGATAGGAGCCGTTCCGGGTTCAACCCCCGTTGCCGGAACCTATGGTTGCGATATTGCATATGGATTTTTGACGACACAGATAGCCTTCGTCAATACCGATCAGATCAACTCCATAGGCAGCTACCTTTTCCCAGGGGTGCCTACCGCTGCAGCGAATGCTGCGATACAAGCCAGCATCCAAACCAGCACCAATTACATACTGGGCATATCTTCATCAGCAGTGAATACGGTCAGGCAAACCGCCATGAGCAATTTCATGATTGATGCGCAGTACATGCTGCCAGCGCAGATCGGCGACGCGGCAGGTGCTGCGTCTAACCTGGCTCAGGCGCAAGCGATACGTTCGACCTCTGACAGCTACAATCTGATGGCGAAATTGGCAACCAGCACCATGCCGAAGGTCAAAAACATCGTTGAGATTGTGCAGTACTCTGTTTTTCCGATCATCATGCTGATCGTCATGCTATGCGGGCATAAGGGCGGTCTGGTACTCAAGGCCTATGTGATGAGCCTGTTCTGGGTGCAATTGTGGCCGCCCTTGTATGCCGTCCTGCACCTCGTGATGACAGTTCACGCCCAAGACCTGGCCACAATGACAGGCGGGCACGGTTTGTCCATGTCCCAGTACAGCCTGGTCAACAACGCATACATCAGTGACGAAGCTATAGCAGGGATGATTGCAGCTACGGCAATACCCGCTATCGCTGCCGCAATCGTGAAGGGCGGGGACGTAGGCGCGCAAGCCATCGCCGGGATGGTCAGCCCCTCGCGCGAGGCCGATAAAGTTGCGTCCAGCATCGCAAGCGGGAATATACAGATGGGCAACGGCTCAATGAATAACCAGTCGGCGGACAATTTGAGTCAGGGGCATGTTGACACGCAACCCACGTATAACAGCGGAACCATGAAGTCTACAACCACCTCAAACACCGGAATTGTCACAGATAATGGTGGTGCTACAACGTGGGAAGCGCTGGGCTCAAAAGTAACAGCAGACAGCAACACAGGTGCTATCGCCAATGCTGCGCTTGCCGGATACGGTATGGCCGGATCATCAGCAGGAGTAACGGCAGGGCGCGGTGCATCAGACGGAGACTATTCTGGAAAAGGTACTGCATCACAAACTGGAACAAACGCATCATTAGGTGACACGAAAACGTCCAACCTGACCACTCAACAATCCGCCGGATTTGAAAGGGCATTTGAACAAGCGCTGGCAACCAAAACGGGAGGAAGCAATAATTCAAGCGCAACAACAGGTACTGGTACCGGACAATCAACATCACATGGCGATGGCGGCAGCGTGGCACTACACAATAGCGAAGGGGCAGGGGTTGGTAGTAAAGCAGGCGTAACCGCAGGTAGTAGTGGAACTCCCGGTAAAACAGAAACGTTCAGCAATCCAGAAACGCCCGTTGATCCAAAAGCAAACGATGGAAGGATGGCGAAACTCACGCACGCTCTGGGCGTAGCGGGAGGATGGATACACGAACACATACCCGTTAGTGCCAGTTCGGCTCTTGCTATCAAAACAGATCAAGCCTACAGGGAAGAGGCAAACAAAACTATCGCAACCGCCTCGCAGGCAGAGTTAAAACAAGCAACTGCAATTGTTAAGTCGGCTATGGATGAAGTGGCTGGAACGACAAAGGACGCAGGAACCAAGCAGGCTGCAAAAAGCATATCTTCAACTTTAGGCAAAGCAAAAACTTTTGATAGCAAGGAAGTCGCCTCGCTGTTAACCAACCATGAAGCTGGCAACAAAAGAGGGGAAGGACAAGACAATAAAGCTGGCGCGACAGTGGATCAGTCTAAACTAATGTGGGACGAAGCAACTAGAGAAACGTTCGGCCATGCCGTCAACAACATACACGATATAACACCAAAACAATTCAAGGATTTTGCGCAACACTGGGCTAACAGCCAAGGATTCAGAGAGGACGTTGCATGGAAAGTCGCTGACCAGCAGAGACAAGATAAATTACTGCATAAGGATGTAAAACCGCCAGAAACACCTGGTGAAATAGCTGCCGAAGGAAGCGGCAATGTAAATAAGTTGACACATAAAGGTCATGCAGCGGTAGATCATGCGAGTGGCGCAAATAACGCCACTGTGGTTAAGCAGCAACATGCTCCACCAAGTTCTACGCCCAGCATTCAACCCGCCGTAGATGCGCACAATGCAACACAAGGGGAAGTCAATACCGCTGCGGGCGCAGCCCAAGGCAAGGTTCATGGCGATGCAGGTGCAATAGCTGTCGCAACCGAGCTTTATCAAACCAGACAAAGAGGGGTAGGGCAGGTGATGGCGAACGCCTTTCTCGGTGGTTCTGGATCGGCAAGCACGCTCGATTATGCAAACATACTGAGCGATGTCGCCAAAAAAGCCCCTGAGCTTGCCGACGGGTTAAGGATTATTGGGCAAAATCAGCAGCACGGGCAAGGCCCAAGCAAAGAAGAGATACAGTGGGTTAGCGACGGAGCAATGAAACAAATAACCTCTAACGAGGGCTTAATATCTGGGCTAAACAAAATCGGCACGGACTTGCTTGCTGATGTAACAAGCGGTGCTACGAAACCAGCATCCGCAAAGCCCACTGTGAGATAGTAAAAATCTTCCAGCCCCCTCTCGGGGGGCATCTCCTTCTCAATTCTGCCACCAAGCCACATGCAAAGTGTCGCCTTGGAGTGTGAGTAAGTATCCCCTGGCTCTAAATGTAGTTATTTTTTCTGCATAAAGAACACATATTCACCATTAGTCTCAGCGGACGATATCAATGAATTTTCAGTCTGATTTGCAAATGCCTGCATATCTTTAATGGAACCTGCATCTGTTGAAATAATCTTGAGTACTTGCTTTGAGATCATATCGTTCAGAGATTTTCTTGTTTTCAAAACAGGTAAAGGACAGTTCATTCCACGTACATCTAATTCCTTATCGTAGTTCATTGTTTTCTCCTTTATTAATTTCAATTACAACCTATTGACTTCGAGAACATTGACTCATGCTCGACGAACCTTTATATCTATAAATCAAGCGCAAACTTCTTCAAATTCGCCAACAATTTTGAACGACCATTCGGAACCCTTCTCTTCCCAAAATGCAAGCTGAAGCCAGAGCATCGCTATTGCTTCAAGGTATCGAGCATTGCTGAGTACCCCACAATTTTTATGCTCATAGCCGACAGATGTAATGAGCGTGCGCGCCACATCCTTTGCAGCTTCGTTATCACTGCAATAGAATATTTGTGCAGGTTCGCCACATAAGTTAGGTGTCGGGAAACTGTCTGCTGTTATAGCGTTGAATGCCTTGACAACGTGTGATTCTGGAAGCCGTGAAGCAATTTGTTCAGCAGCAGAGTCATTCCCGCCTACGACAAGTCTTGAGATGTCAGCCGACAACGGATTTGTGAGATCAACAATAACCTTCCCTTTAAGCTGATCCTCAAGACTTTTCAGCAACTCAAGAGCGAAGGACCATGGGACAGCTACCACAACAACATTTGCAGACAATGCCGCTTCCGAGTAATTTTTGATTGAAATGGTATTGATGCCGGAAAATTTATCCATGTTGGCTGTTGGGTCGCGAGAGCCAAAGATGACTTGATATCCACATTTGGCAAGCTGCCGGCCCACAGCACTTCCCATCTTCCCTGTTCCGAGGATCGAAATCTTCATGGTAGTTACTCCAGGCATATCATGTTATTGGAGAATAATTTGATCTTTTAGCGAGAATAGTAAGGCGAGCAGCTCTTGTTGTTCCCGGCTACCAACCTCGTTTTTGACCAGCGCTCTCATCACATCATCAATGACCGCCATGAACTCCCGGTGACTGATGTTCATGGTGGAATGAGCTTCCAGCATATCCTTCCCTGAATACTCAACCGGACCACCCGTACCCCAACAAACAAATTCATTAACCAGTGCCTTAACTTTTTCGGGATCGCTTTTGGCATACCGCTTGGCAACATCGGGATTCGTTGTGTGATTTATCCAGACATCCTCTGTGATTTGAGCGATATTCGCCTTGCCGCCAAGTCGTTCAAAAAGTGTTTTTTCTGTCATGGTTGCTACCTTTCTAGGTTGTTGTTAATGACCACATGAAAATTCCTGCTCTATATCAACGTGCTGGTGATTAATCGATCTGATTGCTTTAATTCGCTAGGTTTTTTGTGTCCTAAATGTTTGTAATGATTGTTGCGTACGGTTTCCTGATATCGTGAAGAAAGCATCTTAGTTATAGTCCCGACAATGCCAGTGCCAACTGGAAGACCATCAATAGATATGACTGGAGAAACTTCGCATGCCGTTCCTGTCAAAAATATTTCGTCAGAACTCATTACATCTTTAACAGTGATGCACGATTCAACTACAGGGTAACTTTCTTCGCGGCATAACGTGATGACGGTGTCGCGAGTAATGCCCGCCAATGCAGAGGTTAATAGTGGAGTGTAAATAGTTCCATTCTTTACGATAAACAGGTTAGAGGCGGATGCTTCGGCCAAAAAACCATCAGCATCCATGAGCAGGGCCTCGTCATAACCCAGTGCTTTGGCTGCCATATGAGCACAGTATGAATTGAGGTAGTGTCCGTTGGCTTTTGCTTGAACCAATGTTGAATCGGAAAATACCCGTCGATAATTGCTAATTGTGGCGTGGATACCCGCTAACGCTGAGTTTTTAAAATAGCTATCCCATTTCCATGCCGAAATCATGACATGTACAGGATTGGGTTTACCTGGTGCACCGACATCCAACCCCATGTTTCCCTCACCAAGAAATACCAAGGGTCTGATATAAGCATCACTCAGATGATTTTCCTTAAGCACATGATGTACTGCTTCACAGAGCTCTCTCACAGTATAAGGAATTTGTATTCGAAGGCTTTTGGCAGAACGAATTAAACGATCAATGTGCTCCTCAAGACGGAATACGTTGTATCCAGTTACAGTCTTATAACTTCTGATGCCTTCAAAGACTCCTGTTCCGTAATGCAACGTATGACTCATCACCGAGATTCCAGCATCTAGATTCTTCAGAATTTTTCCATCAAACCAATTCTTCATCTTAAGCTCCTCAAAGATTGCTGATATATTCCTGCCATTGTCTTGAGCCCTCTTTTTTTAATCCCATAGGTGGCGTTGCTTTGGGATCGACATCTACTTGAATAACAGTTGGGCCATCTAGATGCAGGCTCTCCTTTATCAGCTGCGAAAGGTTCTGACCCGGTTTGTGGTGGATACCATAAGCACCTAGCGCTCGAGCAAAACCAGCAATATCGTGTTTCCTAAAGGTGGCTGACTTGGTTTGACCAGTGGCTCGCAGTTCGTAATGAATCATGCCCAATTGATGGTTTGCATTAACGACCCATACGATTGGCAGCTTAAGATCTACTGCCGTGGCAATTTCATTACCATTCATCAAGAAACAGCCATCGCCGACCATGGCAATTACATCGTCGTCAGGGTTGGCCAACTTTGCTCCAATTGCACCAGCGGTAACATGGCCCATGCTTGCCGATCCCCAGACACTTATAAAGCGACGACTGGGACGCTCAGGAAGGTGGTGTGTAGCCCATAGCAGTATTGAATTCGAGTCTGCCATGACGATAGACTGTTTTCCTGCTGCGCTATCTACTGCCCGTATGATTTCAAGTGGCGAGAGAAGTCTGTCGCCACTCTGCGGGAGTGAGTTCGCTAATGGCCACTTCTCTTGTTGGCTATAACGCTGTAGCCATGCTATGCGTTCTTTTGAAGCTTTAAGACTCGAAGCGCGAATTGCGCGCAGTAATTTTCCAGTGAATTGTGTACTGTCGGCAACTATCCCAATGTCAGCGGGATATATACGTCCGATAGCGTTGGGATCAATGTTGACCTGGATCATGCATCTCGTGGGCTGGATTGCGCGGAACCAGCTATTAGTGGCATAACTGCCAAATCCCATACCCACTGATAGCACGACATCGAAGTGACTTTCGTTCATTAGCTGGTCTACCACGGGCGTTGCGGATATCCCCATATTGCCCAGAAAGGACGAGGGGATAGTTGTTAATCCTTTGCCCTTTGCGCGTGGCGTCGTAACCAGTGGAATTTGGAGCAATTCGCTGACTTCTGCCAAATCGCACGCAGATAGCGGCGTGGCACCGCTGCCATATATTACGAGAGGCCGACTAGCATTTGTAAGTAGTTCAACAACATGCTTAATATCCTCATCGCTTGGAGAGGGTGCATGCGCGATGTAATGAGTGCGATCCCATATTTCAGAGGTGACCATCTTGCTCCATAGGTCTCGTGGAATTGCAATATGAACTGGACCCGGTCGGCCAGTCATCGCTGTGGCAATCGCATGTCGCAATCTAAATTGGAGTGTTTTCTCTGAAGTGATAATTTCGGAACTCTTGCAAATTGAACTGAACATCTGCGTCGTATCTACTCCGCAATAAGGAGTAGATTCCTGGAAATCGCCTCTACCCCAGGTATCACTGGGGTTCATTCCAGTGATAACGAGCATCGGTATGCTATCCGTAAAGGCGGCGGCTACGCCTGTCATCAGGTTTGTCGCACCGGGGCCAGTCGTGGCACAACAAACCCCAAGTCTTCCACTCGTTCTGGCATAACAGTCCGCCATGAATGCCGCACCGCCTTCGTGGCGCGCAAGAATGAACTCGATGTCCGGATGGCGTTCGAGACTTATGTGAAATGGGACTGTAGCTCCCCCAGGTATACCGAATATCTTGTCAACTCCCTCGTTGACCAAATGTTCGATCACTAGATCAGCTACGTTCCTTTTCTTGTTCTCTTGCGGGTTAAACTGCTTCGCATGCGGACGTGCAAGTACTGTGATTGCTTCCATGTGCCTTACTCCATGCTGTATTGGAATTTTTGTATTGCTTAATGAACAATTTGTATTGTTCTCCGATTGCACTGACTGTTAGCGGCTCGCCGGCGTAACGGTACCCCGTGCTCAGCGCTTGTTCCGTCGGGTAGATGGCGGAGGTAATGCCGCTTTGTTTGGAGCACTTAAAAATATCGTCGAGAACAAAGCCGCATATGGCCTGTTTAGATATTTCGTCTATCTCGGGGTCGGCAAGAAAGCCTTGGAAAGCTGAGCAGTTTTGTTCCAATAACTCAGCACATGTTGGAATTCGTTGACTAGGCAGCAGACGGGCCAAGAGGTATTCATAGGTATTTTGTGGCTGGGCATCCCAGCCACAGAACAGTTTATGAACCACCCCGTTGGGGTTTGTGTCTGGGTGGTGAATGAAACCAGCTTTGTGGATTCGGTAGAGATCGTCTCCAACGGTATTATTTGCACCGCTATCATCAGCATTCCAGAAAATCATCTGGTGCAGAAGTTGCTTGATAAATGGAAGGTAGCGATCCTTTCCCATTTCTTGATCGAATTGTCTTGCCATCGCAAGTAAATCAGGTGGGGATAGTGGTGCGTGCAATAAGGCAGAACCACGAGGTAGTTCTAGTAGCTTCCCCTCGCTCATCCAGTAAAAACTGGATTGTGTTAGCTCAACAAATGTCCCGGCAGTAAGCTTACTTAATGCAATTTCGCCACTTTTCGCCAACACCTTCTCTGCAGATCTCACCAAACATTCAAGAATGTGGCGTTTTTCAACCAAGCCGTAGGGCTGTCCATGTGTGGCACGAAAAAACAGGTCGAAGGCATTCATTTCGTAGAAAATTGGAAAGATATCTACCTGCTTCCAGTATCGTTCCACAACCTTGCAGACCCAGTCAGAAACGACCTCAGGTTCGACATCGAGAATAGTTTCACCCAAATGTTCTGGAATCATGTGCGCCCATCCAATTGGGTAGAGCGCCACTAACGAGAAGTGTTCTTTTGCTGCGGTAATGGTGCGATCCAGTTCTTGCCATTCATACGGAATATTTTTACCGCGTGCAACTGATCCCCACAATCCCTTATTGGAACCACCTTGAAACTCATGCCTATGGTGGTAGTGAATGAGTACAAAGTCAGCAGATAAATCAGAGACTAACCTTTGTCCAAGGGTTGGATCTGGTCCCACTACCTCATAATCACCACCAAATATCAGCGAAGTGTGTTTGTCTAATGATTTATTGAGAATGGTTGCACGCATTTGTGGCACCTTTCAGAATTTTTGCATGTAAGTGTATTTTGATTTATCCGCGGAATGTGTCCCAGTGAACAATATCTTCAAACCCTCGGCGCTGTTGACGGGGAAGATCCCGCTCTGCTGATTTGCCGACCGTGAGGAGCATGGTAATTACATAATCGTCTGGTACTTTCAGGAATTTACGCACTCCATCAGGATCAAACCCAATCATAGGTAAAGTAGCTAGCCCCATCCCATGCGCTGTGAGCATGAAAGTCATTGCTGCAAGGTTTGCACCACCAACAGCATGCTCAATCTTTCGTGCTTCGTCGGGATACACCACATCCACTGCTCCCAAATACGCCTGCTTGGTTGCCTCGTCTATGTAACCATTGTCCTTAAACTGCTGCAGAATCTGTTTGTCACGACGATGTGGGTTTTTATCGCCCAAGACTGCGACTACGGCGGCACAATCTACAATTTGCTGCTGTCCCCAGCACAGTGGGAGTAATTGGAGTTTGCGTGAAGCTTCATCAACAACGACGAAATCCCAAGGCTGAAAATTAAAAGAAGATGGACTCATTGCCGTTAGTTCGAAGAGTTTCTTCCATTGAGCATCAGTAATGGTGACCCCTGGCGTGAAGTAATGAACGGAGCGACGTCCCCTTATGGCGTCTTCGAGGGTAATTCTTGATTCGCTGACTTGTTGGTTGAGCGCTACTAACGTAGACATAATATTTATTTCTCCTTTAATTTTTCATTTGTTGGTTGAGTTGTGAGTCAGAAAATTCTGAGCTAAACCCACGTTAAGTAAATGAACGTTTATTTATAATAAATGCACAAAATTATTTTGTCAATAGAATATTAGAGACTATAAATTATTCAATTATATGATTATTAACATTAATGAATAATTTATATAAAAAATATAAATTATTAACGATTGTTCGTTAACATAATTTATTTAGTTTTATGATATTATTAATTATTATTTAATAAAGCGGGTGAGTGGTCGTAGCTAGGCGCGAAAGGACTAAAGTCCTCTTGTGCACGCACAGCCAAACGTGCAACACAAGCAAGAGGGAATGGACTACGGTTGTTCTTCACTGGCTGAAGTAGCAAGGCTAAAGCTAGTGGTTTAAAGCTTGAGATTGATAATTAAACGGGAATTGTTCGGCAACATTAAAACAAGCTGCAATCGATAACACCGCCTTTTCGCGTTGTTATCAAGAAAGCACGATCAATCTTAATTCGTTTTCACTGTCGACTACGATGTAATGCGAGAGGGATTTTGAGTAGGAATATGAGTATTAAGACCAAACAAAGATTGAAAGCAGTAGATCGGCGAGCATCCATTTTGGAACTATCTAAAAAGATGTTTGCAAGAAATGGTTTACATGGCGTTTCGGTTAATAAAATAGCAGAGGAATGTAATGTTAGTCCCGCTGTTTTATATCAACACTTTCCATCCAAGGACGCCCTGTATGAAGCTGTTATCCAAACGCTCGCTGGTAAGCGTGAAGATTATGTCGATGCAGTTCTTTCCGGCCCCACTGACTTTGCCAATGTTCTGTATCGAATGACCGTTGTCCTTGTGAAAAACAGGATAGCCGATTCTGATTCTGTGCGCATAGAGCTCCGTGCATTGGTGGACGATAACAAGGTCTCAGAACAGTTCTTCTTCAACCAGTGGAAGGGGCTGACGGATTATATCCAAATCAGCTTGCATGAAATGATGGAGTTGGAGGAGTTGGAGGAGTTGGAGGAAATGAGGGAGATGGGGCCGGTGGGTGTGCGTTTGGCTGTATTGGCTTATATTGGTTTAGTGCGAGAGTTAATCATCCAATTAAGTTTGGGTGATTTGGGCAAGAATAATAAATTTGGAACTGAATATTTCGTGAAGGGTATCATTGACCAATTTTTGCGTGGTGTCGGATTAAAGCCGTTACAGTGGTAGGATGGCGTGAGGCGATCACCAGTAATCTGCGTGATTGATGTCCTCGGTGGGGCGCAGAACGGAGCATGCAGGACAAACGACGATCACGCTGTTAGGTCAGCATGCAGATTTCGACAATGCACGAGCAGCCTGGACCCCGGTAAAACCCTCAACAATCAAAACATTTTCATACCATTCAACCACCAACTGCCATCCCAAAATCTAGCCTTGCCGTCCATTGTATATGCTGGATGAGTAAACCTGTTGGCAGCGTCAGCAGCAGCGACATCGCTCGCTGTTCGAGTGGCCTCAGCCATATCCTGTCTAATAGATTCGGCTTTGAATTCCTTGGCCACGAATTTCCAAACGAAATAAACAATCGTTCCAGCCCCAACGGCCAGCACAAACAAAATCAAGATTCCCATTTCATTTTCCCTTCACTAAACAAGACCACGCCACACGAATAGCGCTGAATATGCGCTTCAAGCGACTAGCCGGGCTACGTTCGTAAGATCTGTTCGCTCGCACAGGTCGTCCCGCCATTTATCGTAAGTGCCATTTACTTCCATTATTGCAAGTTGTCGAGCAAAGGCTTCAATATCCTTGCCTGCTACTGTCTTGCGACTCCAAAATATTCCATCATCCAATCAAATACGATAAGGGATGTACACACCAGCCTCATCCTGAAAAAAATCCTTGGTATCTCGCGTGACAAGTATTCGTTTATTCACCTGCGCGGTCGCCCAAACAATCGCATCCGGCAATTTGACACAGTGCTTCTTTCTAAGCGCGACCGCTACTGATGCAACGCGTTCATCAACTGGCAAGATGACAAAGGTACTCAAAAATCTTTTCATGGCCGCTTCCGTATCCGGCGTTGCACCTACCATGACCTCCATCCAGGTGATGGGGCTGATGGCTTTGTCGGCATATCTTCCCAGTTCGATTTTAGCCAGCTCAACCCCGTTTAGGTAGTCTATCAAGATATTGGTGTCGAATAGCACGCTCACCATTCTGAGCGCATCCGTTCTTGATAAACCAAGCCGTCCACCGGACTACCTCGCCACAACCCGAATGCCTCTGCTGGTGCTGGTGCTGCCTGTTCAATATAAAGCGCAATGGCGCGTCTGATTATTTCGGATCGAGACGCTTTTTCAGAAGCGCAAATAGCAGCTAAAGCGGCAATCTGCCCGTCCGGTATTTCAATCAATGCCCGCATGATTACTTCCTTCGTTGAACCGAGGTTGTAAGTATATCGCAATATACATATAAGTATATAACATAATTATGACTAGCCGCGCTACAGACGCTCAGGGTCTGGGGGGCATCCGCGCCACTTTCCGCCAAGTATCCTGTAGTCGTACTGGGGACGCTTGGCGCTTCAGAGGCTTCGACGGCTGATATATCCAAGTGTTCTGTAGCTGTACTGGGGACGTGTTGGCCCTGCGCGGCATTCAGGCCACTTTCCGTCAGGTGTGCTGTAGCCGCTCCATAGTCGTGCTGGCTCTGCTCTGTAATTTCAAGGCTCACCGCCGCCAAAAAACACCCAAGCGAGCACAAATTCAGGCACAAAAAAAATAGTCGAATTTCTCTGCATCTTTGACGAGAATCTCTCTGATTTTTTTTACAAGCACAGCTAGACTTTATTCTTACACAGGGTCTAACTATTATGGATTCAGGGAATTCAATAAAAATCCACAGCTCTGAATTCGAGCAGCTAATGATGGTGGATTATTTCTGGTGGTCATTTTCAAAAGACTACGACCTTTTCCCGTGTGACAAAGTAACGCCAGACGGAATAGTTGAAGAGTACGGCTACATGGATTTCTGCGACGACTATCCGTATTGCCAACAGTTCTCGACCCATGTTGGGGATATGCTGCCGAGGAGATTTGAGTACAAAGGGAAATTCATGGAGTTTCACCCCAGCCCCAATGGAATTGCGACCTTGCGGGATTACGACATCTTGCTCTATTGTCAATGC
>LSLI01000088.1 GCA_001577345.1 Candidatus Gallionella acididurans
TGCGCCTTGGTGTAACCGGAATGCAGCAGTATCATGAAATCGCCCACTTCCTGCGGAATCTCATGGGCGATGATTGCCAGCGCGGTTACGATGCCCAGATGCTTGTCGGCCAGAAATGCCGCGGCGATGATGATGCCATCCACGAAGTTGTGAAAAGTGTTGCCCACCATGATCATGGTTCCGCTGCGCCCGTGCGAACTCGGCTCGACCGGATCGTGGGCTTCGCAATGATCATGGTGGCAATGGCGCCACAACAGCAGTTTCTCCAGCGTGAAAAACAGCAATATGCCCCCCAGCACGGCGCCGCTAACCACTGAAACACTGGCGCTCAACCTGAGCGCCTCGGGCAATATCTCGAGAAATGCCGCGCCCAGCAGCGCGCCGATGGCGTAACTGACCAGCGAATTCACCCAGTGCGCGCGGGCATTCAGGGCGAACAGGGCGGCGCATGACACGCTCAATATTCCGCCGAAAATGCTGGCAGTGATGATCCACAACAAAACGCTCACGGGAATTATTCAGAAAATTACGGGCGCGGATTATACCAAAGATTGACGGCCAGCCCCGGCTATTCCAGCCAGATAAAAGTCCCCATGCGCCCGGTTGCGCCATCCCGGCGATACGAGAAAAACCGTTCGCGCTCGCGGTAGGTGCAGTACCCGCCACCGTATATCCCGGTGATCCCCAGCGCGTTGAGACGCAATCTGGCCAGCGCGTAGATATCGGCAAACCATTTGCCTTGCTGGCCGGGGACGAATGCCGCCGATGCTTGCGGCTGCCTGTCAACAAATGCGGCGCGGACATCTGCGCCCACTTCAAAGGCCTCCCGGCCTATGGCCGGACCCAGCCACGCAATGATATTTTCTGGCGCAATATCCATCGCCTGCACGGCAGCTTCGATCACCCCGGCCGCCAGCCCTTTCCAGCCGGCATGTACCGCACCGACCACACTGCCCTGTGAATCGCACAGCAACAGCGGCAGGCAATCCGCGGTCAGCACCACGCACACCGCTTCGCGGTGCCTGGCGATGCAGGAGTCGGCCCGCGGCAGACAACCTGCCATGTCTGCATTCACCGCCAGAGCGCCATGCACCTGTTCCAGCCATACCGGCTCGCCGGGCAGCAGGGTATTGAGCAACATGCGGTTGCGCGCCACAACCAGCGACGCATCTCCGACATGGTCGCCCAGATTGAGGCTATCGTAGGGCGCATCGCTGAAGCCGCGCAGGCGGGTGGTCTGCAGGGCTTTGACATTGGCGGGCGCGGGCCAGTCGGGGATGATCAGATGTTCAAGCAGGCTCATCCGCAATTATCTTTATCTGTTGCAGTAATTGCACCATGTCTTGCGGCAACGGTGCATGCCATTCCATCATCTCGCCACTCACCGGATGCTCCAGTCCGAGGCGGGTGGCATGCAATGCCTGACGCGGAAAACCACCCAGCAATTCGCGCAGTTTCGGTACGCATTTTTGCGGGCCCTTGAGATACACGCTGTCACCCACCAGGGGGTGGCCTATCCTGGCCAGGTGCACGCGTATCTGATGGGTGCGCCCGGTTTCCAGCCGGCAGCGCAGCAGCGTGCAACTGGGAAACCTTCTTTCGATCTGATAATGCGTGACCGCGGGCTTGCCGCTTTCCACGACGGCCATTTTGACGCGCTGGGTGGGATGGCGCCCGATCGGCGCGTCCACCTTGCCGGCCCTGGCAAGCTCGCCATGCACCAGGGCCAGATATTCGCGCTGCACGCTGCGTGCCTCCAGCTGCCGCACCAGCGCGGTTTGCGCGGCCAGGGTTTTGGCCACCACCAACAAGCCGCTGGTATCCTTGTCCAGCCTGTGCACGATGCCGGCGCGCGGCACCCCAGCCAACTGCGGAGCGTGATGCAGCAAGGCGTTGAGCAGGGTACCTTCCCAGTTGCCGCTGCCGGGATGCACCACCAGCCCGGCCGGCTTGTTGATCACCAGCAGCGCATCATCTTCATGCATGATTTCGAGCGCGATGTCCTCCGCCAGATAGGGTTGCTCGGCGGGATGGACTTGCGGCAACACTTCAAGCTTTTCCCCTCCCCACAGTTTTTGCTTGGCAGTGGCATTAGCACCGTCCACTTTGACCAGCTGCTGGGCGATCCATTCCTGCAAGCGGCTGCGTGAATACTCGGGCAGGAATTTAACCAACGCCTGGTCCAGCCGCAATCCTGCATAATCATCGGGAACGGTGAAGTGCACCGGCACCGGAACAGCCGCGTGGGCGCTGGTGGCAGATTCGCCAAGTGCAGGCGATCTGCCAGGTTGTTGTGAACTTGCAGAATCCCCATGCCTACCTTTGGTATAATCACCTGAATTACTTTTTGGATGTGTCATGCGCCATAGTTTAGCCGTATTTCTGTTACTTACGTTAACCGCCTGCAGTTTGTTCGAATCCAAGCCGGATCCCGACACCACGGCAAAAACGTCATCAGTCGATGAAATGTATTTCACTGCGAAGAAAAGCCTTGATGAGGGAAACTATGAGGATGCCCTCAAGGAATTTGAATCCCTGCAGTCGCATTATCCTTACGGACGCTTTGCGCAACAGTCGCAACTGGAGATTGCATTCATCTACTACAAGCAGAAAGAGGCCGAATCCGCCATTTCCGCCGCTGATCGCTTCATCAAGCAATACCCGAACAATCCCCACGTTGACTACGCCTATTATGTGAAAGGGCTGGCCAACTTCAACCAGGATATCGGCATGTTCGGCATGAAGTTCGGGGAAGACACCACAGAACGCGACCCGAAAGCGTCCCAGGAGTCATTTTCCGCATTCAAGGATCTGGTGACGCGCTTCCCCGCCAGCAAATACGCCGACGATGCCAGGTTGCGCATGCAATACCTGCTCAACTCCCTGGCAAAGTATGACATCCATGTTGCCAGTTACTACTTGCGCCGCGGGGCAGATGTCGCCGCGGTAAACCGTGCCACGGCCGTGCTGTCGCTTTACCCCAATTCCCCCTCATCCCGGGATGCGCTGGTGATCCTGGTAAAAGCCTATGATGGTTTGGGAATGAAGCAGCTGCGTGACGATGCACAACGGGTGCTGAACATGAACTATCCGCTATTCATCGCCGGCCAGGCAAACCAGTCCGGCGACAAAATCAGGTAGCTGTCATGGAATCGATTCATACCCGCACCATCCTTTCGAGATGAAGTTTTGCAGCCTATGCGGTTCGGCGGTTGAACTGCGAATCCCGCCGGATGATAACCGGGCCCGCCATGTATGCATTTCCTGCGGCGAAGTCCATTATCAAAACCCCAAACTGATCGTGGGCGCCATCCCGGTTTGGGAGGATAAAATCCTGCTGTGCCGCCGCGCGATCGAACCCCGCCACGGATTCTGGACATTGCCTGCCGGTTTCATGGAGAACGGCGAAACAACTGTAGAAGCCGCCGCGCGCGAAACCCTGGAAGAAGCCAATGCCGAGGTCTCCATCGGCGAGTTGTATACCCTGTACAACCTGCCCTATATCAACCAGGTGCACCTGTTGTTCCGCGCCAGCCTGCTGAATCCGGATTTCTCCCCCGGGGTTGAAAGCCTAGATGTGCAATTATTCACAGAGCAGGACATCCCCTGGGATGAACTGGCTTTCCGCCCGGTGCGTTTTTCCCTGCAGCATTATTTCGCCGACCGCCGGACAGGCACCTTCCATTTTCGCATCGGAGACCTGTTGCCGCCCGGCAAAACGGGTTAACTGCTTTGCGTCCGCCTTCATTCCAGCTAAACTTCGGTTCGCCCACCTGCCCTCTATAAACAACGATGAATCGAATTCGAACTCTTGCGCTGAATATAATTCTGCTTACTGGATCATTGCTTGTCACCGGCTGCGCCGGTGCGCACAATCCGGACGATCCGCTGGAACCGCTCAACCGCGGCATATACAAATTCAACGACAAACTGGACAAGGCCATCCTCAAACCCGTCGCCAAAGGCTACACTGCCGTGATGCCGGCTTTTGCCAGGATCATGGTGTCGAACTTCTTTTCCAATCTTGACGATGTAGTCGTGACGACCAACGATCTGCTGCAATTCAAACTGGTGCAGGGATTTTCTGACGGCATGCGTTTTTTTGTGAATACCACGATCGGTGTTTTCGGGCTGATCGACGTCGCCTCCGTCGGCAACCTGAAAAAACACAACGAGGATTTTGGTCAGACGCTGGGAAAATGGGGGATAGGCAACGGCCCTTACCTCGTTCTTCCACTCTTCGGCCCAAGCACCTTGCGTGACAGCGCGGGGCTGTATGCTGACAGCTATGCCAGCCCGATTTACCAGATCAAAGATATCACCGTGCGCAACCAGACCTACATCGCCAGGGGAATCAACGTGCGCGCGGGGCTGCTGGACCAGGAGAAAGTCCTGGATGAGGCGATGATAGATCCCTACGAGTTTACCCGGGACAGTTACCTGCAGTACCGGAAAAACCTGGTGTATGACGGCAATCCGCCACCGACCCGCTATGACGATGAGGGCACGGACAAGCCCTAGCCTGACTGGGCCTCCGGGCTGGGCCGCGTTTCCACCGCACATAACAACAGGGCCCGCGATCCGAGCCCTGTTGTTAATGTTACCGTTTTACCGCAGCGCTTATTGCCCGCTGCGCAGTGCGGCAATACGCTCGTCCAGCGGAGGATGAGTCATGAATATCCTTGCGAACGCGTGACCGCCGGAGATGCCGAACGCGGCCATTTTTTCCGGCAGCGCGGTCTGCTCATGGTTGGCCTTGAGCCGTTCCAGCGCAGCGATCATCTTGTTGCGTCCGGCCAAATGGGCTCCACCCGCATCGGCCCGGAACTCCCGCTGGCGCGAGAACCACATCACGATGATGCTGGCGAGTATGCCCAGCACCAGTTGCGCCGCGATCTCGGCAACGAAGGCGCCGATCCCGGGGCCGTTTCGCCCGTCATTCTTGAGCAGAACGCGATCCACAAAATAGCCGAACAGCTTGGCAAAAAATATCACGAAGGTATTCACCACGCCCTGGATCAGCGCCAGCGTCACCATGTCGCCATTGGCGACGTGGCTCATCTCATGTCCCAGCACGGCCTCTATTTCATCCTTGCCCATGCTGTGCAGCAAGCCCGTGCTCACCGCCACCAGCGCGTCGTTGCGGTCCCATCCGGTGGCAAAGGCGTTTGCATCGGGCGCATCGTAGATCGCCACTTCCGGCATGCCGATCCCGGCGGCCGCTGCATGCCGGCTCACCGTGTCCATCAGCCAGCGTTCGGTCGGGTCGACCGGATTTTCGATCACCCGGGCGCCGACCATGCGCTTGGCAGACCATTTGGATATCGCCAGCGAAACCAGTGAGCCGGCAAAACCGATCACCGCAGAAATCGCCAGCAGTGCATTGAAGTTTATGCCGCCGCTTGCGTCCAGCCAGCGATCGACACCGAGCAGCCGCAGGGTGATGTTGATCACGAACACCACCGCCAGGTTGGTCAGAACGAACAGAAATATCCTTTTCATTAATGCATAATCTCCATAGTCTCAACTGTCAAATTCGCGCCTGCTGCGCTCCATCACGATCAGCACCTGCAATCAGCCACGGTGCCCCGCGTAGATTGGGGATTGCCGCCGGATTTCAAGGGCTGTTTCAATAGTGATAAACTTGCCGCGGTTCGATCGCCTGCCAGAGGTTAAGTTGCAAGAATTGCTCAATCACCCCGCCGTACAAGCAGGCCTGGCGCCATTTCTGGCCGCGCTGGTCAGCGCCGGATTATTCCGGCGCCCAAGGCTGGGCGGCCTGGCCATCATCGCCGGATTTATTGTCATGGTTTACCTGGCCAGCGACTTCACCTTCGCACCGCTCACCGCCGCGCGAAAAATCGTGCTTCTGGGCCTGGCCAGCGCCTCGCTGGGCTTGCTGCTCACTTTATTCAAGTCACGCTGGCTGGTATCTCTGCTCCCACTGCTCGGAGGAGCCGCTGCCATCTGGACGGCACAGCGCATCCTCCAGCAGCATCCCGCTCATATAGTGCTGTTGTGGGGCGCGGGTTGCGCGGCCTATGTCGCGCTCCTGGTTTGGGGCATGGACAGCCTTGAAAATGACCCCGCACGGGCCGCCACTGCAGCTACCGCGCTGGGCATGGGCACGGGAGGGTCGGCACTGGTCGGCGCATCGGCACTGCTCGGCCAATTCGGTTTGGCGCTCGGATCAGCCGCTTCTGCCTACCTGCTGATCCATATGTTCAGCAACAAGGCATTGCACGCCGGACGAATATTTACCCTGCCGCTCTCGCTGATTGCCGGATTGACCGGTTGCATTGCAGTGTTAAGCGCAAACCTTCCCTGGTACGTACTGCCTGTTCTTGCGGCGATACCAATGGCCGCCTTGCTGATGCCATTGCCGAAACAGTCACTCCGGATACAAAGTCTGCTGCTTGCACTGCCGGTTTTCGCGCTGGCCGGTGGCGCGATTTACATGACCTGGCGCTCAGCCGGAGACGTTCCATTTTAGTTCACGGCCAAGTGCCTGCCCGATTCACTTGCAGCCGGACGGACAGCATGGAATCCGCCGGTATATTCGGCCTGACCTATACGGTTTTTATCTATGTTTGTGTCAGGGTGGCATGATAAAGAAACACCTGACGGGCGGAATGAAATATTGCCCTATAATCCGCGCACCCTTACGCTACCCACGCCAGACGTAACATGCTTGCCTACCTGCTGCGCCGCATCCTTTACGCGATACCGATCCTGATCGGGGTGAACCTGCTCACCTTCGCGTTGTTTTTCGTGGTCAACACGCCGGACGACATGGCGCGCATGCAGCTGGGCATCAAGCGCGTCACCCCGGAGGCGATTGCGAAATGGGAACACCAGCATGGTTATGACAAACCATTGCTGCTGAACTTTTCTGCCAGCGGCACAGGCAAGATCAGCGACACGATCTTCTGGCAGAAGTCCGCCGGCATGTTTGTGCTCGATTTCGGCTATTCCGATGATGGCCGCAACATCGGCCGCGAGATCTCGACACGCATGGGACCCAGCCTGGCGATCGCGCTCCCGACCTTTCTGGTCGGACTGGTGGTTTATGTCAGCTTCGCGCTGCTGATGACGCTGTTTCGCGGCACCGCGCTGGACATCGCGGGAGTGGGGTTGTGTGTGCTGCTGATGTCCGTTTCGGCTTTGTTCTACATCATAGGCGGGCAGTTTGTCGTCAGCAAACTGTGGCATCTGGTGCCCATTTCCGGCTACGAAAGCAACCTGGGCGCGGTCAAATTCGTGGTGTTGCCTATTTTCATCGGGGTAATCGGCAGCATCGGTTCCAGCAGCCGCTGGTATCGCACCATCTTCCTAGAGGAAATCGGCAAGGACTATGTGCGCACCGCCCGTGCCAAGGGCTTGTCGGAAATGGCGGTACTGTTCCGCCACGTGTTAAAGAACGCGATGATCCCCATCCTTACCGGCGTGGTTGTCGTCATCCCTTTGCTGTTCATGGGCAGCCTGCTCACCGAATCGTTTTTCGGCATCCCGGGTTTGGGCAGCTACACGATAGACGCGATAAATGCCCAGGACTTCAGCGTCGTCCGCGCAATGGTGTTTCTCGGCTCGCTGCTGTACATCGTCGGCCTGATACTCACCGATATCTCCTACACGATCGTGGATCCCCGGGTAAGGCTGCAATGAGTTTCATGCCGGTCATTCTGTGGAGCGACGCGCTGGTATTTTTGCTGCTCGCGGCGGGGATATCCTGTGCCTGGTACGTGCGCCAGCACGAACACCTGCTCCTGCCGTGGCGGCGCGTGGCGCAAAATCCAACAGCAATGGTGTCGCTGCTGGTCCTGTCTTTATTCCTGCTGGTCGGGCTGCTGGATACGCTGCACTACCGGGTCCTGTTGCCGGAAAACAATAATGGCCAAAAGGTCTACTCTCCCGAGGTACTGAGCGTCTTCGACAAATTGCTTGCGCCGTTGCGCACGCACACCGAGAAAACCTATTCCGCGCCGCTGGCGATGACGCTGTATGCCAAGGAAAGCATCAGCGAGGCGAACGGCCTGGTGTCGCGCGAGTATCCGCGTTTGCGCTATGGGGGCGCGCACCTGTCCGACCCGCAGCAGCGCGACGGCGATGTGCTGAAGCGCGGACTGTCAGGTGCGCTGGCGGGGTTGCTGGCGGGGCTGTTGATTGCGCTGTCCGGCAAGCGCCCGCTGGCCAGGCACGGCTGGCCGGTGCGTCCCCTGCTGATCGCCACGCTCATTATCTTCACCGTCATCGGCATGACTGCCGATCTGGCTGGCGCATATCACGTGCTCGGCACCGACAAGGTCGGGCAGGATGTGCTGTATCTGTCGCTGAAAAGCATACGCACAGGACTGATCATCGGCACCGTGACAACACTGGTCACTTTGCCGCTGGCTTTGCTGCTGGGTATTGCGGCGGGATATCTGCGCGGCTGGGTGGATGACGTGATCCAGTACATCTATACCGTGCTGAGCTCGATACCCAGCGTGCTGCTGATCGCGGCGGCGGTGCTGATGATGCAGGTGACCATAGATACGCATCCGCAGTGGTTCGACACCTCCGCGTCGCGGGCCGACCTGCGCCTGGTGTTCCTGTGCCTGATCCTCGGGGTCACCAGCTGGACAGGATTGTGCCGATTGTTGCGCGGCGAGACGCTCAAGCTGCGCGAGATGGAATACATCCAGGCGGCGCAGGCGTTTGGCGTGCCCTCATTGCGCATCCTCACGCGCCACATCCTGCCGAACGTGATGCACATCGTGCTGATTTCGCTGGTGATGGATTTCAGCGGGCTGGTGCTGGCCGAGGCAGTGCTGTCTTATGTCGGTGTCGGTGTTGATCCCTCAATGATCAGCTTCGGCACGATGATCAATGCGGCGCGTCTGGAAATGGGGCGTGATCCGGTAGTCTGGTGGGCGCTGGCCTCCGCCTTCGGCTTCATGCTGGCGCTGGTGCTGGCAGCCAATCTGTTTGCCGATGCGGTGCGCGATGCGTTCGACCCGCGCCTTAATCGCAGCGCTGTGGCGGCTTGATGGACAGCATCCTCCGCGTCTCGGGTTTGATTACACAGTTGCACAACGGGGCGCGCATCGTCGACGACATTTCTTTCGGCATCAATGCGGGCGAAACCTATGCGCTGCTGGGGGAATCCGGCTGCGGAAAATCGATGACCGCCCTGTCGCTGCTGCGCCTGTTGCCCGATGGTGTGGTCCGTGCAGGCGGGACCGCGCAACTGGATGGGGTGGACCTGTTCGGTTTGCGCGAAAGCGATATGCGCGCAGTGCGCGGCGGGACCTCGGCAATGATCTTCCAGGAACCTGGGCTGAGCCTGAATCCGGTGATGACAGTGGGCGCCCAGATCGCCGAAGTACTGGCATTGCACCAGGACATGCGCGGCATGGCCGCGCAACAGCGCTGCATTGCATTGCTGGATCAGGTGGGCATACCCGATGCGGCGCGGCGCGTGACCGAATATCCAATGCAGCTTTCGGGCGGAATGAAGCAGCGCGTGATGATCGCGATGGCGCTCGCCGGGCAGCCGAAATTATTGGTCGCTGACGAGCCGACCACGGCGCTCGATGTAACCACGCAGGCACAGGTGCTGCAGCTGCTGCGCGACACGCAGTCGGCCAGCGGCATGTCTATATTGCTGATCACCCACGACCTGGGCGTGGTGGCGCAAATGGCGCATCAGGCGGGTGTGATGTATGCCGGCCAGATCGTTGAGCAGGCAAGTCGCGCGCAATTGCTGTCCCGGCCCTTGCACCCCTACACGCAAAAATTGCTGGCCGCCTTGCCCGATGCTAACCAGCGCAACCGGGCGCTGGCCGCGATTCCCGGCAGCGTTCCGGCGCTGGGCAGCATCACCCGTGGTTGCCGGTTTGCCGCACGTTGCGATCAGGCATGGGCATTGTGCAACGAACAAACGCCGGCCTGGACGGTTCTGAATGACGGTCACGGGGTGCGCTGCCATCTTTATGGAAATACAGGACTGAGGACTCGGGACTTAGTGCCCAGTCCCCAGCCCCCGGCCTTCAGCCTTCAACCCCCAGTCCCCAGTCATCAGCCCTCAGCCCTTTTGCAAGTCAAAGACTTGCGCGTCCACTTCCCCATCCGCAAAGGCATCCTGAAAACGGTGGTCGGGCAGGTAAAGGCTGTAGATGGCGTGTCGCTGGAAATTCCGCAGGGACGGACACTGGCATTGGTCGGCGAATCCGGGTGCGGCAAGACCACGCTGGGCAAGGCGCTGCTGCAATTGATCCCGCCCACCGCCGGCAGCGTGCAATTTGCCGGGCACGAATTGACCGGACTTGACGCCCGAAAATTGCGTGCCCGGCGCTCCACGATGCAGATGGTATTTCAGGACCCCTATGCTTCGCTCAATCCCAAGATGCGTGTCGCTGAAATTCTGGAAGAAGGCATGACCGCGCTGGGACTCCATGGCGACAGCTCTGCACGCCAATCGCTCGTGGACTCGCTGCTCGATCAAGTCGGTCTGGCGCGCATTTCAAAGTGGCGCTATCCGCACGAGTTCTCCGGGGGGCAACGGCAACGAATCGCGATCGCCCGCGCCCTTGCCGTATCCCCCCGGCTGCTGATTTGCGATGAACCCACCAGCGCGCTGGACGTATCGGTGCAGGCGCAAATATTGAACCTGCTGAAGTCATTGCAGCAGCAATTGGGCTTGAGTTATTTGTTCATCACGCACAATCTTGCGGTGGTGGAATATCTGGCGCATGAAGTATGCGTGATGTATCTGGGGCGCATCGTTGAACGCGGCACGGCAGAAGAGGTATTGCGCAAGCCCAGGCATCCTTACACCCAGGCACTATTGTCCGCCGTACCCCGCATTGACGGAGCACAGACAGAACGCATCAGGCTTGAAGGAGACCTGCCCTCCCCCTCCAACCCTCCCCCGGGCTGCCATTTTGCACCGCGCTGTTCGCATGCCACGGAGCTATGCCGGCGCGCCTATCCCGAAAATAAAATGTTCTCGTCCACGCATGGCGCACATTGCCACCTGTATCCGGATATTCCGGATTGACTGTCGGCGATGTTGCCTGCCGGCCAGACGAAGAACTGAGATTTGTTTTCTGCACGCAAGGCCATTTGGGGCGGCGCGCATAACGGCTGTTTTTGCAGGGCTACTGGGGTGACTGGCCAGGAGGTGTGGTGGGGATGTGCCAGCGGTTCATTGCATTTTCGGCAAAGCTGCCGTCACGAAGCTATATCTTCTCGCCGGGCTGTTCTTGATTTCGCTGTTTTCAGCAATCTTCAGGAACGCGCAAGCGTTCTCCTTCGATGCCCGGAAGTTCTTCGAGCCCCGGTTTCCGCAACCGCAATCGATTGGCCGGGCCTGATTATTTTCAACGGGCCGTTCCATTGTCTCAGCCTGGCAACGCTGACATGATAGCGATGCGCAATACCGGACAGGGTTTCGCCCCTGCGCACAACGTGCCTGACAGCACGGGACAGGTCGTCTGCAGCGAGATGCATATTGAAGGCTTCAAATGGGTTTTCGGTGTCTTCGCCGTTAATCGGCACCAGCAGGGTTTGGCCGGTGCTTATATTTCCGCGCCTGGACAGTCCGTTCACGGACTTGAGATTTTCCACCGACAATCCAAAGCGGGGAGCCAGTTTGTCCAGACGCTCGCCCTTTTTGGGTTGGTAAGACTGCCAGCTTACCAGCGGTTTGTTGTAGCTTTCAAGATTGGCACGGAAGGTTTGAATCTTGTCTATTGGCAGCAAAATCAGATCCCTGCCATCCTGAAGGATAACCGGCCGGTTGTGCGCAGGATTGAGCGCCGTGAACTCTTCGATAGAGATATCAGCCAGTTGCGCGGCGAGTTTGACATCTATGTGACTTGTGGTGGCAACCGCCGCAAAGTAGGGTTCATTGGGTATCTCCTGCAGCGTGAGTCCGAAGCTGGCCGGGTTGGCAACGATATTCTTGATGGCCATTAACTTAGGCACGTAATTCCGGGTCTCTTTCAGCAGCTTCAGACTGGCATAGTCGACCGGAAGACCGCGTTTGCGATTGTGCGCCTGGGCGCGTTGAATCGCTCCCTCGCCGCAATTGTAGGCAGCCAGGGCCAACGGCCAATCACCGAACATGTCATGCAGTTTTTGCAGGTAGTCCAATGCGCCGTTGGTCGCGGTGATGACATCGCGGCGACCGTCATACCACCAGTTTTGCTGCATGCCGAACTTTTTACCGGTGGATGGCATGAATTGCCAGATGCCGGAAGCGCGACTGTGTGAATATGCGCTCGGATTAAAAGCACTTTCAATCATAGGCAACAGGGCGATCTCGCTCGGCATCCCGCGCCGTTCCACTTCCTCCGTGATGTAATACAGATATAGGCGCGCACGTTCAGTCATGCGCGCCACGTAATCGGGATGATCGGCATACCATTTTTCCTGCCTGGTAACCAGTTTCGAATCGAGTTCACCCATCGCGAAACCCGCGCGTATGCGGGTCCATAAATCATGTGCAGCCAGATCGGATTTCAGTGCCTCAGGGGACTCCTGGATCAGTTCTATCCTGACATCACGCGCCGTTGGCAACCATTCCGGCGCAACTTCGCTGGTCATGGGACCATTGAGAGCAAGCATCTCCTCTGCATGGGCAAATACCGGCAAAGCAGCCGCAGCAATTGCAAACAGGGGAAA
>LSLI01000089.1 GCA_001577345.1 Candidatus Gallionella acididurans
GCCGCGGGCCAGTATTGCATCTGCCGCACGCGCCTGCGCCAGGCTGGTTTCGGCATTGGTCGTGATATAGGCATTCAACCCGGGATTGAGCGCGGCGATGCGGTCGAGGTAGAGCTGCGTCAGCTCAACGCTGCTGATTTTTCCGGCGCGCAGCGCGCTGCCGAGTTGCTGCAGACTGGAATCAATCATGGCTGGCACTACTCGATGACTTGTGGAACGAGATACAGCCCTGCTTCGACCTGGGGTGAGCCTTTGTATTGCGGAGCAAGGGACTGGAAAAGACCGCGCTGGTCGGATTCCGTGACGACATCCTCGCGCAGCCGCTGGGACAGATCCTGGGCATGGGACATCGGCGTGATACCCGTGGTATCCACGGCCTGCATTTCCGCGATCAGATCAAAAATACCGGTCAACTGGGTGCGGGCGGATTCGATTTCGGTTTCACTCATCGCCAATCTTGCCAAACGGGCGACTTTACGGACATCTGCATTAGTCAGGGACATAGCAAAAGCTTTATTCAAATAAGGCTAATAGGGTATCATACAAGAGTTTACCGGCGCACCTCTTTGACTATTAGGACACAACATGTTTGGACTTTTTAAAGGCTATTTTTCCAATGATCTGGCAATCGACCTTGGTACCGCGAACACCCTCGTCTGGGTGCGCGGCCAGGGGATCGTGCTCAACGAACCCTCGGTAGTGGCGATACGTCAGGAGGGCGGACCGAACGGCAAAAAGGTGGTGCAGCAGGTCGGGATCGCCGCAAAGCAGATGATGGGGCGCACGCCCGGCAGTATCACCGTGATCCGCCCGATGAAAGACGGCGTGATCGCCGACTTCACCGTTACCGAACTGATGCTCAAACACTTCATCCGCAAGGTTTACAAGGCGGGCATTTTCAGTCCCAGCCCGCGCATCGTGATCTGCGTGCCATGTGGCTCCACTCAGGTGGAACGGCGCGCGATTCGCGAATCGGCGGTTGGCGCGGGAGCGCGCCGCGTGGAGTTGATCGAAGAACCGATGGCCGCGGCTATCGGCGCCGGCTTGCCGGTTGAAGAGGCGACCGGCTCCATGGTGGTGGACATCGGCGGCGGCACCACGGAAGTCGGGGTGATCTCCCTGGGCGGGCCCGTGTATTCAGGCTCGGTGCGCGTCGGCGGCGACAAGTTCGACGAGGCCATCATCAATTACATCCGCCGCAATTACGGCATGCTGATCGGCGAGACCACCGCAGAGGAAATCAAGAAGACCATCGGTTCCGCGTTCCCTGGCAGTGAAGTGCGCGAGATGGAAGTGACCGGGCGCAATCTGGCCGAAGGCGTGCCGCGCAGCTTCACGATTTCCAGCAATGAAGTGCTGGAAGCCATGACCGACCCGCTCAACAACATCGTCAGCGCCGTGAAGACCGCACTGGAACAGACCCCGCCGGAACTCGGCGCGGACATTGCAAACAAGGGCATGGTGCTGACCGGTGGCGGCGCGCTGTTGCGCGATCTGGACCGGCTGCTGATGGAAGAAACCGGTTTGCCGGTGTTGATCGCGGACGATCCGCTGACCTGCGTGGTGCGCGGCTCAGGCATGGCTCTCGAACACATGGACACGTCGACCAGCATTTTCACCACCGAATAACTATCCACCCATAATCATCCCAGGCATCCCGATGGAACGGCGTTGATGGACGGCACGCAATCCTTCAGATTCTTCAATCGCGGCCCCAGTCCAGCGGTGCGTCTGGTATTCTTTGCGGTGTTGTCGCTGTTGCTGATGTTCATAGATGCGCGCTATCGTTACCTGGAATCCGCGCGCAGCGCTGTATCGGTACTGATTTCGCCGATACAGCGCATGGCAACAATACCGGGTATTTTATGGCAACAAGTGGATGATTTTTTCATCACGCAAAACGCGCATCAAAGTCTGTTGGCGGAAAATGCCGAGTTGCGCCGTCAGCATCAGAACGATGCCGCACAACTATTGCAATTGCAGGCCCTGCAATCTGAAAACCAGCAATTTCGCAAGCTGGACGAACTGCCGATACGGCATGAATTCTCCACCCAGTTAGCCGAAATCATCTATGCCGAGCGCAACGTGTTCAAGCGCAAGGTGCTCATCGACAAGGGCTCCCAGGCCGATGTACAGCTCGGACAAGTGGTGATGGATGACGCCGGCATAGTCGGGCAAATCACCCGTGTTTATCCCTGGCTTTCCGAAGTCACCCTGATCACCGAAAAGGATCACGCCGTGCCGGTGCAAGTAGTGCGCAATGGACTGCGTACCATCCTGTTCGGCTCGGGTGACACCAGCCAGTTGTCGCTGCGCTATATGCCGGTCAGCGCCGATATCCAGATCGATGATGTGCTGGTCACCTCGGGCATAGACGGGGTGTATCCGCCGGGTATCCCTGTGGCAAAGGTGACAAAGATAGAACGCGACCCCGTCTATCCATTTGCGCGTGTTTCCTGCCTGCCTGTCGCAGGAGTGGACAATCACCGCCAGCTGCTGATTTTGTCCGGCATGCCCAAGCTGCCGGAACGCCCGGAGGAATCTCCCGCATCCGATGCCGGCAAACATGCAAGGCTCAGGAGAAGCAACTGATGTCATACGCCAATACACGGTCCAAACCGGAAATCCAGCGTCCGGTCAGCAACATTTTTATTTTGACGAGTTTGTTCGCCGCACTGTTCATGAACTGGTTGCCATGGGAGGGCATTTGGCTGATGCTGCGCCCGGATTTCGTGGCGGTAGTATTGCTGTACTGGTGCATGAACAAACCCTGGCGTGTAGGTATCGGGATTTCCTGGGTAATGGGCATACTCGCCGATGTATCGGATGCCAGCCTGTTCGGGCAGCATGCCCTGGCGTACACATTGCTCGCTTTCGGCGGCCTGGCGCTGCATCGGCGCCTGCAGATGTTCGACTTGCGCCAGCAAACCATCCAGGTGTTGGGCATCTTTGTGCTGACCTATGCGATTTATACGCTGGCGCAATGGCAGATTAACGGCTACGTGGTATGGGCCTATTTTCTCGGCAGCCTGACTTCAACCTTGCTGTGGGCCCCGCTCAACCTCATGCTTCGGGCGATGCAGCAAAGACGTGCGGAGCGTGAAAGCCGCTCATGAAGAAGTATGTCGAGTTCAAGAATCACCAGCGCGAGATATATCACTTTCAATTGCGGTTAATCGTCAGCATCGGCTTCGTCCTGGTGTTACTCGCCATCCTGCTGGTGCGCTTTTTTTATCTGCAACTGCTGCGCCACAATTATTACCAGACCCTGGCGGAAAGCAACCGCATCGCGGTCGTTCCCATTGTTCCCAATCGCGGCCTGATACTCGACCGCAACGGCCTGGTGCTGGCGCGCAACTATTCGGGCTACACCCTGGAAATAAACCTGAATAAAGTAACCGACATGGAAGCCACGATTAACGACCTTTCCATGCTGGTGACGATCACCAACAAGGATCGCAGGCGCTTCAAAAAACTGCTTGCTGAAAGTCACAACTTCGAAACCCTGGTGATACGCAACCGCCTGAGCGACGAAGAAGTCGCGCGTTTTGCCGCACAGCAATATCGCTTTCCGGGCGTCGAAATCAAGGCCAGGTTATTCCGCGATTACCCGCTCGGTGAAAAAACCTCGCATTTGATCGGTTATATCGGGCGCATCAACGACACCGAAGTAAACCAGCTTGAAGAAAGCGACCTGTCAGCCAATTACCGCGGCTCGGATTACATAGGCAAGACCGGCCTGGAGCAAAGCTACGAAGCCGACCTGCATGGCACCACGGGAATAGAGCAGGTCGAGGTGGATGCGAACGGGCGTGCGGTACGCATGCTTTCGCTCAGCCCGCCCGTTTCCGGCAACACGCTGGTATTGAGTATCGATGCAAAATTGCAGGAAATTGCCGAGCAATCGTTCGGCGATTTTCGCGGCGCGCTGGTCGCGATAGACCCGAACAATGGCGAAGTGCTGGCCTTCGTCAGCAAACCCGGATACGACCCCAACCCGTTCATCGACGGCATAGATCCGCAAAGCTGGGATGAACTGAACAACTCACCCGATGTGCCGCTGAACAATCGCGCGCTGCGCGGACAATATCCGCCAGGCTCGACCATCAAGCCGTTCATGGCACTCGCCGGATTGAATTATCACACCCGCACACCCGAGCAAACCATCACCGATACCGGGGTGTACTATTTGCCGGGCAGCAGTCGCCAGTATCGCGACTGGAAAGCGGGCGGCCACGGCCTGGTGAACATGTTCAAGGCCATTCAGATGTCTTGCGACACTTATTTTTATGGACTGGCAACCGAGTTGGGAATAGGAAATATCTACAATTTTTTGACTCGCTTTGGCTTTGGCCAGAAAACCGGCATCGACCTGGAAGGTGAAACTTCCGGCCTGTTGCCATCCCAGGAATGGAAGATGAAGCGATACCAGCAGATATGGTACCCCGGCGACACGGTATCGGTCGGCATAGGGCAGGGTTACACCCTGGTCACGCCGTTGCAGTTGGCGTTCGCAACTGCCACACTGGCCAACAATGGTGTGGCTTACAGGCCCCATCTGGTGAAAGAAGTGCGCAGCTCACGCAGCAGTGAAGCCCGTTTCATCGCCAAAGACCCCCTGTACGATCTCAATATTCCCGCGTCACAACTCGATCTGGTCAGGCGCGCAATGGTCGCTGTCACACAACCCGGCGGCACCGCCGTATACGCTTCCTTGGGGGCGCCCTATCACATCGCGGGCAAGACCGGCACGGCACAGGTGATCGCGATGAAGCAGGGCGAGAAATATGATGCGAAAAATGTAGGCGAACGGCTGCGCGACCATGCCTGGTTCATCGCCTACGCCCCTGCCGAAAACCCCCAGATCGCGCTCGCGGTGCTGGTGGAAAACGGCGGGCACGGCGGCACCACGGCAGCCCCCATCGCGCGCAAGGTGATGGACTATTACCTGCTCGGCAAGGTGCCCAAGCCCTTGACGAAGGCAGATGTGCAGGAGTCCGGCGCCCATGACTAAACGGCAACTCTGGATGCGCTTCATTGCCCACCTGGACCGGCAGCTCCTGCTGGGCATCGGCCTGCTGTTGCTGACCAGCCTGCTGGTACTGTACAGCGCGGACAACGCAAGCTTTGACCGTCCGCTGGGCCAGTTGCGCAATATCGTGGTGGCGCTCGCCTGCATGTGGCTGGTTGCCAACCTGCCGCTGCATTATCTGATGCGCATCGCCGTGCCAATCTATGCGCTGGGCATGGTATTGCTGATCGGCGTGGCCCTGTTCGGGGAGATCAGCCACGGCGCAAGGCGCTGGCTGAATCTTGGCGTGATGACGATACAGCCTTCCGAATTGATGAAGATAGGCGTACCGCTGCTGATGGCCTGGTACTTTGAAAAGCACGAGGCCACACTGACACTGAAAAACTACTTCATTGCCGCGCTCCTGATGCTGATGCCAATCGCATTGATAGCACGCCAGCCCGACCTGGGAACATCGCTGCTGATCACCGCCAGCGGATTTTACGTGCTGTTTCTGGCCGGCCTGAGCTGGCGCGTGATAGGCGGCTTGTTCGTTGCGGGTATTGCAAGCGCCCCGGTGCTTTGGTCCATGATGCACGAATACCAGCGCCATCGCATCATGATGCTGTTCGACCCTTCACAGGACGCGCTGGGCAACGGTTACCATACCATCCAGGCGACCATAGCCGTCGGTTCCGGCGGCCTCCTCGGCAAGGGATATTTGAACGGCACGCAGGCACATCTCGATTTTCTGCCGGAGCGCACCACCGATTTCATTTTTGCTGTCTATTCGGAAGAGTTTGGCCTGCTCGGCAACCTGATCCTGCTGGCGCTGTATTCTTTCGTCGTCTGGCGCGGTTTCATTATCACCTCGCATGCCTCCACATACTTTACGCGCCTGATGGCCGGCTCCATCACGCTGACATTCGCCACCTACGCGTTCGTCAACATCGGCATGGTCAGCGGCATCCTGCCGGTGGTCGGCGTGCCGCTGCCGCTGATCAGCTACGGCGGCACCTCAATGCTCACGCTGTTGCTGGGCTTCGGCATGCTGATGAGCATAGAGACGCATAAAAAACTGGTTCGAACCTGACAATACAACAAGCCGGCCCGCCGGGCCGGCCCCGAAAAACTTTCATAGCCATTCGGCCAAGTCACCAAAAAACGGTGACCCAGGCCGCTGCTTAACAGGAGATTGCATGAGCAACAAAGTCGTCATTCTGATCGCAACAACACTGCTGCTCGCGGCCTGCGGAACAGTGCCGCAGCGCAAGGCGGAAGCGCCAACATCGCCACCGGCAGCCAAACCCGGCGGCGCTTACCTCGAGGGGGACGGGCCGGGAGCAAATATCCCGGCCAATATCGATGCAATACCCGATGCAGTGCCGAAAAGCGAGCCGCTGCACCGCTATGCCAATCGTCCTTATGTCGCGCTGGGCAAGACTTACGTTCCGCTGACGATGACCGGAACTTTCAAACAGCGCGGCATCGCATCGTGGTACGGCAAGAAATTCAATGGCGAACGCACTTCCAGCGGCGAAATCTACGACATGTACGGCATGTCCGCCGCCCATCCCACTTTGCCGATACCCAGTTATGCGCGCGTAACGAATCTCTCCAACCAGAAATCCGTGATCGTGCGCATCAATGACAGGGGCCCGTTCATTGATGACCGCATCATCGACCTTTCCTACACCGCCGCCCACAAACTCGGCATCGTCAACAATGGCAGCGCCGAAGTCGAAGTGGAGAGCATTCCGCCCAACTCAATCATCAACACCATAACCGCCGGCACGGTGCAATCCAGGCCGCTGAATAACGAAAGCAGTGCAAGCGCGGCCGTTGCTGCATTTCCTGCCGCCGCGGCCTCGGCGGTTATTTCCGCACCCGCCGTTTCTTCCTCTGCTGTTGCTGCATCTGCTGTTGCTGCCACTGCCTCCGCTGTTGCTGCCGTTCCGGCCGTCGCGAACACGGCAACAGCGGATCCCGACCCGGCTGCGCCCCCGCTTGCAACAGCGCCGAAAAGCAGCAACACCAATGTGTACCTGCAGCTGGGTGCATTCAAGACACAGGATGCAGCAGTAGCCTATCTGGCAAAAATGCGCTCCAAGCTGGGTAGTCTGGGCAAACAATTCAAGCTGACCAACAAAGACGGGTTGGTGCGCGTGCATATCGGGCCGTATGCCAGCCAGAGCGAAGCGCGCAGCAGCGCGGACAGCATGGAAAGCAAACTGGGGTTCAAGCCGATAGTGAATTTGCCGTAGTTTTAAGCTGTGCCCAGGGACAGGGCGTGGGCACAGACCACCCTTCACAAAAGAATAACTGCAAGATAGGCAACGAGGCGCTGGATTTCCGTTGTTCAAGAACATTACCCGATGCCGTCATTCACCAGTAATATGGCGCCATCCGGGCCATGCCATTGCCGCCGAAACGGGGAGCGGCCGCTTTATCAATGGCGTTGACCCGGAGCAAAGCGGCTTCCGGCAGCCATATTGCGGAATATCCGTAGACTGACTGGAGCTGATTTCATCGTTCATCCGGCATGCAGGCCGGTGAGTCTTATCTTAGTGAAGGGAGGAGAATAAAAATGAATCCGAAAAGTTCACAGGCATCCGCCGGGCAGAACAGGGAGGGGGCAATTGCCCGGTTGGGCATTCGTTTTGCAGACTGGAGCGAGAAGTGGTTTCCCGACGCATTTGTCTTTGCCGCCCTTGCGGTGCTTATCGTCAGTATCGGCGCGCTGGCCATGGGCAGGACACCCACCCAGGTCTCCGTTGATTTTGGCAAGTCCTTCTGGAACCTGATTCCGTTCACGATGCAAATGGCCTTCGTCGTGATCGGGGGCTATGTGGTGGCGATATCGAAACCGGTGCAAAAACTGATCGTCGTGCTGGCCAGGTTCCCGAAAACCCCCAGGGGTGCGGTTGCCTATGTCGGTTTCATGGCGATGCTGACCTCCTTGCTGAGCTGGGGTTTCAGCATGATCTTTGCCGGGATTCTGATGCGCGAGATTTGCAAACGCATGGAGGGAGTGGATTACCGGGCGATCAGCGCCGCGGGCTTCCTCGGTCTGGGCACGGTCTGGGCGCTGGGCCTGTCGTCTTCGGCCGCCCTGATGATGGCCACGAAGGGATCCGTTCCGCCGGCATTGCTCAAGATCAGCGGGGTCATCACGCTCGAGCAGACCTTGTTCACCTGGCAAAACCTGGTGATGATCCTGACGCCTATGGTGATCTCCACGTGGATTTGCTATTCCTCCGCCCCGTCTGCGCATTTGGCGAAAACCTTCGCTTCTGCGGGAAACAAACAAGCTGAGGCGGATGATATCGGTGTCGCCCAGACACCCGGCGAGCGCCTGGAATTCAGCCCCCTCCTGACGCTGGTACTGGTCGCGCTGGGTGTGATTTACCTGGTGGACGTCTTTGCCACCAAGGGTGGTTTGGCCGCGCTGGATCTGAATACCTACAACTTCATGTTCATCATCGCCGGGCTGTTGCTGCACTGGCGGCCCCGCGCCTTCTTGCGCGCGGTTGCCAAATCGGTGCCGATGACCGGCGGCGTACTGATCCAGTTCCCCCTCTATGCAGGCATTTTCGGAATTCTGATGGGCTCCGGCATCAATGAGGTTCTGGCGAAATTCTTCGTCTCGATCTCGACGCAAAACACCTTACCTGCCATCGTGGGTGTGTATTCGGCGATCCTGGGCTTGTTCCTGCCCTCGGGCGGCGGCAAATGGGTGGTTGAAGCGCCTTATCTGCTGCAGGCGGCAACCGAACTCAAGGTCAACCTCGCCTGGGTCGTGCAGTGCTATAACGCGGCTGAAGCGTTGCCCAACCTGATCAATCCTTTCTGGATGCTGCCGTTGATGGGTCTGGTCGGCGTGAAAGCGCGCGAACTGGCCGGCTACACGATGCTGCAACTGATATTCCTGGCCCCGGTCACGATCTTCATGTTGTGGTTGCTGTCGATGACCATGCCTTATGTCCCGGCGGTTATGCCCTGAAGCGCGACAGCCGCTATCGCAGACTTTGTTCATCGCGATAACGGCTGTCATAATGACGGGGTGACTGAAGCGTAAATTGCGCAACTTCGTGCTCTGCGGCCGCAAAATTCATTCGTCGTAAATCAATTTCCGGATAACTGTAAAAATGGAGCCGGGGCATTCGGTCGTATGGGCGCTCCGCGTCTCGGCCTGATGAATGGCGTGCGCACAGCACCCGCCTCTGAAGGAGAAAACACATGACTCAGGTAGTAATTGTTGCGGCAAAACGCACCGCCATCGGCAAATTCGGCGGCTCTCTCGCCAAACTGTCCGCGCCGGAACTCGGCGCCGCCGTGATCCGGGCGCTGCTCGCCGAAACCGGCATCAGGCCCGAACAGATATCCGAAGTCATACTCGGCCAGGTCCTGACGGCCGGCAGCGGCCAGAACCCCGCCCGGCAGGCCGCGATCAAGGCCGGCCTGCCGAATACCATTCCCGGCTTCACGATCAACAAGGTGTGCGGCTCCGGCCTCAAGGCTGTGATGCTCGCTGCGCAGGCGATCAAGGCCGGCGATGCCGACATCATCATCGCGGGCGGGCAGGAAAACATGTCCGCTTCCCCGCATGTACTGCCGGGCTCGCGCGACGGTTTGCGGATGGGCGACGCCAGGCTGATCGACTCTATGATCGTCGACGGATTGTGGGACGTGTATAACAACTACCACATGGGCATCACCGCGGAGAACGTCGCCAGGCAATACCGCATCAGCCGCGCGGACCAGGACGCATTGTCGCTGGCCTCGCAGCAAAAGGCCGCTGCCGCGCAGGCCGCCGGCAGGTTCAGGGACGAAATCGTGCCTATCGCCATCCCGCAACGCAAAGGCGAACCGGTCATATTTGATACCGATGAATTCCCCAAAAACAAAACCAGCGCCGAATCCCTGGCCAGCCTGCGCCCTGCTTTCGACGAGAGCGGAACCGTCACCGCGGGCAACGCCTCCGGCATCAACGATGGCGCTGCTGCGGTGATGGTGATGTCCGCCGCCCGCGCCCATGAGCTCGGACTCAAGCCGCTGGCCACCATCAGGAGCTACGCGAGCGCCGCCCTGGATCCTTCCATCATGGGCATGGGCCCGGTCCCTGCTTCCCACCTGGCGCTGGAAAAAGCCGGATGGAAAGCTTCCGACCTCGACCTGCTGGAAATCAACGAGGCCTTCGCGGCGCAAGCCTGTGCAGTCAACCGGGAAATGGGCTGGGACACCGGCAAGATCAACGTCAACGGCGGCGCAATCGCCCTCGGACACCCGATCGGCGCGTCAGGCTGCCGCGTGCTGGTCACGCTGCTGCACGAAATGCAGAAGCGCGACGCGAAGTGCGGCATCGCCTCGCTGTGTATCGGCGGCGGCATGGGCGTGGCGCTGACGGTCGAGCGTTAAGCTGCAGGAATTTTTATCGATGTTGACGGTATTGACAAAAATGCGGTGGACTTCAAAACTATCCGTCGTCATGTATGGAGCCTTGTCATGTGCGGAGCAGATCAAGTGGAAAAAAACATTCGCAGTCTAATCCTGACGCGTTATCACATTGCCGCGCAGCGGCCGGGATGCAAACCATGACAGAACCCTGCTGGACACCCGATCCTGCCATTATCGCTGCGACCCGGGTGGCGGACTTCATCTGCCACGTGCGCGAGCATTGCGGTGTCGAGTCGGCTGACTACGATGCACTGTGGCGCTGGTCGATAGATCAACCGGAAGCATTCTGGCGTGCCGTCTGGGATTTTGCCGGCGTGATCGGCGAGCCGGGCGAGCGCGTGCTGGTTAGCGATCCCCGGCAAGGCATGATGGGCGCGTCATGGTTCCCCGAGGCCAGGCTCAATTTTGCCGAAAACCTGCTGCGTCCTTCGGCCAACGAAGATGCACTGGTATTCTGGGGCGAGGATAGGCTAAAGCGCAGGCTGTCCCGGAAAGAATTGCGCAGCGAAGTGGCGCAACTGGCGGCGGGACTGCGCAAGCTCGGCGTTGTCGCGGGCGACCGTGTCGCGGTCTGGCTGCCCAACATGCCGGAAGCGATCATCGCGATGCTCGCCACCGCCAGCATAGGCGCAATCTTCACTTCCGCCTCCCCGGATTTCGGCGTGCAGGGCGCGCTGGACCGCTTCGGCCAAGTGGCTCCGAAAGTGCTGATCGGCGTCGACGGTTATTTCTACAACGGCAAGGTCATCGACGTATCGGCCAAGCTGGCCGAGGTGGCGCGCCAGCTGCATACTCTCGAAAGAGTCGTCGTCGTGTCCTATGTGTCCGCAGACGGCCAGTTCGATGCGGTACTCGATGCAATACCCGGGGCGGTCAACTGGAAGGAATTTGTCGCGCCCCACGCCGCAATCAGCAGCATAGAGTTTGCATCCCTGCCCTTCGCTCATCCCCTCTATATTTTGTATTCGTCCGGCACCACCGGCGTTCCCAAGTGCATCATCCACGGCGCCGGCGGCACGCTGCTGCAGCACCTGAAGGAACTCCAGTTGCACAGCGACGTGCGCGAGGGAGACCGGCTGTTCTACTTCACCACCTGCGGCTGGATGATGTGGAACTGGCTGGCGAGCGGACTGGCCTGCGGCGCCACGCTGCTGCTGTACGACGGCAGCCCCTTCGCCGCCGGCGGGCGCATCCTGTTCGACTACGCACAGGCCGAACGCATGACCCAGCTGGGCACTTCCGCCAAGTACATAGACGCGCTGGCCAAGACCGGGCTGGTGCCCCGGGAAAGTTTCGACCTCGCCCCGTTGCGCGCGATATTTTCGACCGGCAGCCCGCTGTCGGCGGAAGGCTTCGATTTCGTGTACCAGGCTATCAAGCCGCAGGTGCAGTTGTCGTCGATCTCGGGCGGCACCGACATCGTCTCCTGCTTCGTGCTTGGCAGCCCGCTGCTGCCAGTGTGGCGCGGCGAGATACAGTGCCGGGGACTGGGCATGGCCGTGGATGTGTTCGACGAAGACGGCAAACCGGTGCGCGGCGAAAAGGGTGAACTGGTCTGCACCCAACCCTTCCCGGCCATGCCGCTGGGTTTCTGGAATGATCCCGGCGGCGCCAGATACCACGCCGCCTATTTCGAACGCTTTTCCGGCATCTGGTGCCACGGCGACTTCTGCGAGATCACCATGCATGGCGGGGTAATCATTTATGGCCGCTCCGATGCCACGCTCAACCCCGGCGGGGTGCGCATCGGCACCGCCGAAATCTACCGCCAGGTTGAGCGGCTGCCCGAGGTGCTCGAATCCCTGGTGATCGCGCAGACCTGGCCGCCCGGCAGTATCGGCGACGTGCGTATCGTGCTGTTCGTGAAGCTGCGCGATGCTGTGACGCTGAGCGAGGAACTGGCGAATAGAATCAAGTCCACGATACGCAACAACACCACACCGCGGCATGTGCCGGCAAAGATCCTCGCGGTGCCCGACATACCGCGCACCAAGAGCGGCAAGCTGGTGGAGCTGGCGGTGCGCAACGTCGTCCACTGCGAACCGGTAAAGAATCTCGATGCGATGCTGAACCCGGAAGCACTGGAACATTTCCGGAATCGGCCCGAACTGGCTGTCGACTAGT
>LSLI01000090.1 GCA_001577345.1 Candidatus Gallionella acididurans
TAGTCCATGGTTGCCAAACAACGCCCACAGGTATTATTCCTGATTCTGCTCATATTCGTCTTTGTAGCCGAATTCAGCATCATGTACCTGCTCGACATCATCCAGGCCAAATCCGAAATGAACTGGCCGGAAGCTTATGTCGATGCGATCCTGCTGACTTCGCTGTGCGTCCCGTTTTTCTGGTATTTTTTCATGAAGCCGCTGGAAAACGCGTTGAATCTGGAAAATATCAAGTCACACAAGATCCTCGAAATGGCGGCGGAAGGGATCATCAGCATCGATACCAAGGGCAATATCCAGTCTTTCAATCTCGCCGCGCAAAAAATATTCGGTTACAGCGAAGCCGAGATACTCGGCAAGAATGTCTCGTTGCTGATGCCTCCACCTTACCGGGATGAGCACGATGGGCATATAACACGCTACCTGCAGACCGGGCAGGCGCATGTGATCGGAAAAACCCAGGAGCTTCAGGGGCGGCGCAAGAATGGCATGCCGTTTCCGATGGAAATTTCGGTAACCGAAATCAAGTCCGGCGGCGTGCATATTTTTACTGCCATGTTGCGCGATATCAGCGAGCAAAAGCTTGTGCTGCAGCGCATCGAGCAATTGGCGCACTACGATGCGCTGACCCATTTGCCGAACCGGACCCTGTTTTACGACCGGCTCGGGCAGGCCATCATCGCGGCGAAACGCAGCAAGCAAAGTCTTGCGCTGCTGTTTATCGATCTGGATGGCTTCAAGCAAGTCAACGATATGCATGGCCATCATGTCGGCGATCTGCTGCTGGTGCAGGTGGCCGAGCGCCTGCGTCTGTGCGTTCGTGAAAGCGATACCCTGGCGCGCCTGGGTGGAGATGAGTTCACGATGATTCTGAATGACACCCATAGGCGCGAAACTGTGGCGATGATCGCCAACAAGGTTGTCGAATCGATAGCCCAACCCTTTGCTGTGGAAGGTCTTTTTGTTCATGTCGGCGCGAGTATCGGGATAGCGTGTTATCCCGATGATGCGCCGTCCAAGGGTACTTTGCTGATTGTGGCGGACAAGGCCATGTATGCCGCCAAGGCAGCGGGCAAGGGCACATACCGGTTTGGCATCCCCGGCGATGCAACCTCGGCATATCAGGTGCTGAATCGCGAGGTTTAGCCTGCCGCGTTACTTGCCCTTCAATCCCGCTGTCAAATGCGGCGCCATCACCTCAAGCAGCAGCGGGTGGATATTGGGATTGCCCGCGCACAGGTGTCCGGACTTGAGGTAGCCCTCGTTGCCGCTCAGGTCGCTGACCATGCCGCCCGCCTCGGTGATCAGCAGCGTGCCTGCGGCGATGTCCCAGGGTTTGAGCCCGGTCTCGAAGAAGCCGTCGTAGCGTCCCGCCGCCATCCACGCCAGGTCCAGCGCCGCGGAGCCGGGCCGGCGCAGACCGGCAGTCTTCTGCATCAGGTCTTTGAAAATTCCGATATAGGCATCCATGTGTTCGAACCGGGTGTAGGGGAAACCTGTGCCGATCAGGCTGTCGGCCAGATGCAGGCGTTTGGTGACGCGCATGCGCTTGTCGTTGAGGAATGCGCCGCGTCCGCGCGTGGCGGTGAACAGCTCATTCTTGACCGGGTCGTATACCACTGCCTGGGTCATGATGCCTTTATGCTGCAATCCGATGGACACGGCATATTGCGGAAAACCATGCAGGAAGTTGGTCGTGCCATCCAGCGGATCGATGATCCAGAGGTATTCGGATTCGCCTTGGCTGCCGCTCTCTTCTGCTAGAATCGCGTGGTCCGGATACGCGTCCAGCAGGGTTTCGATGATGGTTTGCTCGGCGGCCTTGTCCACATCGCTGACGAAATCCGCGTGGGATTTCCGGGTGATGGTGAGATGGTCGACCTTGTCGGCGGAGCGGTGGATCAGATTGCCGGCGCGACGAGCGGCTTTCACCGCGATGTTGAGCATGGGATGCATGAGTTCCTTCAGTTTAATGAGCGATTGAATCCAGACCCGTATTCTAGTTGGAAACGCGTTTTGAATAAACCAGATAGTTTGTAGGGGCGTATGGCAATACGCCATTTTTCGATACGCCATCAAGGGCATTTGCCACACCAATGGGCGTATTGCCATACGCCCCTATGCATGAATACACGTTTTGGAATATGTCGGATATGTTGAATAACATCAGGGTCGTTCTCAGCCATACCAGCCATCCGGGAAATATCGGCGCGGCGGCGCGCGCGATGAAGACCATGGGCCTGCGCTACCTTTACCTGATCAACCCGCGTCACTACCCCGACCCGCAGGCCGATGCGATGGCGGCGGGGGCGGATGATGTGCTGCGCGATGCGGTGGTGTGCAGCTCGATCGACGAAGCACTGCATGGCGTGGTGTTCACGGTGGCGATGACGGCGCGGCTGCGCGATATCTCGATCGGGGTGCAAACGCCGCGCGAGGCGATGCCGCTGCTGTTGCAGCATGCCGCCTCGCAGCCGGTGGCATTGTTGTTTGGCACCGAGATGTCGGGATTGACCAACGAAGAAATAGGCAAGGCCCAGGCGCTGGTGAATATTCCCGCCGATCCCGGGTTTTCATCGCTCAATCTTGCGGCTGCGGTGCAGGTGATGGGCTATGAATTGAGCGTCGCGGCGCAGGGCTTTGTACCTGTCGCGCAGCAGGTGCAGTCGGCGCCGCATGAGCAGCTGGAGGGATTTTTTGCGCACATGGAAAAGACCCTGTTCGAAATCGGATTTCTCACCACGCAAAATCCGGCTCGCATGATGCAGCGCTTGCGACGTTTGTATGCGCGGGCGCGCCTGGAGCAGGAGGAAATCAATATCCTGCGCGGCATTTTGAGTATCGCCACCGAGTATAATGCGCGTCTCAGGGCGCGTTACCAGCAAGAGAACCCGGATATTTCAAATACCCATGATGTTCGCAAATATTAAAGAAGACATTGCCAGCGTATTCGCCCGCGACCCTGCCGCGCGCAGCACGTTTGAAGTGCTGACCTGCTATCCGGGTTTGCATGCGCGCATCATGCACCGCATGTCGAACACCTTGTGGCACGCCAACCTGAAGTGGCTGGCACGCTTCCTGTCGCATATTGGGCGCTGGTTTACCGGCGTCGAGATCCATCCCGGCGCAACCATAGGCCGGCGCTTCTTCATCGACCACGGCATGGGCGTCGTGATCGGCGAGACCGCCGAGATCGGTGATGACGTGACCCTCTACCATGGCGTGACGCTGGGCGGAACCTCATGGAAGGAAGGCAAGCGCCATCCCACGCTGGGCAACGGCGTGGTGGTCGGGGCGGGCGCCAAGATACTCGGCCCGATCACGATAGGCGATGGCGCAAAGATCGGTTCAAATGCGGTCGTGGTCAAGGATGTTCCTGCCGGGGCAACAGCAGCCGGCATTCCGGCGCGCATTCTGGACGAAGAGAAAAAGGCCAAGCCCGGTTTCAATGCCTACGGGATAGGCAACGACCAGAACGACCCTGTCAACAAGGCGTTGCACGGACTGATCGGGCATAGCGTGACGGTGGATCAGCGCATCGATTTCATCCTGCAGCAACTCGAAAAGTTGGGCGTGCCCGTGGCGGATGAGCATGCCACTGCGGACAAATTTGATCCCAATCATTTGAACAAGATAGTTGACTGAAATATTCGGGTATTGTATTGTCCGTCCATGGAATTTACGGTGGGGATGGAATCTCTGCCGGCAGAAATCCTAACTAACGATCAGGCCAATTACCAGGAGGTGATATGCGGTTAACTACTAAGGGGCGTTTTGCCGTGACTGCGATGGTCGACTTGGCGATGCGGGGTGGCAAAGCCCCGGTGACTCTTGCGGCAATCAGCGAGCGGCAAAAGATTTCGCTCTCATATCTGGAACAGTTGTTCGGCAAATTGCGCAGAAACCGCATCGTCGAAAGCGTGCGCGGGCCGGGCGGCGGGTATTATCTGGCGCGCCCCGGCAGCAAGATATCCATCGCCGAAATTGTGGTGGCGGTGGATGAACCCCTGGATGCGACCAAATGCGGCGGCAAGGGAAACTGCGATGGCGAAAACCAGCAATGCATCACCCATGATTTGTGGATGGGATTGAACGCGAAGATATACAGTTACCTCGAAGAAATCTCTTTGCAGCAACTGGTCGACAGTAACAGCAATCGCAATCCTGATTTACCGCAGGTCATGCTACAAAAAATCATCAAGCCGTCCACTGTTTCGGCCTGATGTTTCGCCGCAAGGCGTAGCCCGGTAGCTGCCGAGCTACGCATGGCGGCGATACAGTTTCCCGCGCATTAAAAATCTTGTCATGCCTGCTATCATTCCCCGGTGTTCAACCTGGGGTATGATGCCGCGGAATTTGCGCAAGTGGTGCAGCGGAAGCCAGTCCAAAATTTCTATGCCAAAATTTATATGGGAAACCAAACGATGATGTGCAAGTTATGGCAACGCGTCTCCAATCGTTGGCTGTATCTGGCAGGCGCGCTTTTCTGTGCGGGCCTGATGGGGTTTGCGCTGTTCCTGCAGTACATCAAGCACCAGGATCCGTGCCCGTTGTGCATGGTGCAGCGGGTGATTTTCATCGCGCTATTGGCGGTGTTCGCACTGGCCGCGCTGCATGGCCCGAAGAGACTCGGGGAGCGCGTCTATTCCGCGCTGGTCGTGTTGCTGTCGCTGACCGGTGTGGGAGTCGCGTCGCGCCACATCTGGATACAGCATCTGCCCAAGGATCAGGTGCCGGCCTGCGGCCCGGGGCTGGATTACATGCTGGACACGATGCCGATGTCCCGCGTGTTGAAGGAACTGATGCACGGTTCCGGCGAGTGCGCGGAAAAGGGCTGGACTTTCCTCACCCTCGGCATCCCCGAATGGTCGCTGATCTGTTATATCGCGCTGGGCGTGTGGGCGCTGCTGATCGCAGTTCGCCGGAAAAGTTGACGCCGGTATAATCGACTGGCATCATTGGTTCGATACTCCGGAATTGTTTTGGTATAGTTCAAACCCATGAAAATCCCCAGCCCTGCAAATCAAGGCAACCCTTTCCCCGTCAAGCGACTGTGGCGCACATCTCGGTCCGCGCCCCTGTCTTCCTGAAGTAATTCCATGCAATGCGCGCGGGTCTGATTGTGATTGTTCAGGCCCGGTAGCCCGGGTCTTGCACAAGACCCGCGATATTTGCCGTGATATTTGCCCTCGATATTTGAAGGATCTCACATGTCTACTGCAGCACACTATATTTTTTCCTCGCGTCAAAAAATAGCCGGCATAGTCTTCGCGCTGGTCGCGGCGATCGGCTTTTCCGCCAAGGCGGTGATGGTCAAACTGGCTTATGTCGATGCGGTGGATCCGATCACCCTGCTGGCGTTGCGCATGGCATTTTCAGTGCCGTTCTTCCTGGTCGTCGCGGCAAGGGAAAACCGGAACAAACACCACGATGCGATTACAACCAGAGACAAGTGGGCCGTACTCGGATTGGGCCTGGTCGGCTATTACCTGGCCAGCTATCTCGATTTTATGGGCTTGCAATACATCAGTGCGGGCCTGGAGAGGCTGATCCTGTTTTTGTATCCGACCATGGTCGTGCTGATTTCCGCGCTGGTGTTCAGGCACAAGGTCGGGCGCACCGTCCTGCTTGCGCTGGCGCTCAGCTATGCAGGCATCGCACTGGTTTTTCTGCACGACATGCATGTCACGCAGCACGACGCACCGCTGGGTTCGATACTGGTATTTGGCAGCGCACTGGCTTACGCGGTGTATCTGGTGGGTGCGGGGCACACGATCGCCAGGATAGGCGCGACGCGGTTCACCGCCTATGTTATGACGGTGGCCAGTGCCGCGTGTTTGCTGCAGTTCGCGGCCACACATGAGGCCGCCGACCTGGATCTTCCGCTCAGGGTATATGGGTTGAGTGTCGCGATGGCGGTGTTTTCCACGGTGTTGCCGGCATTCCTGCTGGCTGCGGCGATGCGGCGCATCGGTTCCATGCACACCTCGATGATAGGCTCGATCGGTCCGGTCTCGACCATTTACCTGGCTTACGTGTTTCTCGGCGAGCAGTTGTCACTGGTGCAGATGATAGGCTCGATACTGGTATTAGCCGGTGTGCTGATGATCAGCCTGAAAAAACGGGCCGCGAATTGATCATATCGTTCAGGGCCACTGAAATTTGCTGCGGCGGAGGGTGATTCCGTTCGAAGTCATTGCGCGGCTGGGTCAGTCCGCGAATTCTGCAGAATGTAGTTCCATGCAGACTGCGGACTGTATCTCAGCATGACTTTAATGCTTGAGCTTGTCCTGCAGGTCCTGGCCGGTTTTTTCCAGGGCATGACCGCCTTTTTCCAGCGTTTCTCCGGTTACATCCTTGATTTTCTGGTTCAGCGATTTGGTATTGAACGGGTTGGAATACAGTGGCACTTCGCGCCCGATGTTCACGCCCAACCACATCCCGATTGCACCGCCGAGAACAAAGCTTAGCAATACTGCTTTAAGTTGTTTCATTCGTTTCTCCAAAGACACAAAATGGTGTTCGATAAAATGCATGTTCCGCCGTCATCAGGCGCGCCGTAATATACCGGCACGACAGAATTATAGGCTATGCAGGCTGATGACGCGCAACGCGAGGCCTTTGCTGCACGGCACCAAAGCCACGCCGGGGGCGCGCAAGAATGAATGTCGCCCGGCAGGACATTGGCGATTTTGGCGGGTTCGCAGTTTCAACGGCAATGCTGCCGGGTGCTGCAGTTTCTGCTGCAACCCCCCCAAACCACAACAGCCTTACCAATACACCTCGGTACTGGCAAGATAGCCAGCGCTGTCGACTCCGCCGGTGACCAGCACCTGGCCATTGGGCAAGCGCGTGGCGGTGTGGTATTCCCGCGGCGTCGTCAGATTACCGGTTGCCGTCCAGATTCCTGTGGTCGGGTCATACAGCTCGGCACTGGCAAGAAAGCCTGTTGCCAAAAGGTTGTATCCGCCGCTGACCAGCACCTGGCCGGTGGGCAGCAGCGTGGCGGTGTGGTAATAACGCCCCGTACTGAGTGAACCGGTGGCCGTCCATTTCCCCGTGGCCGGGTCAAACAGCTCGGCACTGGCAAGGGCAAGGCCTGCCGCACTGTATCCGCCACTGACCAGTACCAGTCCATTGGGCAGCAACGTGGCGGTGTGGCCATAACGCGCCGTATTGAGCGTGCCGGTGGGAACCCAGGTTCTTGTGGCCGGATTGTACAACTCGGCACTGGCAATAGAGCTTGCCGTGCCGAACCCGCCGCTGACCAGCACCAGTCCATTGGGCAGCAGCGTGGCGGTATGGGCATAACGCGCCGTATTGAGCGTGCCGGTGGTAGTCCAGGTTCCTGTGGCCGGATTGTACAGCTCGGCACTGGCAAGAGAAGCAGAGCCTGCGATGTATTGTCCCGCGCTGACCAGCACCTGGCCGTTGGGCAACAGTGTGGAGGTATGGGAATAACGCGCCGTATTGAGCGGGCCGGTGAGCATCCAGGTTTTCGTGGACGGGTCATACAGCTCGGCATCGGCAAGAGCGCCTGCCGTACTGTATCCGCCGCTGACCAGCACCAGGCCGGCGGACAACAGCGTCGCGGTGTGTTGTTGCCGCGCCGCGAGCAACACGAACGACCCGCTGGGTGTAAACGTATTGGCACCGGTCAGGCCGCAAAACACATTCACGTTGGTGACATTGGCCGCATTGATGGTGCCCGCGCCATAAGTCAGGGTGCAAGGCTGGTTGGCGGGTGGGGTGCCGCTTATCGCGACGTTAAAGGCCGCCGCGTTGGCCAGCCTGGTGGCAAAGGTAAACGAACCATTGGCCGTGAGCGGGAGAGTGTCGGTGCCGTTGTCGGTGAGCGTGATGTTATTGCCAGCAGTCAAACCGGTCAGCGTGCCGCCCACCGAGTAGGTGGCATTGGACGCGGATCCGGGCGTGGTGGTTTTTGCACCTCCACCCCAGCCGCCATGCCAGCCTCCACCACACGCGGCGAGGAACAGCACGGCCAGCGGGAATGCGCGGCGTAACAGTCTGGTGATGATGGAATTCATGGTGTGTGGGGTGTCCGGTATTTTGTGTAAACGGGGCTTCGATTAACTCAGTAAAATCCGTTCTTTAAACTGGATGGAGAAGCGGCTCAAAGCGGCTTTCCAGTCTCGTATCGGCATCGTCCACTTCTTGCTGATGTTTCTCAGCGCCAGGTAAAACAGCTTGGTCACCGCGTCGTCGGCCGGGAATGAACTGCGGGTTTTGATGACTTTGCTCAGGCTCATGTTAATCGACTCGATGGCATTTGTCGTATAAATCACTTTCCGGATTTCCGGTGGATAGTCAAAGAACGGGATGATCCGTGTCCAGTTCCGTCGCCAGCTCAGGCCGCGGGCGTACAGCGAGATGATCTTGTCGTCGAAGCCAGGCCAACGGGTCTGATGCTTGGCAACCAGTTGCGGCTCGAATGCGCCTTGGCGGTCGCGGGGAATGTCCAGTGGCAACTCACCAAAATCGCCCTGCAAGGTCTTGGCACTGTGGCCGTTGCGGGTATTGCCGGTGCGGTTGGTAACGGCTCCGCTCTTATCGTGGCCGAGGTGTTCGGTCATCTCGGTTTCGAGTGCCCGCTCAACCAGCATCTTGGTCAGTTGCTTGAGCAGGCCATTCTCGCCAATCAGGTCTTCGGGTTTTCGGTAGTTGGCCAGCAGGGCGTCGGCCAGTTTGACTAGTTCAGGATCGGGTTTTAACTCGTTTGCTACGTTTCGCTTCGGTCATTGTTGCTCCTTTATGCTGGCAGTCTCCTGCCAAATGACCGTTTACACAAAACTATTTACACCCTCCAATGCGGCCAGAGCGCCCAAAATATTGATTACCTGTGACTCGAAAAGAACGGCGCGACACATGTTGCCGCCAGGTAGAACTCCAGAACCGGCTGCTCCTTAACATAGGGCAAAAATAAACCATGTGTTGATGAACTTCGGAAGTGACGGGGAACCTGACGATAAAGTAAGGGAAGTACAGTCCGACCGCGATCCGGGTGACCTGGAATACTGATAACGCCCCCTTGCGCCAGGATACGTTTTCCATCAAGCCGATTGAAAATGGCCGCATACAGCGGCCATCGTTGTCATGCTGATGATTCAAGCTTACTTGTTTGCATCCTTGATGATTTCTTTTGCATCACCATAGGACTTTTCGGCATTTCCGGTAATCTGTTTGCCCAGGCCTTTGACCTGCTGCTCTTTGCTGCCAACCAGTTTTCCAACCTCTTCCTGCACCTTGCCGGCGGCGTCTTTTAAAGATCCATTGACTTGATTCTTGTTCATATCCGACTCCCTCATCAAAAAAATTAACAGGATTTTCCTGTGAAGAATCCAGAGTGAACTTAATGTTGCCACAGGTCTGTGTGGTAACGTACAAAAGTATTGGTCAAGTCGAGATTTTGCTTGATAAGCGCTGTGACGGAGCATGCGCGAAATCATGCGGATACGCGGCCATTAACGGTCGAAGATCACATCAGCCACCGTCTTTTCATCAAGAGGTAGGAAAGAAAAAACATTACCGATCCCAAAAGAAGCAAATACACCCAGTCAAAAGTCATGTCTGCCAACCTGCCGTCTTCAAGCAGTATGGATTGGAGAGGCTCATACAGTTGGTAGGACGGCAGCAAAGGGGCGATGGAGGTCAATTTCTGCGAGACATCGGACATCGCGGATGGGAGCAGGTGCGGCAAATAGAAAATGACGCCCAGCGTCCTGGCGCTGGCCTGGTTGCGGCACAGGAAGCCCAGGAATATCCCGTAGGCACTGAAACAAAAACTGCCCGCGACGATAAACGCGATATAGCCGGGCAGGTGCACCGGGCCGAACCCGCCCAGCAGATGCAGGAACAATACGGCCGTGACGATCAGCACCATACCCAGGATCAATTTGGCGATCAGCCACTGGGCTTCGTGTATCGGGGTCTGGAGCAGCGCGATCAGCAGCTTCTTTTCCTTTTCCTCGGCAACCTGCGCCGGCAGGATGATGAAGCCGATGAGCAGCACCAGCATCAATATCCAGGTGGGCAAGGTTTCCCTTTGCACGCCGCTTTGGTGCAGCGACCTGATGTTGGTGATCCAGTCCGGGCGACTTCCTTCCGCCGCTTTCTGCAACGCAGAGAAATCCTGCACGATCGCGATCGTGCGCAGGGAATCCTTTTTCAAGACCAGCAGTGCAAGGCTGCCGGGTGCCTTTTCTTTCCCGGTCAGAATTCCGTCTATTTTGTGCTCCTTCAGCAGGCGCACACCCTCCGCCTCGTTCTGCACCCAGGTCACCTCGACGAGTTTATCGGCTGCGTTGACGTTGCCGGTGATTCCGGGTGGATAGGCATGACCTTGCACCAGACCGATCCTGACTCTGCCTGCTTCTGAGCGGGTACCGTCCACCAGATCCAGGGAAACGAACACGAACAGCGGGATGAACAGGATCAGGAAGAAGGTCTTGTTCCTGAACGCGATCGCCAGATCGTTGCATGCGAGTACCAGGATATTTCTCATCATCATGCGTACAGCTTTTGATGGATATCGGATTGAAAATATTCATCGGGGTATCCGTCGAAGATCAGGCTGCCCTGGTGCAGCACCATGATGCGCGTGGCCAGGCTTTTGATCTCTTCGGGCCGATGGGAAGTAAACAGGATCGTCTTCCCGGCGCCGTGCATGGTTCCCAGCAGCCGGTAGATCTCCCGCGTCATCTCGAAGTCCAGGCCCGATGTGGGCTCGTCCAGCAGCAGCACGGGCGGATCCGCCAGCAGTGCGCGCCCGATGTTCACTCTTTGCTTCAGGCCTTTTGACAGTGACTGTACCCTGCTCTTCCGGAACGGCAGCAGAGCGAATTCGCCGAGGATCTCTTCTACCCGCAGCATAGGTGTTTGCGTGAGCGCGGCGAACAGTTTGAGATTGTATTCAACGGAGAAAAAGTCGAAGAGATTGGGCTCCTCGGGAATGAACCCCACTTTCCTGACGACAGCGATCCGGTTCTTCAGGTCTATCCCGTCTATCGTCGCGCTGCCGCCGTCCGGAACGATCCAGTTGGCCAGCATTTTCAGCAGTGTGGACTTGCCGGCGCCGTTATGGCCGACGACTGCGATCAACTCTCCCTTGCTCACTTCAAAACTGGTCGGCGCCAGCCCCCGCTTTTGATCATAGAGCTTGGCAAGATTCCGGATATCGAGCTGCATAAGTTATCGCTCTGTCGTTAAATGAATTTCAGGCGCAACAGAACCAGACTTGGCAGCCTGGTGCAAAAGTTGTTGTGATCGCGCTGATGGGTTGGCGGAACATACCGGCGGCATTCCCCGTCACAATTCAGAGGCCTACCCCGCATGGCCGGTTTACCGGCTATGCAGGGATACGATGCGCGTTACAACAACTCGATGATCACTATCACGAGAATGATAACTATCAATAGACTTATCATGATGACCTCTTTGGTAATAGGGCGAGATGATGAAACACCCCGGGTTAAATTCGATTGCCTTCACGGCGCCAGATGCGCATTCTGAACTTTACAACCCCTAGTCTCCGTGCGTTACCGTACCAAGCATCAAAATATTTTTCCGGATTTCGTAATTCGTCGGCACGCTCGGGTAGATATTTGATGCGGAGCCCCTTAATTCCCGGAGATCCGTGGTCCCCGGATGTTTCCACCAGTTAAAAATTCCGAAGCTCAAGCAACTTTGGGGTGGCCATGAATAACTATATGTGGCTGCGGTGTGCCAGAAAGCGGATAGCCAAGGCTGCAATCATCAACCGGAAATGGAAGCCAGGCGACATTGAGTGGCCGTATAATCGCGCCTGCAGCGCAAGTTGCCACGAGCATGAAATCCAAGGAGAGCTGAAAAATGATATCGACGATACACAGACAAGAGGGGCGCGCCCTTGTAACCCAGGTGATTCTGATTCTGGCCGTGGCGGGTCTGTTGTTCGCGGCCTATATCTGGGCCATGCTGAACTGGAGCTACTCCAGCGGAGAGCGTGCCGGCTGGCTGCAGAAGCTGTCCGACAAGGGCTATCTGTGCAAGACCTGGGAAGGCGAGATGGCCCTGGTTTCGCTGCCCGGCTCCATGCCGGAGAAGTTTATCTTCACGGTGCGTGACAACCGAACAGCGGAGAAGCTCAACGCTGTGATGGGCAAGCGCGTATCGCTACACTATGAGCAGCACATCTGGCTTCCCACGTCCTGCTTCGGGGAAACCGAATATTTCGTGACGGACGTGAAAGTCATCGAAGAGACCCCGGCGCCGCTGATCGTTCCGGGCAACGCCGCCCCGCAGCCTCGGCAGCAG
>LSLI01000091.1 GCA_001577345.1 Candidatus Gallionella acididurans
CCTTAAGAGAAGTCGGGTGTAAAAGATCGGGTGTAAAAGACCGTTCGTGGTGAGGTATCGAACCACTTGAGCAAGCCCTTCGATACGCTCTGCGTACCCTGTTCTGAGCGCGTCGAAGCATCAGGGCGAACGGATTTTTGGCTAATGAACTATCTGGGTTAAGCCCACAGGATCACCGCTTTCGCTGGAATGACGTTCCAGTTTTTTATTTCCTGCCCCTGTTCCGAATGATGCTGTGCTGTCACCAATTATGGAAAATTCAATAACAAGCGTCCCGAATAAATATTTTTTATTTAATGTGTGCCAACGCACGGAGTAAGGCGAGCAAAACTGGAATAGTGCAACCGTTGTGATTTGTGCGTTGGTAACGGCTGATCCGTGTTCAATCGGGGCAAACCAGGCCGATGCTCAAAATATAGCCGATGCCTTGGTCCGCGTTTCGCGTATTCAGGACAAGCACCAGTAAAAGTTCGGGTGATTGCGCCGATATTTTCTGGATCGAACAACTCACCGGATCGAACAATTCAAAGGAGAAACAAAATGTACAGATTTGAAAATATTACTGGCGGAATTAATGACAGAAAAGCCGGCCATCTGGCCAGCCCTGTCCGTTACGCCGTGCACCCGACCTACGGCATCCTTGCGGCTGGTTACAACCCGCTGATGTGGCTGATGGCATTACTGCTGGCCGCTGTTGTGGCCGGATGTGGTGGCAATGGAAGCATAGCGGCTCCAGCGGCTCCAGCGGCTCCAGCAGCGCCCGGCGGAACTACTCTGGCAGCAGTCAATCTTCTGACGGCGGGCAATTACGCGATACTGGCAGTCTCCGCAATCACATGCAATGGCTCATGCGTTACAGCCACCTCCTCAGTGCCCGCAGTGACTGGAAAAGTAGCTTTATCGGGGGTCGCGGCCAGCATCACGGGCTTTACAATGACAGAGGATAGCTCGAATACTTTCTGGACAGCCCCTCAAGTGGCCGGAAATATCTACGCAACTGACAATGTAGCTCCTACTCCTGCCGCAGTTTCCCAGGCCTCTGCTGACATGGTCACTGCGTACAACGATGCCGCCGGACGACCAGCAGGAACGGGTGCCTTCCTGAATGCCGGAGCCGCTGGAGAAATTGGCGGGCTGACCCTTGCCCCCGGTGTTTACACCTGGACTACTCCCGTGAATGTGACCATCAGCACGGATGTCACGCTCAATGGCTCAGCAACCGATGTCTGGATCTTCCAGATACCGGGAACGTTTGCCCAGGCTGCTGCTACGAAAGTGATCCTGAGCGGTGGCGCGCTGGCCAAGAACATCTTCTGGCAAGTCGGCGCTGGTGCGACCCTTGACACGACCGCACACATCGAGGGAGTGATACTTTCGGGAACGGCGATCACGCTAAACAACGGCGCAACGGGTAACAGCAGACTGATGGCACAGAGTGCGGTCACTTTGGGCGGTGCGGTGACACAACCTGCTCCATAACGCTTGCTGTTCGTAATGCAATAGCAGCAAACAAAAGGCCGTCGCGAGACGGCCTTTTTAATTTCCCCTTAAATATTTTTCGTTATGTGCGCTAACGCACCGAGCAACGCGGATGAAAATGGGATAGTGAAACTGGTGTGAAAGATTGCCCTAGTTCCGGTTGATTTTATTTCGGATCGGGACAGGGAAAAGCGGAGCTTGTATACGACCTTTGTATATGACTGGTGGCTTGACTGACGTTTCCTGACAGCTTGGACAGAGGGTCGTGAGGCGGTACACCAGAATAATTACCAGCAAAAAATCGGTCGATTGCACCGATTTCCCTGGGGCAGATTTTAAAGGAGCAGAAAATGAACAAATTCGATAGTTCTACGAAGCCATTGATGTGGTTTATGGCATTGCTACTCACCGCATTTATGGCCGGATGCGGTGGCGGTGGCGGTGGCGGGGTTGTAAACAACCCACCCCCATCCGCTCCAGGCACCGGCACTGGCGCAGGCACAGGCGGTCATGGCCCGGCTCCGGTTAATTTGAAATCGATTATTGGAGCGGGAACGCCTACCAGTCCAACTTATGCGATTCTGGCAAAAACCGGCATCTCAACGACAGGAACGACCGCAGTGACCGGGGATCTTGGAATCAGTCCAGCCGCAGCGACTTACATTCAGGGGTTTTCTCTGACACTGAATAGTACGGGGTGTTATTCGACGACAACTCTGGTCACCGGTAACGTGTTCGCAGCCGACTACAACACGGGTTCGTGTACAACGCCCACACTCCTCACCGCAGCGGTAGGCGATATGCAAACCGCGTACACAGATGCCGCCGGACGGCCTGCTGATTTTACCGAAGTCGGTGCCGGAAATATTGGCGGGATGACCCTGCCTGCCGGCACCTACAAATGGGGCAGTAGCGTGTTGATCCCGACGGATGTCACACTCAGCGGTGGCGCAAACGATGTCTGGATCTTCCAGATTGCGGGCGGTATCACCCAGGCTTCCGGCGCGAAAGTGATCTTGGCCGGTGGCGCACTGCCCAAGAACATCTTCTGGCAGTCCGCCGATGTTGTGTCGATAGGCACGACCGCACACATGGAGGGGGTGATATTGGCGCAAACTGCGATCACGCTCAATACCGGCGCAACCGCAAACAGCAGGTTGCTGGCGCAGAGCGCGGTCACGCTTCAAGCGAATACGGTTACCCAACCCGCTCCATAAAAAATGAAAGGCCGTCACCGTACGGCCTTATGTACGCTGGCGCACAGAGCGAAGCGAATGGAAGTGGGATAAATGCAACATTATTTGGATTTGGCCAAGTGCCGGTCGATTGCACCGATGTTTTTCGGAATCAGGTTTAAAAAGGAGAAGAAAATGAACAAATTAAATAGCAGTAAAAACCCGCTGGTATGGATCCCGGCATTGCTGCTCACCGCAATTATAGCGGGATGCGGCGGTGGCGCAATTCTGGGCGGACCTGCCGGTGCTCCTGCCGGAGGTGGAGGTGTAGGGGCGGGTGTCTCAAACCTTCCCGGAATAAACGCGTCAATGCTTGGAACGGCTGCCACGTACGGGATGGCGGCTACTGCAGGGGTGACCAACACCAACACTACACCGCTCACCACCATCAACGGGGATGTGATACTGACTCCAACTGCTACGTGTAATGCCGCGCCAGCACCCGGAGGAGCGGGGTCTGCAGGATTTGGTACATGCGGCGCCACAACACCGACTTCCGTTCCGATACTCAACGGGACGGTAACCATTACCGGTACCACTGCAACTACTGTCAAGAACGACATGAATACGGGATTTCTTGACATCACTCCGCCGGCCGGGCCTCCGGCCGCCGGTTCACTCGGAGGAGCCACCAATATACCGGCGGGCACTACCTTGGGAGGCGCAACCGGGAGCGCACTGGTGTTGGGAACCAACTTGTTTTATCCGGGCGTCTACCAATCCCTCACCTCGATCTTGATAACGGGTGATCTCACGCTGGATGCCCAGGGCAACTCGAATGCGGTCTTCGTGTTCCAGTCATCGAGCACAACCGGCACGGCTGACGGCAGCGCCCCGCCTGGACCGCACTCTCGCATCCTGCTGGTCAACGGCGCCAAGGCGTCCAACGTCTGGTGGCAGGCCGCCTCTGACGCGACACTCGGTTTGTACTCTGAATTCCAGGGCAACATCCTGGCCGCAAGAGATGTCACGATGAAAACCGGCGCAACATCATGTGGTCGATTGTTTGCAGGAGCGTGGGTGGGTGTGGCTGGGGGTACTGGCCTGTTTGTATTTGACGCCAACGTCGTTTCCGTCCCTGGTCAGCCGTTTGCACCGCCTGCAGGATATTCAACAACTTGCCAGTAGGCATGATATTTGTGCAAGCTGAACAAACTGCATCAAATTATTCTGGAGAAAAAAATGAAAAAATTACTTAAAGCCGCAGGGGCACTGGGTCTTGTCGGTTGCGCAGCAATGAGCAACACTTTTGCCGCGACTGACGACACATTCTGGTACATGGGCGGTAACATCGGCCAGTCAAGAGCGACAATCGACAACGCGCGTATCCTCGCCAATCTCCAGGGATTGGGGCTTCCAAGCTCGATCAGCGATGATAACAAAGGCACTGCCTACAAGCTTTTTGGCGGCTACCAGTTCAACAAGAATTTTGCCCTGGAAGGCGGTTATTTCAATCTGGGGCAGTTCGGTTATACGACAAGCACGTTACCGCCGGCACTGGCGGGATCACTGAACGGAAAAATCAATCTCCAGGGCTTGAATCTGGATGCGGTCGGCATGCTGCCCCTCACTGAAAAGTTTTCCGCGTTTGGCCGGATTGGTGCGCAGTACGCGCAAGCCAAAGACAATTTCTCCGGCACCGGATCCGCAGCCGCTGCCGTAACGCCGATTCCGAACCCCAGCAAGGATACACTCAACTATAAAACCGGCCTGGGTGTCCAATATGACTTTACCCCCTCTCTCGGAATGCGCGCCGAAGCGGAACGCTACCGGATCAATGATGCCATCGGCAACACCGGCAACATCAACGTGTATTCGGTAGGCCTGGTGTATCGCTTCGACCAGAACAAGCCGGCACCCGTCGAGAAAGTGATGATGGCGGAAACTGCTGCTCCCGCTCAGGTGATCATCGTTGTGGCGCCGCCGCGCAAGGTGATTTTCTATGCGGATTCCGGCGCTGATGCCCTGTTCGACTTCGGCAAGACTACCGTGAAGCCTACCGGCCAACGCGCCCTCGACAAGTTTGTCGCCGATTTGAAAGGCTCCAAATATGATGTCATCAACGTAACCGGGCACACCGACAGAATCGGTTCCAAGGCCTTTAACATGAAGCTTTCGCAACGGCGCGCTGAAGCAGTCAGGACGTATCTGATGGGAACTCTGGGGATAGCGTCCGACAAGATATCGGCAACAGGAGAAGGCGAAGCATATCCGTTGACGAAGCCCGATGAGTGCAAAGGCAAGAAAGCGACCAAGAAACTGATTGCCTGCCTGGCGCCTGATCGCCGCGTGGAAGTCGAAGTGACCTCTTCACGCAAATCCGACTGACCCAGCAGACGGCATTGCAAAAGCCGTATTGAACCTGGCTGACATTTCAATTTGATCCGGAGTCCGGCAGTGTAATGAGGTAGCAACTGCCGGATTTTGGCTAAACGGAATTCACCTTATACAAAGGAGCAACATCATGAAATTTACCACAGCTTACAAGCGGCCCGCCGCTTTCGTCCTCGCCATTGTGCTGGCTTCCATTCTGGGATGCGCATCGACCGCTGCCAAGAATGGAAGCAAAGAAGCAAGCGACGATGCCGCCATCACGAGCAAGGTGATCAAGGCGATCAATGGCGAGCCCACGCTGAAATCGGCCCAGATCGGAGTTGAAACCTCCAAAGGCGTCGTGCTGCTGACCGGCTTCGTCAGTTCCCCTGCCGCTGAAAATACAGCAACTGAGCTGGCACGCTACATCAAGGGCGTGAAGCTGGTCAGGGATGCCATTCGAGTCAGGTAACAGCCGTCGACTTTATTCCATTCCTCAATCAAAAGTGAAATCGTAGGGTGCGCCAAAGGCAGGCAATCCACTATCCAGCAAGCTGGGCGTGAAGTTGACACGGCGGAATTGACATCGCCGGGACGCTCCTGCAATAACGTTGCTTTGATTGAAGTTGGTATTAAACGAAATTAACGAACCTTGGAAAGGAAACAAAATGAAACTCCACAGGAATTTTAAATTGACCGGTCTTTTGATGCTGTTGGTTGTCGGGCTTGTCGCATGCGAAAAGCCGGGTCCTGCAGAAACCGCAGGTAAAAAGATCGACCAGACTGCCGACAGGGTCGGGGACAAGCTGAGTGAGCAAAGCACGAAAGCAGGTGTGGCGATAGATGATACCGAGATCACCAGCAAGGTCAAAGCCGCCATTTTTGCCGAGCCCGGTCTCAAAACACTGCAGATCAGTGTCGATACCGTAAAGGGCCTGGTGACATTGAGCGGGTCAGTCGACTCCCTGACGAACAGCCACAGGGCCAAAGAGCTGGCGAGTGCCGTGCAGGGCGTAAATGAGGTTGAAAACCGGCTGGTCGTAAAGTCGGCCAATTGAGATTGAACCGTCAACCAGTTAAGGAGCAGGCCATGGATATTAAAGAAGCGTATAAGCAAAAATTGGCGGCGCAACTGAAAGAATGGGACGCGCAAATAAATCTATTGGAAGCCAAGGCGGGGAATGCCGCTGCAGATATCAATGTCAGCCGTGCCAAGGTAATTCATGAGTTGCGCGCCAAACAGCGGATGGCGTCCGAGAAACTGAAGGAACTGGGTAAAACCGGTGGCGAGGCATGGGATCAAGTCAAAGTGACTGCCGACAATATCTGGGATGAACTCAAGACTGGTGTAGCTGAAGCCCGTTCCAAATTCAAATGAAGTAATTGCATCCCAGGTCGCCGGCCAACCAGGAAGCATTTGATAATCCACGTGAGCAATTGTAAAAAATGAACTTGGGGCTGGCACTGATGCTAATACTCGGCAGCATGGCGGTAATATTTATCGCGCAAAATGCCGCTGTAGTCGAGATCGGTTTTCTATACTGGAGATTTTCATTGTCGAGTGCATTGCTGATATTTTTCACTTTGCTGATGGGGTTCGTTTTAGGCTGGTTCCTGCACAGTTATCTCTTGTATCGCAGATCAAAAAATGAGCTGAGCCTGCACCGTTACTGAAGCACCTCTGACTGACTTGAACCTGGTGACGATTTAACCGGACACCGGTGGTGCAAGTTTCAATTCAGATGTCTGATTTTTCATTTTGTGCCCGCCTGGTTGCGGGCGCTTTCATTTTATTGAGCATTCCATAATTAGCGACAAACCTGCCGTTCGGGCTGGGGTATCGAAGCCCAATCACCAGGCGGTCTACACCCTGCGATATTTCACTATTGACCAGGAAATGGAATTACAACTTCGCTGAATCATTTGGCAATGTTGCGTCGCATGCAAGCGGATCATGCGGAATGCCGGCTACCCCCAACAGGTCAGGGTACCTCGAGATTCGATAGGCGTTCTTGCCCGAGTGCTTGGCATCGTACAAGGCCAGGTCCGCGTTCTTTATCAGCGTGTCGGCGTCCCTGCCATGTGCAGGATAGATAGCGACGCCTGCGCTGGTGGTGATGATAACTGTATGTCCCTCGATGCTATAGGGTTGCGAAACTGCCTCAACCACTTTTGACGTCACCTTGGCCGCATCGTCGGTATCGCTGACGTTCCACAGCGCAATCACGAATTCGTCACCGCCCATGCGTGCCACCGTATCTTCTTCACGCACCGTTGCCGCCAGGCGACCTGCGACCAATTTCAGCAGCGTGTCTCCGGCACTGTGTCCCAACGTGTCGTTAATCTGCTTGAATCCGTCCAGATCCAGATACACCATCGCCATGGCACTCTTGTTCCTTTGCGCATGGGCCAGGATCATCGACAATCTTTCGGCCAGAAGTCGTCTGTTCGCAAGGCCTGTCAGCGGGTCATTCAGCGCCAGGGATTCCAGTTTCCTGGCATTATTGCTGGCTGCCTTGTGCAACAGGCGGACCTCCAGCATGTTGTGAACGCGCGCCAGCACTTCGGGTATCTCGAACGGCTTGCTGATGAAATCCTTGGCGCCGGCCTGAAGTGCGTGCAGTTTGTAGCCCGGTTGGGCGGTGATCACCAGCACCGGAAGGTACCCGTCCTGCTCAATTTGCTTGAGACCCTCCAACACCTGGAAACCATCCATGCCGGGCATTTGCAGATCGAGCAGGATCAGGTCGTAGCGGTTCTCGAGGTGAAGCTCGCAAACTGCACTCGGATCCATCGTCGAGGTGACGGCAACATAGCCGGCACCACCGAGTATCCGCGTGAGCAGATCGACATTAATTTCCTGATCGTCGACGATCAGGATTTTTCCGTGAAGAATATCAGGTACACCTTCCATGTGTGTCACAACTCCTGTGTACTCCCGGCAGAATATTATTCTGCCGGGGTTCACTTAATCATCACTTTTGCCAACCCGAACAACAACGCCAGAGCCACCACGTCTGTTCCCGTGGTGAGCACGATGCTCGAAGCGGTGGCAGGATCGGTGCCGAATTTCTTCAGGGCGAGCGGCACGATGGCGCCAAAAATTCCGCTGATGGTGCTACTGCCGGTCATGGCGAGGAACACGACGACGCTGAGCATGGGCGCGTTGGTCAAATGCATCAGGGTGGCTGCCCAGTACATGGCGGTGGCCGCTACCAGGCCAACCAGCATGCCGTTCAGCAAGCCGAGCAGCGCTTCTTTCAAGATCAGCAATTTTTCCTTGCCCGCTTTCAACTCGCCGAGGGCGAGCCCGCGCAGCGTGATTGCCAGCACCTGGCTGCCGGTATTGGTCGTCTGGCTGATCAGAATCGGCACAAACACGGCGAGTATCAACAGCCGGTTAATGGTGTCATGGAACAGCAATACTACGCCGCCGCCCAGCAGGGATGTGAACAGGTTGAATTGCAGCCATGGATGACGCAGCCTCAGACTACGAAGCCATGGCGTGGCAATACGCTCCTCCTTTTCAACACCGACCATGGTGCCAGGCTGGGCGCTCAACTCTAACGACCGTTTCTGCTCCTTCACGAGATCATTGTAGAGACGCTTGATCTCGTCGCTCTTGCGGCTGATCTGATCGCGGCTGGCTTCCACTTCCTCAACCTTTTGTTCCAGCTCTGTGCTGTAACGCTTCGTTTCACCATGCAACAGGCGCACTTCAAGCATGTTGTGAACGCGCGCCAGCACTTCGGGTATCTCGAATGGCTTGCTGATGAAATCCTTGGCGCCGGCCTGAAGTGCGTGCAGTTTGTGTCCCGGTTGAGCGGTGATCACCAGCACCGGAAGGTACCCGTCCTGCTCAATTTGCTTGAGGCCCTCCAACACCTGGAATCCATTCATGCCGGGCATTTGCAGATCGAGCAGAATCAGGTCGTAGCGGTTCTTGAGGTGAAGCTCGCAAACTGCACTCGGATCCATCGTCGAGGTGACGGCAACATAGCCGGCACCGTCGAGTAATCGCTTGAGCAGAAGGACATTCGCTTCCAGATCGTCGACGATCAGTATCTTGCCGTGAAGTATGTCGGATGAATTTATCATGGGAATCTGAGCTCCTTGGTTAACTGTCTCTGGCAGATTTTTCCTGCAAAATACACTGCCCCGTTTGGCGGTTTATCCGGGTATATCCCGGACTATATTTTTCCAAAATACCCCCTTCTGTGGATACTTTACCAGCACCGCCGCCAGCCCCAACAGCATCCCCATGCTCGTCACGTTGGTGGGGCAGTCGTAAAAAAAATGCTTGAAGCAGTGACCGGGTCGGTACCGAATCGCTTGAGGATGAGCGGCACGATGGCGCCGCAGATACCGCTGATGATGCAGCTGCCGACCATCGCAAGGAACACGACGGCACTGAGCATGAGGGCACCGGGAAAATGCTGGAAGCTGGCGACCAAATACATTCCTATCGCTGCCACCAGATCAACCAGCGCGCCATTCAGCAAACCGAGCAATGCTTCTTTCATGACCAGCATCTTTTCCTTGCCCGGTTGCAGATCACCCAAGATGATCCCGCGCAGCGTGATTGCCAGTGCCTGGCTGCCGGTGTTGCCCGACTGGCCGGCCAGCACCAGCAGGAATATGGTGAGAATCAACAGCCGGTTGATGGTACCCTGAAACATGCCCACCACGGCGGCGGCGGCAAAAACAGTGAGCAAGTTGAGCTGCAACCAGGGGTGGCGGAATCTCAGACTGCGAAACCAATGCGTGGCAAGGCGTTCCTCCTCCACGACACCCACCATGGCACCAGGTTGGGCAGTCAGCTCGATAGAGCGTTTGTGTTCCGCCACGAGTTCATTGTAGAGCTTCCTCGTTTCCAGATGCAGCAGACGCACTTCCAGCATGTTGTGAACGCGCGCCAGCACCTCGGCCATTTCTAGCGGTTTGCTGACGAAATCTTTCGCACCGGCTTGGAGCACGCGCAGTTTGTGATCCGGATGCGCGGTGATGACGAGCACAGGAAGGTAACCTTCCGGTTCGATCTCCTTCATGCCTTCCATCACCTGGAACCCGTCCATGCCGCGCATCAGCAGATCGAGCAGGATCAAGTCGTAGCGGTGTTTGCGGTGCAACTCGCAGACCTCGCCCGGATTCATCGTGGAGGTGACAGAATCATAGCCGGCACCGCGCAACATCCGCTCGAGCAGCAGGACATTGGCTTGCTGATCGTCGACGATCAGGATTCTGGCGTGCAAAATATCGGTGGCACTCACCATCACACGACCCCTTGCTTGATTGCGCCATTCAATCCTGTTTCCGCAAATTCCAGTGCCTCATCCAGCACCTCCGTGAGCTCATTGACCTTGATCGGCTTGGTGAGATAGCGGAAAAATCCCGCCTTCTGGCCCCTCTCGATGTCAAGCTGCATAGCATTGGCACTGACGGCAATGACGGGAATGTGCGCCGTGGCCGGATCGTCACGCAGGATTTTAAGGGCTTCGAAGCCACTGATGTCAGGCAGATTGATGTCCATCAGAATCACATCCGGCTGCTTGTCGTGTGCAAGTTCGATACCGAGTTTCCCGTTCACCGCAGTCAGCAAACTCAAGTCGGGGTGGCGCGCGATGATTTGCTCGACCAGCATCATGTTGGCCGGATTGTCCTCCACATAGAGCAGGGTGTTGTGCAGCCGTGCTTTGCGGGGCGTCTGTGGTTTCACCAATACCGCCACATCGCTTTCATCCACGGCAAGATGATGCTCAGAAATCGAGTTGAGTTCGAACCAGAACACGCTGCCCGCGCCGATGGTGCTTTCCACGCCGATGGTGCCTCCCATCAATTCGACCAGTCGCTTGGCCACCACCAGGCCGATGCCAGTGCCCTCCTCGCCGCCAGCCTCCTGTCCGAGACGATTGAACGGCTGGAAAAGCTGCGCCAGTTGTTCCGGCTTGAGTCCCGCGCCGCTGTCTTTGATACTGATGCGTATGCGTCCCGGCGTGCTTTCGGTATGGCTCACCTCGACCGTGCCCCGCTCGCTGTTGTATTTGACCGCGTTGGACAGCAGGTTGATCAGAATCTGCTTCAACCGGGTCCGGTCGGCACGGACAAAGCAAATGATATCGAACCGGGGCAAGATTAATTTGATGCCACGCTGTTGTGCCTGCTGTTCGATCATGCTCTGGCATTCGAGCATGACCTCGGCCAGGTCCACCGGTTCCTCCGACAGCGGCACCTGCCCGGACTCGATCTTTGAGAGATCGAGAATTTCGTTGATCAGCTTAAGCAGATGCCATCCAGCCCGAAGAATCTGGTTTATGCTTTCCTTCTGGGATGACGTTGGCGGCAGGGAATCGGACTCCATCAGCTGGGCAAAGCCGAGGATGGCATTGAGCGGGCTGCGCAGCTCATGGCTCATACTGGAAAGAAATTCAGATTTCGCGAGGTTGGCTGTTTCCGCCACCGACTTGGCACTCTCCAGCTCGACGTTCTTTTCCTGTAGCACCTGATCCAGGCGCTTGCGCTCGGTGACATCGCGCGCGGCCGCGAACACGCCCTGTAACTTCCTGTCCCGGTCATAGAAGGTGGTCGCGTTGTAGGACACCACGGTCTCCTTGCCGTCCCTGGCGCGCGCGGTGAGCTCGTAGTCGGTGACCTTCTTTTCGCTCAGCACCTGCTTGATGGCGGCCTCGGCCCGTTCCGGGTCGGTGAAGTACTTCTTGAATGGCGCGCCGATCAGCTCGTCGCGCGTGCAATCGGTGAGCACCTCCATCTGCTTGTTGACGTCGGTGATCGTACCTGACGGGTCGGTGGTCATGATCGCGTCGATGTTCGACTCGATCAGCGAGCGCGTGTAAAACTGCTGATCGCGCAGGCGCTGGTCGAGCAGCTTCTGTTCTGCCTCGACCTGCTTGCGGGCGGTGTTGTCTGTGCCGATCAGCAGATAGCCGATGATGGCGTTTTGCGCATCGCGCAGCGCGGTGACCGACACGATAGCCGGGAAGCGGCTGCCGTCCTTGCGGATGTAGGTCAGCTCGTAGATGTCCTCGATGCCGCGCGAGGCCTTGAATACCAGCGCTTCGAAGCCCGGTGTGATCTTGGTGCCGAGCTCTGCGCTCAGCGCTTTGGCGCGCGCAATCACTTCCTGCGGATCGGAAATGTCGGCCGGCGTGATCTTGTTCATCACGTCGGCTGCCGCATAACCCAGCATTCGTTCGGCGCCGACGTTGAAGATCTGGATCACGCCC
>LSLI01000092.1 GCA_001577345.1 Candidatus Gallionella acididurans
TATTCATCACCATTTTCATTATTCGCCAAGCAAACTTATTGACGCTCTTCAGGCACTGCAATGGAACTATAACGAGCTGAAGGGCAGCAATTGGAGCCACAGGATGACCGACACCAGTCAATATGAATCACAGCTTAAGCATATCGATGAACTTTTGGAACGCGCCAGTAAGGGAGTTGCAAGGAGTCCTCTACATGCTGATACTCACCCGCAGATAGCGAAAGCAAAAAGTGAAAGAGACAGGCTCGCGAAAAATCTTGATGTGTTGAGAAAAATGTCTCCGAATCAGCTGTCGGAGGAGATACTCGAGGAGTCTGGCCCAATGGGCATTTGGGATGCGCTTGCCCAGCAATTGGAACACCTAGTGGAGCGTCTCGAACAAAAGTAATGGCAATCGCTCTTCAAATCCAAGCGGATATAACCTATCTATTTTGATAGCAGTTCACGTCCACGTCTTCGTGCTCTTTTGCTCACCCCAAAAGATGCCGATCAACGCATAACTTACCGAGTATCGCCTGCGAATTTCGTAAATGATGTCCATGTAAAACACTCCAGATACCTCCGGCTAAAACGCCGGATGGCTACACACTGAGGTGGAAACTATCGGACGCTGTTTCCACCCCTAATCTGGAAAGTGTTGCACGCTGTTTAACAGGAGAAAAATAATGAACATTTTACCCATTGATAAAAAAGTCCTCGATAAATTTGGGCCATATACCTTGATCACGGGGATACTGCTGATCGTGCTGGGAACGGCGGGTATTTTACTGCCGGGCGTGATGTCCCTGAGCACTGCGCTCTTTGTTGCCTGGCTATTGCTTGTCGGCGGCGGTTTATGGGCCATTCACACCTATAAATATAGCCCGAAGAACGTCATGGACTGGCTCAAGCCTGCCGTGCTGTTCATCATCGGCGGCCTGATGCTGTTCTATCCTGTATCAAGCGTGGAAGCGGTGGGACTGTTACTGGCCATTTATCTGTTGTTGGATGCCCTGAGCAGCTTCACCTTGGCCCAGTCGATCTATCCTTCCAAAGGCTGGGGCTGGATGACTTTCAATGGTGTTGTTTCGGCCCTGTTAGCCACACTGTTTCTGATCGGGTGGCCAGCCACTTCCCTATGGTTGGTGGGTCTGTATGTGGGCATCAGTCTGCTGTTCGATGGCTGGGCACTGGTCGCCCTCGGCTGGGTGTTACGCAAGGGCAAGTCATCATGATCGTTGCTTCGATAATCAGTCACTGGTCGACCGGCAGATCATGGTCAAAGCCATGCTCATCAAGCTTAACCAGATCGGCACCCTGATAGGAAACATTGCCGATATGACCGTGGCGCTGGATACCGGCCAGCTCACAAGCAAGTATAGGGCAGCGGCGAGAGTCTGAGCACTCTGACATTTAAGTAGCTGCTTACAGAAAATTTGCAGCGAACCCAACGGACTGTCGCATGAACTATAACGCATTCCCGGCATCGGAAATTATTCTGGCCATTAATACAATGTCCCAACTGTTTAGTTAGGAGATGCCATGTTGAAAGGTGTTGCTTGGGGAATCACATTAACAATAGCTATTGCCCTGATAAGTGTTTATGCGCTGTTGCATAGCGGCATGATTCCCGCCAATGCCGATACAAAACCCGGCGGACTTGAACTCTGGATGGCGGGAACTTCACTGGATGCGACACTGGATCGATACGCCCCGAAGGAACGTAATCCGGTGGCGCTGACCGACCAGAACCTCCTTGAGGGCGTTCGGCTTTTCAGGGAAAACTGTGCGGTTTGCCATGGTTCCGCAAAGGGAACGAATTCACCATCACCGATAGCGAAAGGCGAGTATCCGAGGCCTCCCCAGTTGGCGACCGATGGTGTGGAGGACGACCCGGAAGGTCATTCGTTCTGGAAGATCAAACATGGCATCCGCCTGACTGGCATGCCTTCGTTCGGATACACCCTCAAGGACGAACAGATCTGGACGCTTGCACTGTTCCTGAAGCACATGGATAAATTGCCACCTGTCGTGCAAAAGACTTGGCTGAAAGTCAGAAATTGGCCGGTAACACCTCCTGGCCAGACGGGTCAAAAATAACTTACGGTAATATCATCGGTACGGTGATACCTCATTCCGGGTAGCATACTCCTAATACTTTTTCCGCTACGTATCACGATCATTACCCGAATCGCGGAACCTGTATAGGTTACGGCAATTTACAACGCTAGAAAGTTGCTTCTCGGGAAGGTCTTATTTGTGTCGTTGGACTGTCACAAGGTGCCGTTCTCCAATTCAGCCACTTATAATCATGCCAAAGTCATTCTGACAATTTCGATGCAAATCAATTTAAAGGAAATTTAATGGGCTCAATTATTAGTTATAAAAGACCGGATGGTCAGACCGCGAATGCTTATCTTGCCAAACCAAAGGATATTGAAAATGCTCCGGGAATCGTTGTCATCCAGGAGTGGTGGGGTTTGAATGATCAAATCAAAGCCGTTGCCGATAAATTGGCAGTTGCAGGTTACCAGGCTTTAGTGCCAGATTTATATCGCGGGAAATTGGCGCTGGAAGAAAATGAAGCAAAGCATTTGATGAGCGAGCTTAATTTTGGCGATGCCGCCAGTCAAGATATTCGCGGCGCAGTTCAATATTTAAAGGGACTGGGAAGCCGAAAGGTCGGCATCACTGGGTTTTGTATGGGCGGGGCATTAACCGTACTTTCAAGTGTTTTTGTGCCCGAGTTGGATGCTGTGGTAGTTTGGTATGGCTACCCGCCATTGAATTATGTTGATGCCACGAAGATTAAAGCACCCATCATGGGACACTGGGCCAGTCATGACGATGTCTTTGCTATAAGTGGCGTTGATGAGTTGGAGAAAAAATTAACAGCTTCTTCAGTATCGTTTGAGTTTTTCCGCTACGACGCAAAGCATGCCTTCGCCAATGAAGAAGCCGATTCAAAAAACCTTGCCTATTTAAAGCATAATGCAAAAGCCGCAGAACTTGCCTGGGCAAGAACTATGGAATTCTTCAAAAAGCATCTTTAAGATGAATCAGAGTTAAAAGTCAGAGGCAAATATCAGATATGATAAATGTGGCTATCGTCTATAGGCGTTGCCATGTCTGCTTTGATCGTAAACAAAACCCGGCGAAGCCCTGCTTTCGGCCAGCGACAATATCCCTGCCGTGTGCATGAAAACTACATAGGCAGATCACCTATCAATTAACTACAGATCCTTTCGCTTTCCGTCCTGGTGCAGCTGGCGGAGTGAAACCAGACACTCGGCATAGTATCCCCTCTATTTTCTTACCCTTCTCGAACCTGATAGAGTCGCACAACACCACCTCATTTTTAGCAGCAAGCTCAGCCAAGTAGTTACGTGTCTTTGTAAGTGAGAGACCGGCACCTTGGGCAATCTCGGCATCCAGTTTCTCGCCATGCTTCTTTAAGTAATTCAGGATTTCTTTCATTTATTTTCCTCGATAAAGCATCGTCATAAATAATAACTGGCAACATTCAAGGTTGGGGCGCAAACTCTGATATCAAGTGCAGGCCGTGCTATCTTATCGACCATGAGGCTTCACATGGGGACTAAAGTCGCAGGCGAAAAAACCCCACTGTGTCGCCACAGCGGGGTTTAAGTATTACCTGCTGATCCTTGACTGGCCGGACCGAAATTACTCAGGCCAGGTCGCAGGATGGTTTTATCAGAACTTGACGCGCAGGCCGGCACCATAGGTATTGAAGTTGGTGATGGCGCCTGGACCGGACGTGGCGAGGAAATTGCCTGATTTCTTGTCCAGCATGAACGCCGCATACAGATTGGTATTCTTGCTCAGATTGTATTCCAGCATTGCCGAGGTGTACTTGTCGGTGCCATTGGTTGTGGTGGTGCCCCAGGCCGGTACCGACACATCGTAGAAAGCGACCGAGGCTTTCATTGCCGGGCTGATCTGGTAGTTGGCGCCCAGCCAGTACACATTGAGGTTCTTCTGCGCAGTACCCCAAGCCGAGGGGGTGCCGATGTTGTACTGGTAGATCTGGGTCATCGCCAGGTCGCCGGTAGGGTCGCCGGGAGCTGAAAGTTGCATGCGCTCGTAACCCGCTTTCAGTGTCAGCGGATCTATCACCTGATAGCGTCCGGCCAGCATGTAGGAAGTCAGGTTAAGGTATTGAGCATTGACGGTGTTGGGCGCTGCGTTGGGACTGATGTTCGTTGTGTCCTTCGCGCTTTGCACCGCGGCCTGAACCCCGAATCGATCCGCTTCATAACCCGCATTCAACTGGGCATTGCTGCGCGCAGAGTTGTTGGTTGCCATGCCGCCGAAACCATACAGCGCGTTGACATTGAAGTTGCCGAATTTCTTCGCGTACTTGATGGCATTGTCGACGCGCGAGTTATCTGTCGCGCCGCCGCCGCCGTAGGAGCCGGAAAAGTTGATCGGCGAGAACATCTGCGCGTTGACCGGGTCATACCCGCCGCCGACCGAACCGATGATGTCAAGTTGCAAGCTGTACTGGCGGCCGAAGGTGACAGCACCCAGATCGTTGTTTGACAACCCGATCAGCGCCATGCGGTTGAACAACTGGCCGTTAAGTGCCGTATCCGCGACCATGGAGGGAGTGCCGGCACCACCAGCCAAGCCGGAGGTGGCCAACGTGCCGTTGCCCAGACTGAAAGCCGATTCCAGCTGGAAGAACGCCTTGTTGCCGTTGCCAAGGTCTTCACTGCCCTTGATGCCCCAGCGCGATTGCGATTCGCCGCCGTTCATCATGCCTCTGACCGTGCCGAATTTTGCAGTGTTAGGCTGAGCACCAGTAGGTACTGCGCCGGTTACGAAAGTCGGGCTGATATCGCCGGCATTGGTCATTTGGACGACGCCGAGATCGAGAACGCCGTACAGGCTTACATCAGCATGAGCCACACCTGACACGGCGCTGAGAGAAACAGCAACGAGTAAAGCTTTTTTCATTACAAACACTCCTAAAGTATATTTCTTGCAATTGAAATTAATTGAAATCAACCGGGCAAGCCAGCCGACCAACCAAAAATCCTCTGGTAGAGAATTTTCGGCGGCGATTATCTATCGGAAAACTTTAAAACCGCGTGTGTCACAAAAAATTCACACAACTTGGATTCCGGAAAAGTCGTGGGATTAATTTTCGTCCTGGAAAAAACTACAAACATCACGACCAAATCGTCCAGCATCCACAATGGCGCTTGAACAACTACAAACCGGAAGTTGAGCAATGTCTGCAAAAGCGGGGGAAGTCCATACTGCGTACGCAGGGGAAATTCAATCTGGCTAGACAGACGGCTCTGGTCAGGTTACATAACTGCGGAGCACCTGTTCGAAGCCGGGGCTGCCGGCCAAAACACATCGGCATAGGGGTAACCCTGCACCCTACCCGATGTGCGCCCGGAAAGGCGCACAAACAAAAAGCCCGGCATTTTCATGCCGGGCTTTTCTTGCCAACTCAGGAACCGATTAAGGAGCCTGGATGTTGGATGCTTGCTTGCCTTTTGGGCCTTGTGTCACTTCAAAGGTGACCTTCTGGCCTTCTTTGAGTGATTTGAAACCGCTCATGTTGATCGCGGAAAAGTGTGCGAACAAATCTTCGCTGCCATCATCGGGAGTGACGAAACCAAAACCCTTTGAGTCGTTGAACCATTTAACTGTACCTGTTGCCATGTGTAACTCCTACTAAAAAACGGGGAAATCCCCCCGCAGAACTATTTGAATCGAAGATTGCACATGGAAAACCAGTACTGCAAACACTTTGAATCAAATACCAAGTTCCCTTGTACGCTGGTTTGGCTGGTGTCGTCAAGATAAATTAATGACATTTGCCGGAATCCGTTAAGATTTCCAGCTTCGCCACCCAGATTTCCCGAAAATGGACCTGATAAGTTTGTCGTTGTTGCTGGTGCTGGCCGCGCTTGGCTGGTTCTGGCTCGACAGTCTGCGCACCCTTGAGATTGCCCGAAAAGAGGGCAAACGTGTCTGTGATGATGCCAATGTGCAATTTCTCGACGACACAGTTGCCGGCATCTCGCTTGCACTGGTTCGCGACCAGTCCGGACGCAGGGCGCTGCGCCGCACTTACCGGTTCGAGTTCAGCGATACCGGCAACAGCCGGCTTGAGGGGCATCTGACCGTGCTTGGCAAAAGGATAGAGTCGGTGGTGATGGAGCCATACCGGATGCTGCCCTGATCGCTTGGGATAATCAGGGCAACTTCTCCCCACAGGCAAAATCACCCGGAAACAGGAGCGACGCGGCTTGTCAGTCGAGCATTTCCAGCATCAGATGGTTGACGCGCTTGACGAACCCTGCCGGATCATCCAGTTGCCCGCCCTCGGCAAGCAGCGCCTGATCGAACAGTACTGCGGCCCAGTCATCGAAGTGCTTTTCCTCTTCCTTCAAACGCATCACGACCGGATGACTCGGGTTGATCTCCAGGATAGGCAGCGTGGAGGGCAGCTTCTGCCCGGCGGCCTTGAGCATGCGCGCCATGTTGCCGCCGATATCGTGCTCGTCAGAAACCAGACAGGCGGGCGAATCGGTCAGGCGGTGGGTCACGCGGACATCCTTGACGCGCTTATCGAGCGTCTTTTTGATCTTTTCGGTCAGATCCTTGTGTTCGCTGGCCTGCTTTTCCTGTTCCTGTTTCTCGGTCTCATCCTCCAGCTTGCCCAGATCCAGTCCGCCCTTGGCCACGGACACCAGCGCTTTGCCTTCGAACTCGGTCAGTGAGTTTGTCACCCACTCGTCGATACGATCCGACAGCAGCAGCACTTCTATGCCTTTCTTGCGGAACACTTCCAGATGCGGGCTGTTCTTCGCCGCATTGAAAGTCTCGGCGGTGATGTAATAGATCTTGTCCTGTCCTTCCTTCATGCGCGAGATGTAATCGGCCAGCGACACGGTCGCCTCATCGGTGTCGGCATGAGTCGAGGCAAAACGCAACAGTCCGGCGATCTTGTCCTTGTTGGCGAAATCCTCTGCGGCGCCCTCCTTCATCACCTGGCCGAACTCACCCCAGAACTTCGCGTATTTTTCCTTTTCATTGGACGCCATCTCTTCCAGCAGGCCGAGGACCTTCTTGGTGCAGCCCGAGCGGATTGCCTCGATGTCTTTGGATTCCTGGAGGATCTCGCGCGACACGTTCAGCGGCAGGTCGCTGGAGTCGACGACACCGCGCACGAAGCGCAGATATTGCGGCAACAATTGCTCTGCGTCATCCATGATGAACACGCGGCGCACATAAAGCTTGATGCCGTGGCGGGCATTGCGATCCCAGAGGTCAAATGGCGCGCGCGCCGGAATATAAAGCAGTTGCGTGTATTCCTGCCGGCCCTCCACACGCGCATGGGTCCACGCCAGCGGATCTTCGTAGTCATGGCCGACATGTTTGTAAAATGCCTTGTATTCGTCGTCTGAAATATCATTCTTCGCCCGAGCCCACAATGCCGAAGCCTGGTTAACGGTCTCGTCTTCGTCGGTAACGACTTGTCCACCGTCTTTCCATTCCTCTTTTTTCATCAGGATAGGCTGGACGATGTGATCCGAATATTTGTGGATAATGGAACGGATCTTCTGGCCGCTGAGCAGGTCATCCTGATCGGCGCGCAGATGCAGCGTGATGTCGGTGCCGCGTGTCGGCTTTTCGGCCATTTCTATCGTGAACTCGCCGCCGCCGTCCGATTCCCAATGCACGCCCTGGTCCGTCTGTTCCCCGGCACGGCGGGTCGTGACCGCCACCTTGTCCGCGACGATGAAGGCGGAATAGAAGCCCACGCCGAACTGGCCTATCAGGTTGGCATCCTTCTGCTGGTCGCCGCTCAGTTTGGTAAAGAATTCCCGGGTACCGGATTTGGCGATCGTGCCCAGGTTGTTGATGACTTCGTCGCGGCTCATGCCGATGCCGTTGTCACTGATAGTCAGCGTGCGGGCGGCCTTGTCGTAGCTGATGCGTATCCGCAGCTCGGAATCGTTCTCGAATAACTTGTCGTTATGCAATGCCTCGAAGCGCAGTTTGTCGCAAGCATCCGACGCATTGGAGACCAGTTCGCGCAGGAAAATCTCGCGGTTGGAATACAGCGAATGGATCATCAGCTGCAGCAGCTGCTTGACCTCGGTTTGGAACCCCATCGTTTCACGGTTAGCTACAATATTCTCGGTCATACAAAATCTCCCAAATAACATTTAAAAAGAGTGGCGGAGTGTATGGGGGCATACCTGAAGGATTTCAAGTGTCTGGTCGTGCCTCATGGCGATTCCTGCGTTTATTGTCCCGACTTCGATCGCTTACACCCATCCAGAGTATAAAATTGGGCCACGATGAAATATCTTGCCGGTTATTCCGAAAACATCAAAGCCAGTGTGCGGAAACTGATCGAGCAGAACCGCCTCGACGACATCCTGCTGGAGAAATACCGCACTGCGCACGACATACGCACCGACAAAGCACTGTATGAATATGTCCTCGACCTGAAGAGCCGCTTTCTGCGCAACGCCGCACCGATAAACAAGGTAAGCTTCGACAGCCGGATCAAGGTCATCAAGCACGCTCTGGGGCAACACACCAGGACTTCCCGGGTCCAGGGCGAAAAGCTCAAGGCCAGCCGTGAAATTCGCATCGCATCGCTGTTCAGGGAAGTGCCGCTCGAGTTTCTGAGGATGATCTCTGTGCATGAACTTGCGCACCTGAAAGAAAAGGAACACGACAAAGCCTTCTACCAACTTTGCGTCCACATGGAGCCGGCATATCATCAGTACGAACTCGACCTGCGCCTGTACCTGACTCAGATCGAGCTGTGCGGCCCGATGTCCTGGCCCGGGTAAATCCGGAATTTCCGGCTTGCATACAGCTTCCCTGATGGATTGACTGTTTGTAATAATCGCTGTCCTGTTCAATAATCCGCGCAAACACTACACGCGGCATCCATTCTTTTTACTTTTGCCATTTTTGGAGAAAATTCATGAAACTGCTCGGAACCAATGCCAGTCCCTATGTGCGCAAGGCGCGCCTGGTCTTGCTGGAAAAGAACATCCCGCACACTTACCTGATTGATCCGCCGCGCGAGCCCGGCAGCCAGGTGGCGCGCGTCAATCCGCTGGGGCGCATCCCGGCGCTGATACTCGATGACGAGACCTGCGTGTTCGACTCTCCGGTGGTCGCCGAATACGCCGATACCCTGAACGATACCCCCATCCTGATCCCGCGCAGCGATGCGCTGGCGCGGATGCGCGTCAAGCGCTGGGAAGCGCTGGCGGACGGCATCATGGATTCCGCTGTCGTGGTGCGCGGCGAAAGCCTGCGTCCGGCAGAAAAACAGGATGCCGGCAACATCACCCGCCACAATGATGCCGTCACCCGGGCGCTCGCATATGTGTCCGTGCAGCTGGGCCAGCGCACCTGGTGCGAGGGCTCCTCCATCACGCTGGCCGATCTGGCATTGGCGAGCGCGCTGATTTATCTGGGCCTGCGCCAGCCCGACCGCGACTGGCGCGGCGCCCACCCCAATCTGTCCGCCTGGTTCTCGCGTATGAATGAGCGCGCCAGCGTGCGCGCCAGCCTCGCAGATTGATCGTTTATCCGACGCTGTCAGGAAGTCAGCAGCTCATCAAGCCACATTTTCCAGCGCCGGTATTTTTTCGGCAGCGCGTCGGTGTTGCCTGTGATCGATATTGTTTCGCTCCTTCTGTGGCTGGCCGGGGTCATGCCGGCAGCGAGCAGCGCGGCACCCTGCAGGCTGGACTCGCTTTGATCCAGGCGATAAACCTCGAATGGCACACATTGCGCGATGCCCTGTTGCAGACAAAGCAATCCGGACAATCCCCCCGAAAGATAAACCCGCTCGATCGCAGATTCGCGGTGCAAGTCTTCCAGTATCCGCACTACCCTGAAGATAACCGCTTCCAGCAACAACGTTGCAATGCGGCGTTGCGACAAATGTTCAACTGATTCTGAATACCGGATACCGATATCGCCGCGGAAATACGGCGCCCCCAGGCCACTGGGCTCTGCAACACAAAAAATGTTATCCATCGCCAGGTCTGCGCAATTGCATTCTCCCACCGGATACGGCGCAAGCGCCGCAGCCACCGAGTTGAGCGTGCCTTCGATCGCGTAGTGGGGATGTTGCGCGTTATTTGTATATACCAGCGTATTCAAGTATCCGCCCAGCGCAGACTTGCCACCCGAAAAATATCGCATTACAAAACAGCCGGTGCCAAGATTGACCAGGGCCTCGGGCTGGTTTTCGCTAATGCTGGCGATCAGCGCTGCGGACTGGTCGCCGGTGCTGGCTTGCAAAACCAGTCCATTGTTCAAACTCAGGTTCATTTCCGCGGAAGATATTATTTCTGGCAGTATGCCCAAAGGAATACCGAAGAACTCGCAGAGTTGGGGCGACCATTGCTGCTGCCGGATATCCATCAGCAGGGTGCGCGCCGCCATGGAGGCATCGGTGACAAAATATTTGCCGCCGCTCCAGCGCCATATCAGGAAGCTGTCCAGCGTGCCCACCCGCAATTCGCCGCTTTCCAGCCGCGCCAGCCAACCAGGATTCCCCAGCAACATGGAGCGCAGTTTCGGCGCAAAATAATAGGGCGTCAGCGGCAAGCCGGCCAGATCGCGGATGGATTTTTCATGCGCCCGCAGCGCGGCGCAACTCGCCGCACCGCGATTGTCCTGCCATGAAACCAGCGGCGTGAGAGGCTGGCCGGTGGCTTGTTCCCAGATCAGAAACGACGAGCGCTGGCTGCACAGACCCAGTGATCTGCAATCACCCGCTAGTGCGCTGCATGCACCCAGCACTTGTTCGGCAATTTCTGCATAGGCAAGCGAATCGCTTTCATAACGTCCATCATGAGCAGTGATCAGCGGCGCCGGGCGCGCAATGATATTGCCGAGTTCACCGTTGCGATCCAGCAAGCCCGCCTTGATGGCCGTGGTGCCAAGGTCAAGCACGATGGAAGCAGTCAAATTATTCACCATTCGGGTGATTCACACAGGTTTCAATTTCCCGGTTTACCGCGGCTTCATCCCAGCCCATCGTATCCGCAACAGTCCCGGCGAGCCGGCGCAGAGTGTCTTCGGACAGCTTCGCCAGTACCAGCAGCGGCATGCGGCGGCGCAGCAGGTCGGCCAGATGCATCACCATCTCGTTGCGCGCGCAAAACTGCAGATCGGCGTGGATGAGAGGCAGCCCGGGGATAATGCGGTCTGCCAGACGCGAGTCATCCGCGATGCTGCACAGTACCTCCCCGGCCCGCTTGCCGTGGCGGCGGATCAGCCACTTTGCAGACTCCTGGTCGACACCGAGTTGTTTTGCCTTGGCACTGATGGCAATCGACCACCCGGAATAATCTTCCTGCGGTGCCCATGGAAACCGGCGGCTTTGGGTGGCGCATGGCGCATCGACTCCAAGTTGCCCGCACACAGTGTCGACGATGCATGCCGCATCTTCGCGCGCCGAGGTAAGCTTTCCGCCGATCGAATAATGCACGCCATTCGCCGAGGTTTTCAATTCCCAGTCGCGACTGACATCCGACGGATCGGCCTTGCCGCTGCGCTTCATCACGCGCACACCGGCATAGCTCCCTGCGATATCCGCTTCGCTCCACGCGGTCCTGAGGTATTGATTGGCTGCAGCCAGCAGATAGGCGATGTCGTCCTTTTCGACGGCGACCTGCTCTATATCTCCCGTGTAATCATTATCCGTGGTACCTAGTGTA
>LSLI01000093.1 GCA_001577345.1 Candidatus Gallionella acididurans
CTCACCAAGGCGCAGACGATCCGCCGCCTTGCGCCCACACTCGCACAGATGCGCAAGCGCGGACACACCTTGAACAGCATTGCAGCCATCCTCACCGCCGAGGGCTTGCATGTGTCTTCACGCTTGTTAAGTCAACATTTAAAACGCAGCAGCACCGGACGGGCGGTCGCCCGACCGGCAAAGGCAAGTGCGTCGCAAATGCGGAGTGATGCACTTGCGCATGGGTGAACCATGTACATGCACACGTACCGACTCACGTGCAGCCTAATGACACCGCTGGCTCTGCGCGGCATCCGCTCCACTTTCCGATAAGTGCGCTGTAGCCGCTCTGTAGCAGTGTTGCGATTTCGGCGGAATCTGCAAAGTGTTCCACAGCCGTGCTATAGACGCTCTGGCTTTTCGAGGTGGCTGCGCCACTTCCCGCCAGGTGTGCAGTAGCCGTGCTGGGTTTCGTTTGCCAGTTTCCAGGAGGCAGAGTCGCAAGCCTTTTCGACGATGGCGGGCAGTCTTTTTCTCGACCATCGCAAGCTTTTCGGATTACAAGCTGGTGCGCGATGAAACGTCGAAAATAAAAACGGTTTTTGTGCAACTCCCATATCGGCTTAGCCTAATGTTCGATAAGGACTGGTTTCGTTATTACCACGATGGCTTCACCAATCTGTCGCTGTCGCGCAAGGCGATCTACATGTTCCTGAAATGCTACGCTACCCAGCCCGAAAATTTCGTTACCGCGTCATACGAAAAGGTGCGCCAAATAACCGGCGCAACATCGCCGATTAGAATCTTCAAAAATCTCATAGAAGACCTCGAAGAAAACTAGATTCCTGGGTACGCGGCCACGGTACACAGGAATGAGCAACGGGTTACTTTCAAGTGCATTAGCCAAGCGTACCGTGGCGATGAGCAAGCGGAGTGAAAACGACATGCGGAATTGTTCAGGGCAATATGTGGACGAGCTTTACGTTCTGGACGAGCGTTACGCTCTGGACTGGACGAGCGTTACGTTTTTGGGCTTGCATCGCGCATTGAGCCGGACGGGTGTTACGCTTTGACTGGACGGGCGTTACGCTCTCTAACACACTGGTTAAATGAGTTAACTATCTGGACGAGTGTTACGTTTTTGGGTGAAAAACGGGTGTTTTTTTGAGTTTTTGGAAGATTTGAGCAAGGCGGTTTTAGAGCGCGGAAGCATAGCTTTCCGCGCTGAAGTAAAACTGTGCGGAAATAGGCTTTTTATGAAGCTGTTCATTTTTTAATAAAAGGAGGAAGAGTCGTGGCAGAACAAGTTTTAGTGTCATCCCATATCAATGACGCGCTTGGGTATCTGCAAGCAAGGATGGGTTCCTTGAAGATATGCAGACCAGTCGCGGCATCAGCGCCACCAGCCGAAACCTGCGACTAACCGCCATTCGCTCGTTCTTTCGGTATGCGTCTTTCGAGATGCCATCCAACGCCGCGCAAATTCAGCGGGTGCTAGCCATCCCGAACAAGCGTTGCGCTCGCACGCAGATCCGGAATGACAGGCTCTATGTTTTAAGCCACCTATAGGTATACACTTCCCGCCAATCAAAAAACAAGAACCAGAACGACGAACATGCCAGCGCAACGAGGGGGATACGATTTTCAACTACTGGGGCAAAGCCGACCCAGCCTATCCGCTCGAACAGAAGTGGCATCCGCTTGCTAATCATCAAGGGGTGATGTAAGAAAAAATGGATCAAGCATTGGCAAACCTCTGGGCAAAAACGGGCAAGGATGGAGACGCAAGATGGCATCCTCTCATTCTCCATATGCTGGATGTGTCCGCCAGTGCGGACGCTATCTTGGCACGCGAACCAGAATCTACTCGCAGAAGGATGGCGGCATGTTTGGGGATGGAGTGGGAGGATGCTCGACCATGGCTGTTGCTCGTTATTGCCTGCCATGATCTCGGGAAGGCATGTCCAGGCTTCCAGTGCAAGTGGCTGGACATGACTGGCCTGCAACCAACCCGGAGTCCTAATACCGAGATCAACCACGCCTTCGTGAGCCAGATTGCACTGACGGAGTTGTTGCTGGAGATGAACTGGCCAGATGAATTGGCGATACTCGTGTCCGATGCAGTGGGATGTCACCACGGGAACAGGGCTTCGCCACTAACCCTCGATTATTTGGAAGGCGATAGGTTTGCCCTTGGCAAGAATGATTGGGCGCAAGTCCGTCGAGGCCTTGTAGAAGCTTTGCTGGAAGTTCTCAAGCCCATCAAAATTCCCACCAAACAAACTCTTAATGGCCCCGACTTCATGTTGCTGTCGGGTCTCACCAGCTTTGCCGACTGGATCGGCTCCAACGAAGATTGGTTTGGCTTCGGCGCCCTCCAAGATTGTGATGACCTCGATGGATGGTTCAAAAAACGCAGAGTCCGTGCTGAGCAGGCAATGGATGCAATCGGATGGGGGCCACGAACACCACTTTCTTTAGAACCAAAATCCTTCGAGCAGGTTTTTAAATTTCCTCCCCGTCCTTTGCAGCAAGCGCTCGCTGATGTTGTGGCCGATCTGAAGGAGCCAGCCATCTTGCTGGTGGAAGCGCCTATGGGCGAGGGCAAGACCGAGGCCGCCTACTTCGCTCACTTGGAGTTGCAACGTCGTTTCGGGCATCGTGGTTTGTATGTGGCCTTACCAACCAAGGCCACGGGCAATGCCATGTTCAAGCGAACCCTTAAATTCCTGCGCGACCAAGGTTCGGATCGAAAGCTTGACCTGCAACTGCTGCATGGCGGGACGTTACTCAATGACACCTTCCAGAATTTGCGTCTTTCGGGCATCCATGATTCCAACATAGGAGGCGAGGTTCGTGCGGGAGAATGGTTTACCAACAAGAAGCGGGCGCTCCTCTCTGAATACGGTGTGGGGACGGTTGATCAGGCCTTGTTGCCTATTTTGCCCGTGCGACATAACTTCGTTCGCATGTGGGGTCTTGCAAACCGCGTAGTAGTTTTCGATGAGATACATGCTTACGATGCCTACACGGGCACGCTTCTGGTTCATCTGCTGCGCTGGTTGCTGGCACTAGGCTCATCGGTAATTCTTCTGTCAGCCACGCTGCCGCCATCAATCCGTGAAGCGTTAGCAAAAGCGGTGGGGGGCAAGTTACCTGAACAAGAGAAGGAGTACCCACGCCTCACCGTGTTCTGTCCCGGCGAAGAGGCGACTCAAAAACATTTCGAGGCCGATCCTGCACGGCGACTGACGCTAAAGTTACAAGGTATCTCTTCGGATTTGCCCAGCATACGTTCTGCGCTGGAAGAACACCTTGCCAATGGCGGTATGGGCTTGGCGCTTGTTAATACGGTGCAGCGCGCCCAAGACTTGTATCGGCTTTTTTCCGAGGGCGAACCGCTGGAGCGTGAAGGCCAGCGTATTGGTAAACGCCTTGCCGATGGAACAGAAGTGTATCTCTTCCACGCCCGCTTCCCTGCTGAGCGGCGGCAGAAACGCGAAGATCATGCCTTGGAGACATTCGGGGAGTCGGGGAATCGGTCAGGCCGAAAAATCCTCATCGCTACCCAAGTGACGGAGCAGAGTCTGGATCTCGATTTCGACCTGATCGCAACCGACCTTGCGCCCATTGACCTCGTGCTCCAGCGAGCGGGCCGCTTGTGGCGGCACGCGCGAAAATCCAGGCCTGTTTCGGAGCCGATCCTTCTGATTGCAGGACTTGCTGGCGACGAGCCTCCTTCATTCGGAAAACCTCTCTGGTGGGGTGCGGTGTACCGCGAGGATATTCTGTTGCGAACCTGGATTCTTTTGCAGAATAAACAGACCTTGACACTGCCGGATGAAATCGACACCTTGGTGCAAGTGGTATACGAAGAGCGGGTGGAGATACCAGAATCCTTGCGAGAACGAATGGATAAATCCTTGACGGACGAAGACGGGGAAGTTATTGCCCACAAGGGGGAGGCGAATAAAGCGATCATAGGCTTTCCTGACGATGCATCGTGGAATGATCCGGCGCGATTCGTTCTTTACGATGATGACGAACCCGGTGTGCATCGAACACTTATGGTCAAGACTCGGCTTGGCGAAGACTCGGTTGTCGCCATCCCGATATTACCGGATGACGAATTCAGCTCTGAAGCACTACCAGATTTCGATCAAGCAAAACGGTGGTATCTCCAGGCCGTGAGTATTTCGCGCCAAGGTGTGGTCCAAAAACTTCGTGCGCGTGGTGTGCCGGAAGGATGGAAGAAATCGCCGCTCTTGCGCAATTGTTTTCCGCTGACGCTAGACGCGCAAGGTCGCTGGACGGAGGATGCGAAAGTGCGACTGGATGACGACTTGGGATTAGTATACGAACCAAAGGAGGCCGAATGAGCCGATTCAACCTGATAGACGAGAAATGGATTCCGGTGCGATTCTTAGATGAAAACCGCGAGGAACTAGGTATCCGCGACACCCTGCTGCGAGCCAAGGAGATCGCGGTTATTGAGGACTCGTCACCGTTGGTGGTGGCAGCCCTTCATCGCTTTTTGCTCGCGGTGTTGTATCGCGCACTGGAAGGGCCGACCGACATAGATCAGGCCAAGGCATTATTCAAGGAAGGCTTACCCAACGAAAGAATTACGTTGTATCTGGAAAAGTGGCGGGATCGGTTTTGGTTGTTTGATGAAAAATATCCATGTGGACAAAACCCGAATGTCCAGAAGAATGAAATCGAGCCTTGGACCAAGCTAACCGCCGAATTCAACGCGACATCTAACAAAGTTCTCTTTGACCACACTGACACGAAGAACCCCGGTGCGAGGAAGCCGATGGAATGCGCGCGCTGGCTACTCTCTACCATGAGTTTCTCGATCAGTGGCGGAAGAGGCTATTACCCGTCACCATCACCGAACGCCATGATGTGCATTCCTCTGGGGCGAAATCTCCATCAAACACTCTGCTACAGCTTGGTTCCTTATCCTAATAGGGATGTGATGCGCGGAGATTCAGCCTTGTGGGAGCGTGAACCAAAGACACTTCCACTTGGCACTCCAAAGCAGATGGCAACTGGATATGCAGACCTCTACTCATGGCAGTCTCGGATGATCCTTCTTGAGGAACTACCCTCGGGGGAGGTGGCTGTCACGAGGTTTGTTGCAGGGCAAGGTTTCGACAATCCATCCAGAAATCCTGATCCGATGCAGCCCTACAAAACTGATACAACTCATGGAAAGTTACCAGTCCAGTTCAGGGAGGATCGTGGTACATGGAGAGACTTCGACTCTTTACTACCTGATGACGCGGCACTTGCTCCCTTGACGATTCAGAATGCCATTCGATTGGCAGGCAGGAGAATAGATTCAATGCCGAAATCGGTTTTGGTGCTCGGCCTTAGATATGAGCCACCGAGCGCTAACGTGGACTTCTGGCGTATGGAACGCTTTTCCTTACCTGACGCGCTGGCTGGAGAGCACTATGTCCGGGTGGAGATCAAGAAACTTCTCAGCGAGGCAGAGGATGCCCAAAAATCATTATGGTCAGCCTGTAGTTCATTCGCACGAGATTTGTTGAGCCGAGGGGATCGAAACCCTGATAGCAAGGACATCAAGAAATTCGTAAAGCAAATGTCGGCTAATTCCTGGTACTGGTCCACCCTGGAATCACGCTTCCACGAAATCCTTCGCGAATACACTCTTGAACGTGATTCCGAGGATATCCGCTGTCAGTGGTTGAAATCCGTTCAGGACACCTTGGGGGCGGCGTGGGCGCAGCATAGTGCCTCTGTTTCCACGGGCGATGCCTGGGCCATCCGTGCACTGGTAAAAGCCGAAGGACCAGTGCGGCGAAAACTTAATGAGCTGAAGAAAGAAATTTTTAAACTCGAACCGCAACAGGAGGACGCATGAATGGATTTATCGAATGGCTGGAAGGCCTGAACGAAAAGGATACCAAGGTGAGAGCGGTGCTACGGAGAAGCCTCGCTTTTGATCCCGGAGCATTCGTGCCCGCTTATCCCTATATTGAACCTTTCTTGAAAGGAGAGGATCGACCTTGGCAGCGAGAAATGCTCTATCTGGCGGCAGGTATCTGGGCCGCGCATTGGCGAGAAGGCCGGAACGGAGCGCCGTTACCCATTGGGAGGGCGTGTGCGGCACATCAGGTAGCAAGTGGCTCCACGAATACCGAACGCCGTTTCATCACTTTACTGGATTCCGATCCCGACCAGTTGCCAAACCGCCTACGCCAGATGGTTGCTCTTCTCAAGGAGCAACCCATCGACTTCAACGATTTATTGAAGGGGCTTTTGTACTGGAACGAAGATCAGAAACGTACTCAGAATACTTGGGCACGCGACTTCTACCGCACCCTGAATAACGAAACAGCTACCGAATATCAAAACAAAAAGGAGATCAGCGAATGAAAACAATTATCGAGATTCATGCCTTGCAGAACTTTGCGCCGTCGAACCTGAACCGCGATGACACGGGTGCTCCGAAAGATGCTCTTTTCGGAGGCTCCCGTCGCGCCCGTGTGTCCAGCCAGTGCCACAAGCGGGCGGTGCGAGAATATTTTAAGGAGCAGAACAAAGATTGGGTGGCTGATAGAACGAAGCGTATCGTGGACGCCCTCAAGAAACGCATACAGCCCAGAATTCAGGATCAGAAGGATTTCACTGAAGAAAATCTGGTGAAGGCAATCGAGGTTGCTGTATCCAGCCTTGGCAGTAACAAAAAGGTAAAGGTAGACAAGGAAAAAAAGACGGATGTGCTGCTGTTCCTGAGTCCAAGAGAAGTAGATGCTCTGGAAAAAGTTATCACAGAGTCTTACACCGATCTTCTCAAGGCAAAGCTTTCGGACGAAGTTGTGCAGAGTGTCAATGATTCTCTCGACGGAGAAAACAAGTCTCGACTGAGTTTGGATGTCGCTTTGTTCGGACGCATGTTGGCTGTAATGCCAGAAAAAAATCAAAATGCCGCTTGCCAAGTTGCCCACTCCATTTCGACTCATTCCGTGGAGCGGGAATTCGACTTCTACACTGCTGTGGACGACCTCAAACCAGAGGACACTACCGGTGCCGACATGATGGGTACGGTGGAATTCAATTCCGCCTGCTTCTACCGTTACGCCGCAGTGGATTGGGACAAGTTGGTTACAAACCTCCAAGGTAATACGGAATTTGCGACTAAAGGGCTACGTGCTTTTCTGGAAGGCTTCATAGTGGCCGAGCCCACCGGCAAGCAGAATACTTTCGCGGCTCACAATCCGCCTGAGTTCGTGGCCGTTTCGGTACGCCGCAATACCGCCCCCCGCAACTTGGCAAATGCATTTGAGACAGCTATTCGTGTAAAAAAGGATGAGTCTCTAACCAGAAGATCCGCAGAGGAACTTGCTAAAAAGGCCAAGGTTTTGCAGTCCGCATTTGGTGGTGAGGGAAAAACATGGGTGCTTAATTTGACGGATGCCAAGCTGGATGGATTCGGAAACTCTGCTGCATCTTTGCAGGAACTTCTGGATGGAGTTCTTGCAAACATACAGGAGTGAGCCATGTCTACCTTGTTGCTTCGCTTGGTAGGGCCCATGCAATCGTGGGGAACCACCAGTCGCTTTGACCAGCGGGATACGGGGAAGGAACCGAGCAAGTCTGGTGTCATCGGCCTCATAGCCGCTGCCATGGGGATCGACCGCGAGGAATGGACTGATCTTGAACCGATTACACGTTTGGTCATGGGGGTTCGCCATGATCGACTTGGTGTGCCGAAATATGACTATCAGACAGCGGGGTGCGCTGCAACCGATACCATCATCCAGGCGAATGGAAAACCATCTAAAGATGGTGTTCCTTCTCATCGCGATTATCTTGCTGACGCAGCTTTTCTTGTCGGTTTGGAATGCGAGAATCGTTTGTTGTTGGAACAGATTTATGCCGCTTTGCAAAATCCTGTGTGGGTATTGGCATTGGGGCGAAAATCCTATGTGCCTTCCGAGCCAATCTGGATTGAAAATGGATTGCTGGATGCACCATTGCATGAAGCCCTGGCACAGTGGCCATGGATCAGCTCAACACGAAAATGGGAAAAGCCCCCTGAACAACTCTTGGTTTCCTTTGAATCCAACGACGGATCAGGCGTACTCAAGATGGATCAGCCGTTGTCTTCATTTGCTGAACGACGTTTCGGAACGCGATTTGTACGGTCAAGGTTGATCGACTTCCCTCAGGAGGTGACGCATGTTTCTGCATAGAATTCACCTTGACCCGCGTTGTCGTGAGGCTCGACGCGATTTGTCCGATCCTTATCAGTTGCATTCCACCCTGTGCCGAGCATTCAGTTCGCCGGACAAAAAATGCCCTGAGGGTGAATTTCTGTGGAGGCTTGAGCCGGAGACTGATCCCGCTGGGTGTCCGCGCATTCTTGTGCAAAGTAAGTCAATGCCGAATTGGGCTGGTGTTGGTGTGCAGGGATGGCTGGCAAATGCTGATTCAGGTATTGATCTGAAGGATCGACTCAAGCTCGATTCACTCAAAGCCGGGCAACGCTTTCGTTTCAGGCTGCGAGCCAACCCTTGTGTGACGCGCGAAGGTAAACGGCTGGGGTTGCTGCGGACGGATGAGCAGGAGGCATGGCTTGAACGAAAAGGAAAACAGCATGGGTTTTCGCTACCTCAATTAACATCCTTCGATTTTTCAGAAGCGCCGCAGGAACGTATTGATGTGCGGATTTCTCAGGAGCAGATGCTCCGAGGGAAGCAACATGCGGGTAATGGTATCCGGATTTATTCTGTGCTGTACGACGGCATTCTCATGATTACCGAACCAGACAATTTCAGGGCTGCGCTGCAAACTGGTATTGGGCATGGCAAGGCCATGGGTCTTGGGCTTGTATCGGTGGCACCGATAGCATGAGGAAGCTCATCGGCCCTGCCAAAGGTTTCGGCTGTGGCCTGCTGCTGGAACGCCGTCCTTAATTATTGTGCTATCATTTGATGGCACAATTTATTGAGAGGTGAGAAATATGGACGCTTTTACTATCCGCGATTTACGTGAACGCACCGGTGATCTGATTCGGGATGCTGAGCAGGGGAAGTTGTCGGTCATTACCAAACACGGTCAACCGGTATTTGTGGCAGTACCGTTTGACGAGGCCTTACTTAAGGAGGGGGTGGGTGTTGCGCTGGCAGTCAAGCTTTTTGACGATGAGGTGGTCAGCATCGGCAAGGCCGCAAGGATTGCCGGGATGCCCCAAGGCGAATTCATCGATCACCTCGGTGCGTTGAAAATTCCAGTAGTGCGTTACGGTAAGGAGGAATTACAACGGGAACTGGCGGCCTTTGAATAAAATCGTCATCGCAGATGCCGGCCCGTTGATCGCGTTTGCCCGCCTTCATCAGATTGGCTTGTTACCGCAGATTTTTGGGCGCGTACTAGTGACGGACATCGTGTTTGCTGAGTGCGCAGGAAGAGCGGATTTCCCCGAAAGTCCGTTAATTCGGGAAGCAGTGGACAAGAAGCAACTGGAGTTGTGTACCTCGCCGGATTTTTCTGCGTTCGCGCAAAAAATTGATGCCGGTGAAGCGAGCGCGATTGCAGTGGCCATTGAGTGCGGGTGCGGTGTTCTTATGGATGATAAAGCCGGGCGCAGAATGGCGACAAATGCCAGCGTACCGGTGATTGGCACGGTTGGTGTGCTGGTGCTGGCGAAACGCAAAGGCTTGGTTCCGCTTGTGATGCCCCTGTTGAAAAATCTTGCAACTTCCGGTTATTTTCTGAGTGCGGAAATATTTGCCGCCGCATTGACGGCTTCTGGCGAATAAAAAATGGCCGATCTCCTGCCTCCGCTCAAGCCCATCGCCATCAAGGAACGGCTCTCCATCCTGTTTATCGAAAAAGGCCAACTGGATGTGTTGGATGGTGCGTTTGTCGTGGTCGATAAGAACGGTGTCCGCACGCATATTCCTGTCGGTGGCGTGGCCTGCCTGATGCTGGAGCCGGGAACGCGGACTTCCCATGCAGCTGTGGCGCTGGCTGCGCGGGTGGGAACACTGCTGGTGTGGGTGGGCGAAGCGGGGGTGCGTTTGTATTCGTCAGGTCAACCGGGGGGCGCCAGGGCTGATCGCTTGCTCTATCAGGCCAAGCTGGCGTTGGATGATACTTTGCGGCTGAAGGTGGTGCGCAAGATGTACGCCATGCGTTTTGGCGAAGTACCGCCCGAGCGGCGCAGTGTGGAACAGTTGCGCGGCATCGAGGGGGCGCGTGTGCGGGAGACATACAAGCTGATCGCCAAGAAATATGGTGTGGAATGGAAAGCGCGGAATTACGACACCAGCGAATGGGACAAGGGCGACCTTCCCAACCGCTGCCTCTCATCCGCGACGTCGTGTTTGTATGGCGTGACTGAAGCGGCGGTGCTGGCGGCGGGCTATGCGCCTGCGGTCGGCTTCATCCACACTGGGAAGCCGTTGTCCTTCGTTTATGATGTGGCGGATGTTTACAAGTTTGAAACGGTGGTGCCGGTGGCGTTCAAGATTGCCGCGAAAAGTCCGCATAACCCGGAACAGCAGGTGCGTATCGCTTGCCGCGATGTGTTTCGGGAAAGCAGGTTGCTTGAGCGTATCATTCCGGGGATAGAGGAAATGTTGTCGGCTGGTGAAATCGCCCCGCCCGTAGCGCCGGAGGAGGCTGTACTTCCCGCTATTCCCAATGCAGAAGGGTTAGGCGATGCTGGTCATCGTGCTTGAAAACTCCCCGCCGCGCTTGCGCGGACGGCTGGCCATCTGGCTGCTGGAGATTCGTGCGGGTGTTTATGTCGGCAACTATTCCACAAAAGTGCGCGACTACATTTGGAATCAAGTGGAAAAAGGTATCGAGGATGGCAACGCTGTGATGGCATGGCGCACAAATTCCGAGGCCGGTTTTGATTTTGTGACTGTGGGAAATAACAGAAGAATTCCGGTGGAGTTGGACGGGGCAAAACTTGTATCCTTTCTCCCCGAACAGGCTCAGAGCGCTCTCTAAAAATTTGGTAGAATTTTGACTCGCTGAATTTGGTACGAAATTCAACGAGATGGAAGAAGTGTGTTCCCCACGTGCGTGGGGATGAACCGCGACGCTGGCCCTGATGGTGAACATCGTCAAGGTGTTCCCCACGTGCGTGGGGATGAACCGGACATATTTACACCCGGTGCCGTGCTGCTCCCGTGTTCCCCACGTGCGTGGGGATGAACCGGATTGTGGGCACAAGTTTCAAATCACCCCGGGGTGTTCCCCACGTGCGTGGGGATGAACCGGTCGCGCCGCGCGCGTCACATTTCGCGCACCTGTGTTCCCCACGTGCGTGGGGATGAACCGTCAGAAAATTAACTGCCATCTGGACGTGGCTAGTGTTCCCCACGTGCGTGGGGATGAACCGTCCACGTCAGGATCCTCGATCGGCAAGAATGCGTGTTCCCCACGTGCGTGGGGATGAACCGGGAGTCCCGCGAGGGCGTCCATTTCGTCGGCCGTGTTCCCCACGTGCGTGGGGATGAACCGGAGCTCCTCGAGGCGTTCCCGGGAGATCTTCCGTGTTCCCCACGTGCGTGGGGATGAACCGCCGACTCGAAGGACAAGATCGCGGCCACCAACGTGTTCCCCACGTGCGTGGGGATGAACCGACGAGCGTCGGGAGAAGTTACGCCAAAATGAGGTGTTCCCCACGTGCGTGGGGATGAACCGTCGATACCCTACGCCGGCCCGCTGATGCTGTTGTG
>LSLI01000094.1 GCA_001577345.1 Candidatus Gallionella acididurans
CCAACTGCAAGGTACCGGGCATCGCCGGCATCGCAAGAGTCGGCAGCAACGCCTACCCTGACGCCACGCAATTCAAGCGCACCAGCAAATACTTCGACCCGAAAGCCACACAGGAACAGCCGCGCTGGTTCAATGTGGACGTGCAACTGGTCAGGAAAATCGAGCTGATCTCCATAGATGAATTGCGCAAACATCCCGAACTTGAACGCATGCGCACCTTGCAGCGCGGCAACCGCCTGTCCATCACACCGCTCGATCCGGCCGAGTGGAAATTCATCACCACCAGACTGGTGCATAGCTAGATGGAATGGTATGCGGCTTATTTGATTCTCGGTGCAGTCGCGGGATTCCTGGCCGGGATATTCGGCGTTGGCGGCGGGTTGGTGCTGGTACCCGTGCTGGTGTTTCTGTTCGACTCGCAGCACTTTTCGGCTGAGCATGTGCTGCTCCTCGCGCTCGGCACCTCGATGGCGGCGATCATGTTCACATCGCTGGCAAGCTTGCGCGAACATCACCGCTACAGCGCGGTAAACTGGCGCGTAGTGCGCAACATCACCCCCGGAATTCTGCTCGGAACCGGTATCGGCGCATTGCTCGCCGCATCAATCCCGACACACGGATTGGCCATATTCTTCGCACTATTCGTGTATTCCGTAGCTGCGCAGATTCTGCTCAACATGCGCCCGCACGCCTCGCGCCAATTGCCCGGCGCAGCCGGCATGACGCTGACCGGCATACTCACGGGCGGCCTGGGCAGCATGGTCTCCATCGGCGGCGGATCCATCATCGTGCCATTCCTGGTGTGGTGCAATATTCCGCTGCGCAGCGCTATCGGCACTTCCGCGGCAATTGGCTTTCCGGTTGCTATCGGCGGCACGATCGGATATGTGGCAACCGGCCTGGGCACCCATGCCTTGCCCGCCCTGAGCCTGGGCTTTGTCTATCTTCCCGCCCTGTTCTGGGTCGCACTTGGCAGCATCATCACTGCACCGCTGGGCGCAAAAGCAACGCATTCCATGCAGGTCGGGGCATTACGCAAATTGTTCGCGATACTGTTGATCGCGCTGGCAAGCAAAATGTTATGGCATGAACTGCCTTGGCACACTCAACCTGGCCCAGGAGCCACTTCCACCCCCTCCCGACTCAGCCGCCAGTAATGAGTATCCGGCGAAGCCAACTCCATGAGACTGGAGGCGGCCACGAAACTTGCGGTCGGCGACACACATGGCACAAGTCTGAGCCAGCAGCTGCTGGCAGGCCTCGGCTCTTCTACCCAGCCCAGCAGCATCCCGCCGCTTCCGGCCTGCTGGCAAGCCAAAACTGCCAACTCCACCGGGTTGCGCGCCAAAACAATGCCAGCGTCTCCCTGCCATTTCAGCGCGGCGGCCAGGGCCGGCAATAACTGGCTGGTTTGACTCTGCAGGAAACTGAAAGGCATCGGCAGGCCTTCACGATTTTGCTCCAGCACCTGCAATATCGCCGAAAACGAGCCACGCAAGCTGCACACCTGCAGCATGGTGTCAGCAGGCAATGTGGTTTCCCCGGCCGCATCGAGACAATCCAGCGCGCCGAAAAGTGCCAATTCAGCCAGAACTCCGATTCGGCGCGGGCGATACCCCAGTCGGACTGCCAACTGCTCGCGCCAGTTATCGGGAGGCTCGCTGCCGGAGCAAATTCCGCCGGAGGTTCGCCCAGTGATTTTCCAGGTCATGCTATCCATGTCTTGCACTCCCGGGAATACCGGATCTCATGTGGGCGCTGGTATCCTCGAGTATCACGGCGGCATGGCCTCCGCCAAAACCCAGGATGTCCGCCAGCACATAATGTACGGATCCGGCTTCCGGATGCGCCAATACTGCACACAGATGAGGGTCTGGTAAATAATCCTGACGCGGCCAGACATTCGCTTCCAGACATGCTGTCAGCAAGGCGATTTCTGCGGCTCCGGATGCGCCCAGGGTATGCCCGATCGCCGCCTTGAATGTGACCAGCGGGGGCAAGGTTCCGAACGCCGCTGCCAATCCTGCCAATTCGTTCGCGTCATTTACCGGACTGCCCGCGGCCTGCAATTTGATCAGGTCTATGTCGGAGGCTTGCAGGCCGCTGGCCTTAAGCGCCCGCGCACACATTTCACTGACTGTTTCCGGAATGGCGCCGGTCGGGTCGCGGCCATCGACGATATTGCTGCCTCCGCAAAAACGCCAGCGTGCCGGTTGGACGGACAGATGCAGCACCGAGACCGCTTCTCCCAACGCGATCCCGTCACGATCCAATCCCATTGGTTTTGGCTGGCCTGGCGTCAGCAGCTGCATCGCTGCAAAACCTGAAACGGAGTATCGGTTGGCCAATTCCACTCCCATCACAACGGCATCATTCACCCGGCCCGAATTGATGAATCCGGATGCGGACAAAATTGCCTGCAGCGAAGAAGTGCAGGCACTGGAAACCAGATAGACCGGCCCTGTCCAATCCAGCCACCCGGCTATTTCTTCGGCAAAGTCATGACTGTCTCCGGAACGAACCAGCCCTGCTTCAATCGCGCCGATATCCAGCGAAGAAGATGCCACAAACAGCGGCGCGTTTCGTACCGTCTCCAGCCCCGCCTCGCTGGCGGCTGCACACACCAGCTGCTGTGCACGGATGCGCCAGTCCGGCCCGGAGTGGTCAATGCTGAAATATGGCCAATTTGTTCCATCGGCCAATTCTATCCGGCGCAATCCCCGACCACCTGCCGAGATACATTCAAGTGCCTCGGGAAGACTTGCACCCAGTGCCGAAATCAGCGCCCGCCCGCGCAGATATACCGGATTCATGCGCGACGCACAGACAGATATTCGGCAAGATGGGCGATGCTGCTCAAGGCTCGCCGTGTTTCCTTGCTGTCGGGCAGGCGTATGGCGTAGCGCTTCTGGATTTCCATGGAAATTTGCAATGCGTCTAGAGAGTCCAGGTCCAGCCTGGAGTCGGGCCCGAAGAGTATTTCATCATCGGCCAAACCGCCTTGCGGTTCGTCCTTGTCGGCTGCGTATAGAACCAGTGCCTTCAGCTCGCGTTTGAACTCGCCAATATCAGCAGTCATCCCTGATCCCGTTTCATCAGTTGGCTCGGCGGCGGAAAAAAACTACCGCAATGATGATCATGATCGTGGCAAAGCCCATCAACTTTGCCGCCGGAAGCAATACCCCGGTCATATCGCTGCCGCGCAGCAGGACTGCAAGCATGCCCTCCAATCCCCAGTTCATCGGTGAAAATTCCGCAAGCCGCTGCATGACTTCGGGCATAATGAATTTGGGTACCATCACGCCACCGATAGCTGCCATCAGTATGTTCACGATGGGTCCCAGCGCCGAAGCTTGTGCATGCGTCCTTACCAGGCTTGCCAGCGCCAGCGCCAAGCCGATCGCCGCCATACTCACTGCGAGCAGCACCAGCATCAGCGCGCCCCAATGTATGCCCGCCAGCGACAGCGCATCCCCGCCCAGCAACGGCATCAGCCAGACCCCCACCGCCAGCATCAGTGCTGCTTGCAGTCCGTTGATCGCCAGATAGGGCAAGGCCTTGGACCAGATCATCACGCTGGTGGGCACGCCCAGGCTGGCAAGCCTGGTCAGCGCTCCGCATTGCCGCTCCTGGATGAACAGATTCGCCAAGGAAGCCACGACAAAAAACATGCCGAAAACCAGCCAGGCGGGCACGTTTTGCTGGACCGCGGTGGGGCGTGAGCCTGCCGATAACCGTTCAGTGTCTATCATGGCCAATGCGGAGACAGGCACTGATTCATCCGGCGCGCCTGAACGCAATGAGCGTTGCGACGATCGCTGCGGCAATCGTTGTGACATACGGGCCGCCGATAGCAGGGCCCGGGCACGCAGCTCGTTCGCAATCATGATCAGCTCGGCGTTGTTTGCAGTAAATGCGCTGCTTTCCAGTCCCGGCTCGGCAATCAATCTGAGTTGTTTTTCGCTACCCGGATGCTCGGCTGCCAATTCTCTTGAAAAATTTTTCTCTATGATCAGCGCGTAACTCAACTTGCCATCACGCACTTCGTCTTTCCAGCTTGCACTGTTTGCTTGCGGACTTCCGTGACGCTTTTTCCACTCGGCAAGAAAGTTGTCAGCCAGTTGGCCGCTGTCCCGGTTCTCTACCGCGTACGGCAGAGCCTTGGTGGACGGGCTGTACACATCTTTGAGCGCCAGCGACATGATGATGATGAAAATCGCAGGCATCAGGAACAGAGCGGCCAAGCCATGCACATCGCGGATCAGGGCCAGGAATTCCTTTTTGATCAGAGCAAGCAGCATATAAACAACCACCAAAGTCCCGGTTCCACAGGCAGATGGAGCCTGCAGCAATTCTTCTCGGGCAACGCTGCCTGGATTTATCGGAGCTTTCACGATCAATCCCGCAACGGACGATGGGTGAGTGCCATGAACAGTTGCTCCAGGTTATTGCGCCCGAATTCAACATACTTCAGCCGACCGCCAAGTTTTTCCACAGCGGCCAGCAGTTCGGCGGGCGTCCGGTCATGGGCAAGCGTCACCCGCCATTCTTCGCCGACAGACTCGACCTTGCCGTAACGCCCAAGCAAAGCATTCATTTCGTCGGCCGGCACACCTTCCACCGCCAGACGCATATGGGCAACGCCATCCCGCAACAACTCGTCCAAGGTGCCATCACGCAAAATCTTTCCATCGTCAAGAATGACCACCCGATCGGCAATCGCCTCGATTTCGTCCATGTAATGGGAAGTATAGATCACGGCCGCGCCGCTATTGGCAATCATCTTCACGGCATCCAGCAGGAATGCCCGTGACTGCGGGTCCACGCCCACAGTGGGTTCGTCCAGGAGGATAAGCTCGGGTTCGGGCAACAAGGCTATTGCCAGGTTCAGGCGCCGTTTCAGGCCGCCGGAAAGCCTTTCGGCGCGGATTTTCACGAAACGCTCCAACCGGGAAAACGCCAGACACTCAACGATGCGCCGGCGTTTGCGTTCGCCTCCCAACCTGCCCGCCGCGGCAAAACATTCCAGGTTTTCCTTTACCGTGAGCATCGGATAGAAAGCATATTCCTGAGGCGCAACCGCGATGCGTGTTGGAGCTTTGCGCCGAACGACCGCCAGCGGCGACCCGTCTATCAATATAGCCCCGTGCTGGACCTGCAATATTCCCGAGAGGTGTGAAATGAGCGTGGTCTTGCCGGCACCATTCGGGCCCAGCAAGCCAAGAATTTTGCCGCGCCCGGCATTGAGTGACACGCCTGTCAGCGAGGGTTTCTCCGCATCCGGGTAGCAATACGAAAGATCCCTTATTTCCAGCATCAATTGAGCGCCGTTTTCAAATCGCGAAAAAAAACTTCCTCTTGCCTGGAAAGGTCGCGCAGCAAATCCGCCAATGTCACCGGATTCAAGGCATCGCGCCCCTTCACCATACGCGCGGTCGCCAGCGCAAATGCTCTCCAGCCATCGCCTATCAACATCAGCCGGTCGGAAAATCCGGACAACATTTCCATACCGGACAAGCTCGCCACTTCCTGCAAGAAGGCCGCATACAGAAAACGAAATCCCGCGCCTCCCGTACCGATTTCCTCCTGCATGCGAATGATGTGCCCCACAAACAATGAACTCCGGTGCGCAGCCGGATCAAGCCTGACTACCCTGTTGGCAAGCATTTTGATGCCGCGCACACCGATGATAGGCAAAGGCGCAAGCATCGTCCGGCAGGTTTTAAGAATTGCTTTGCGCGCCACCCGGGGCGTGATGGTGGATACGCCCGGCTTTTGCATTGTATACAGCAAACCCCTGGGGGCAAGCACACCCTTGGCAAAGCGGGCGCGCGACAATGATGCCGCATCGCAGCGCACAGTCTGCTCGCCAACCGGGTCGCTGATCAGGTAATCATTGCCCTCCTTGCCGTACACCAGAAGATTATGCGCATTAAAATGAAAGCGCATGTCCTCCGGAAAATAGGGCAGCCAATACACCGATGTCTGCAAACCCACCACATGGCCTTGCGCCAGCAACTCATCCAGGCGCGCCTGCCCAGCGGCAGGATTGCGAAAAGTTTCAAAGCGAAATTCGGCCTCGAGCACTTTGCCCAAACCCCTGATGATGGATCTGGGTGGCTGGCGATAAGCGATCAGAGGCAGGCCGGAAAGCTTGATGAATGGCAGGTAGGCAAACGACAATGCCGCCGACAGGCCAAAGGCCATGGCCTCGGTAATCGGCACACCGTGGTGACAGACCAGGTTGGAGACCACTCCGCTTTCACAATGTGCGGCATGGCGATGGTGCGGGAAAGTCATGGCAGGCGCTGTAATTGTTGCACGGCAAGACCGAGCGCTTCGGCATAACGCTTCAGCATGCCGGGCGACAAGCGCGCGAAAATCTCCGGCCGGAAATGGCGGCGGATGCGCCAACGCCAGATGCCGGTTGACTGCGCCAGCAACAACAAGTCCATGCGACGGGCATACATCCAGTATTCCAGCGTCGATGACAAACCATTTATCGCGTTTTGCCGTGCAGTTTCAGCCAGGGAACGCATCTCTTCCACAGCCTGGCTGGTCACTATTTCCTCAACCTCCCATCCGTTGGAAGCGGCCACCACTATGTGGCCGCCCGCATCCCTGGCATAGACTGCCTTCCTGTACCCCCCCAGGGTTTTGTTGCCTTCCTGGGGTACATTTTGCAAATCCATTACACCGCCTCCAGATAAGCGAACGCGCTGGAAAAACGACCGCTCTCCGGAATGTACATCAACAGCTTCTGCCCCTTCTTTATGCGGCCGGAACGAAAAAGCTCGTCCAGCATAATGTACGGGGCTGCCGATCCGGTATTGCCTTTTCTTTCCAGGTTTGAAAACCAGCGCTCGCGGGGAATGGGCAAACCAATTTCGGCGAGGCCTTTGACGATAGGCTCGGCAAAGTACCGGGAGGATATATGCGGCAGAAACCAGTCTATATCCTGCACGCTCAGATTTCTTTTTTTCATTACCGCGGCAAGAGGTTCGGACAACGTGGCCCTGATGACATTTTCATTCAATAGCCGGACATCCTGCTTGAGCGAAAAGATGGAATTCGAGCCCCACTCCGCCGCCGCGAATCCCCGCCAGCCCAGCAAAGACCCGTCTTCGCTTTTTTCACCGCCGGCATACATACAGGCGGGCAATTCATGTGCGGCAGAAGAAAGCTCGATCCAGTCTATGCGCAACGATTGCGGGCCGGATGGCTGGTTCTCCAACAAGAATGCGCCCGCACCATCCGAGAGCATCCAGCGCAAGAAATCTTTCTCAAAGGCGATTTCCGGATGAGCCTCGAGTGCCTGGAGCTTGTGCTCGACCTCGGCCTCAAAGTTGGCGGCGCGCAAAGAGGAAGAGGCCAGCTCTGAACCCGTGGCAACCGCACGCTGCACATCACCCGCGCCAACCGCAAGCCATGCATGCTTGAGTGCCGCCGCACCGGAGACACATATCCCGGCAAACGAAACCACCTGCAATCGCGGCCATTTCAATTCGCCGTGTACCATGACCGCATGATTGGGCAGCAACTGATCCGGGGAGGATGTGCCGCATGACAACAATTCAACCCCGGCGATCTCCCCCAGGGCACTAACCGCCTGCGCCGTGAGTTGCGCATTGGACATGGCGGTTTTTCCTGTTGTCCGGTCTATGGCGTAATGCCGCGACAGAATGCCGTTGCTGCGCAATATCACCCGCCGGGCACGCGACGGTTTCCCTCCAACCATGCCCAGCACCTGCTCCATCTCGTCATTGCTGACCGGATCAAAAGGCAGGAAGGATGCCGTCTTGTTGATATAAACTTTAGATAACATAGTTGGACATACGCTCGTCTCCTGAGCCCGACGGAAGTTCAAAATCATGCTTCATTCGGGCAAGTTGCTTTCCCAGCAAAGGCCGGATCAATGCCTGCAGCGCCAGGTTGGCTGGTATCACGGTCACGATCAATGCAACCAGAAAGATCACATATAAAAACAATAGCGGCTTGCGTATCCAACTCCCCGGCTCCCCGGCTGCGCGCACCAGCTTCCCCCAGAAATAAAAACTGCGTGTTGCCGCCTGCTCGGTGAAATACAGCCTCGCATCGGCTTCAACAGCCTTGAGGCCGGCAAGCAAAGGGGCGGCACTTTTTTCGGCATCATTTGCCAGTGCGTTCTGCAGGGCCAGGCCAAAACGCTGCGCATGCAGAATTTCAGGCGGCGCGATCCCCGGGGGAGGCAAGCCCAGAAACCCCGCCTGTCTTCCGGTGAGAAACCAGAGCGGCGTCGTGAGGAGCGTGGCAAACACATTTCCACGGTCGGCAAGAACCACATTGTCAATCAGGCGCGCACCCAAACCGTCCAGCATGCATTTCATCTTCTGATGCGCCATCAACCACATATTCCGGCAGGCGATCACAGTGACCACAGGTTTGTTCTTCAGCAAGCTGATCGCCATGGGGTGCTTTAAAAAAGCCGTAACCGGCAAAGATGGAGCAAGAAACCATACCTGATAGAACAGAATGACCAGGTCAAAATCTTCCCCACCCTTCAAATCAAGCGGCTCAAGCTTCGGGGCGATCAAATGTGCGGCCTCGGGAAACGCATCGAAGAATCGAAAAACCGGCCACGGGAATGGATAGGCGGGCACAGGGCGGAGCACTTCCAGGTGCACATCCACTTTCGGATTTTCCCGCAAAGGGGCAAGAACCTGATGGGCAATCCGGGCAAGCTGTCCGGTTTGCGAGTAGCAGATTGCCAGTACACGCTTAGGTCGATCGGAAGTAGTCACAAAAATCCATAGCTGCAAGTGCAATAAAATTATTCTGGTCTCAATCCGGCCAACACCCGGCGCCAACACCTGACGACGAGCGGGCTTGATGAAACGCGCGCAGACACGCGGCGATTACAACCCGGTCGGTCTTGATTCTATCTCATAATGCGCTTCGCGCTCAATAAACAACGGCATCTTCACGGACTGGAAGTTTAATGGCTCAATGCCATGCCTGCGTCTAACGACAGCGGTGCAACCGCGATATATCCACCAGAGGATCATGGACACCCAACTGGAAATTAAGTATCCTTCAGCAGTGCCGGCGTCATCTCGCGCCAGCTCAGACATTTCACACCAGGAACAAATTCGCGAGTTTTTTTATTATGAACACTGCTGCCGACATCGAAAACACCGGGTTTGAGCAAGAGCTTGCTCAGCACATCATAACTGCATTGAATATGGACATGAATCCGGCTGAAATTGACCCTCTCGCACCCCTGCATGGGGATGACGGCCTCGGCATAGACTCGATCGACGTGCTTGAAATCTCCCTGATGATCACCAAGCAATATGGTGTGCAACTGCGCTCGGATGATGCGAATAACGCCAGGATATTTGCTTCTTTGCGCAATCTCGCCAACCATGTCCAGCAATACCGGATTAAATAAATGCCGTCCCGTGGCAGCAAAATCGGCGCCATTGCCATCGCTCTGGCTTTTCTGGGTTACCAGTTCTTCATTCATAAAGTAACCACCTCCGGCCCGCTTACACCGGTCACGGCAGCGCTGGTTCTCATTCCCTTTGTTATCGCGGCAGGATGGGCCATTGCAGCTGAACTGGGATTGCGTTGGGCGCTATTCATAACCGCAAGCATGACGGTCCTCGGCGTCTCATCTGCAGGCATTCTTGGCCTTCCCCCGACCCTCATCTTCGGCCTGCCGCATATGGTGACCAATCTATTCCTGATGTGGTTCTTTGGGCGCACGCTGAGGAACGGGCGGGAACCACTGATCACGTCCATCGCCCGGCGTGTGCACGGTTCGCTGACAGCAGATATCGAAATCTATACGCGGAGAATCACCTACGTTTGGAGCCTGTTTTTTCTGCTGCAGGTGGTTGTATCGGCGGGATTGTATATTTTTGCCCCGTTGAAGGCCTGGTCGATGTTCATCAACATCCTTAACGCCCCGCTGATTGCCCTGGTGTTTCTTTGCGAATATTCGTACCGCACATTGCGTTATCGCGACCACCGGAGCTCGATTTTTTCCGGCACGCAGTTTTACTCGCGCGAAAAACCGGTATCCAAATCCTCCAAGACCGGTTAATCGCTACGGGCCAGACCATGCCATCCATCCCGCTGCTGAAATACCGCCAACCCGAGTCCGTTTTTGCGTGGCAGGACGGAAATGCAATCTCCACGCAGCGTTTTCTGACCGATGTCGTATCGCTGGCGGAGCTTTTGCCCGCACGTTCCCATATCCTGAACTTGTGCAATGACCGGTATCGTTTCCTGGTCGGGTTTTCTGCAGCATTGTTGCGCGGCCAGATCAGCTTGCTGCCACCCAACCAGACACCCGACCTGCTTAACCGGCTCAAGCAGCATTACGCAGACTTGTATTGCCTTACTGATGCGGCTGATTACCGAGGACCACTTGAAACCCTGCACTTCCCCGATCTATCCCGACAGGCCCTGCCCCCGACTTCAATACCCGAAATTCCGGCCAGGCAGATAGCGGCTATCGTTTTCACCTCCGGATCTACCGGCAATCCGATGCCCAACGAAAAAAGCTGGGGCTCCCTCACCCGCAGCGTCACCGCCGAAGCGCAAAGATTGTCAATACTCGGCCGGGGCAACCTGACTTTGCTGGGCACGGTACCGCCCCAGCACATGTACGGATTCGAATCTACCGCGCTGATAGCGCTGCAGGCCGGCGTGATACTGCACGCCGCCAAACCGTTTTTTCCGGCAGACATCGGTGCGGTATTGAATGAAATCCCCGGTCCGCGCGCGCTCGTCACCACGCCTGTGCACCTCAGAGCCCTGGTCGCCAGCGACGTGGACTTGCCTGAACTTGAACTGATCGTATGTGCTACCGCACCCCTGACTCGCGAACTGGCCATGCAAGCCGTAACGCGCTTTGGTGCGCCACTGCAGGAAATATATGGCTTCACGGAAGCCGGCCAGATAGCCAGCCGCTACACCGCGTCAACAGATGTATGGCAGACCCTTGATGGATTATCACTGCGCCAGGAAGAGGGGGTCATTTATGTTTCGGGCGGCCATGTTGTTGGAGCACTCCCTTTCAGCGACGTGGCAGAATTGCATAGCGACACCACTTTTCTGCTGCACGGCAGGACTGCAGACCTGATCAATATCGCGGGGAAACGCACTTCTCTCGCCAGCCTGAATCATCACCTCAATGCAATCGACGGCGTGCTGGACGGAGTATTTTTCATGCCCGAAGAGCACGGCGGGAACACGGTTAGACTGGCTGCATTTGTCGTGGCCCCCGATCTCGATACCCGCGAAATATTGACTGCCTTGCGGCTGCGTGTCGACCCGGCATTTTTGCCCAGGCCAATTTACAAAGTGGATGCATTGCCCAGAAATGCCACCGGGAAATTGCCACGCGCCAGCCTGGCCACCCTCCTGCAGCAATACAAGGGAGCGACATAAAGTGACCACGCTGTTGTTGCAGTTCCCCGCAAACCATCCTTGTGGCGCCGGCCACTTCCCCGGCAACCCTATCATCCCGGGCGCACTGCTGCTCGACGAAGTGCTGGCCTGCATTTCTGCCAGCCTGGATGCCGGCGACACGGCATGGAAAGTAAAGTCCGCCAAATTTCCGGGGATGGTCAGGCCCGG
>LSLI01000095.1 GCA_001577345.1 Candidatus Gallionella acididurans
CGCGGGTGGCTCAACAGGACATCCGGACGGTGGAAAACCGCGCAACGATTTCGCTCGATGGCCAGGTCGTTGCGCTGGTCAGCCTCGGCGATGTGCTTGAACTGCCGCGCCTGAATCAGCCTGTTTACAGTGCAACGGGCAAGACGCCGGAGCAGGTTGCAGTGATCGTTCTCGGTATGGGTCACAAACATGTTGGGTTCCGGGTGGACGAAATTCTTGGTGAACAGGAAGTATTGGTCAAGACACTGGGTCCACAGCTCGCACGCGTACGCAACATCGCCGGGGCGAGCGTGCTGGGAACCGGTCAAGTGGTCGCGGTGCTCAATGTACCCGATCTGCTGAAATCTGCTGTGCAGCGGGCGGCGGCACCGCCCACGCCCGTTGCCGCCGAGAAGTTCGGAGGGGCAGCAAGACGATCTATCATGGTGGTGGAAGATTCGATCACCTCGAGAGCACTGCTCAAGAACATCCTGGAATCGGCGGGTTACCGTGTCACTACTGCGGTGGACGGGGTGGATGCCTACACCACACTCAAGACCGGGACATTTGATCTGATTGTGTCTGACGTGGAAATGCCTCGTATGGATGGCTTCGATCTCACGGCCAAGGTGCGCGCGGACAAACAGCTTGCCGGATTGCCGGTGGTGCTGGTGACGGCGCTCGGATCACCCGAACACCGCGAGCGTGGCATCGACGTGGGTGCCAATGCCTATATCGTAAAAAGCAGCTTCGATCAGAGTAATCTGCTGGAAGTTGTCCAGCGGCTGATTTGATGGTTGTCGTTCCCATGCTCTAATGCGACACTTAGCCATTCCACTTGGTTGTCAAAAGGCTTTGCATAGCCAGTCGACTAAGCAATAAGTTGCAAGTCGCTGATTAACGACAGCCACGTGTCTGGTTATGCGTGGTAACGATAAAATCGTGGATGGGGGAATGCTGTGAAACTGTTTCGATTAACAAAGCCATCACTGCGCGGCCGCTTCGTCTTGAGCATCAGCGTCATGCTGGTGCCGCTGGTAGTGCTTGGAACCGGTAGCCTGTTTCTCCTGCAACACACCACCGCCGCGCTCGATGAGGTGGTGAAAGAATCGATGGAGGTGACGCATCCCGTCATCGATCTCCAGACACGGACGCTGGAAACGGCGATGCCGCCCAACGATTATCTCATCAACGGCAGTCCAGCAGAAAAGGAGGCTTTCGCGCGCCTGAGCGGGGAAATGGACCTGGCATTCGAAGAGTTGCTGGCTGCCCCCTTTGGCCTCGTACAGGAACTGGATCTGGTGCGCGCCGCGCGGGAAGAATGGCTGCGGGCAAAGGGCAAGGCCCTATCGTTGCTGGCGACGCCTCATCCAGTGGGAAATCCGGACGCGGCGCGGGACATGAAACGGATGGATGCCCAACTCGACCGCGTCGTGGCCCTGCTGGGACAGGTGCATGAGATCACCGAGCGGGAGACCGGCGAGAATCTGGCACAGGCGCATACTGCCAGTCGCAGGGCTTACTTCCTGGTTATCGGTATTTTTTTCGCGGGGATTGCCATCGTTGTGGTGACGGTGTTCACACTGGCCCGCTCCGTTTTGCCTCCACTGCGTGCATTGGAGATGGGGGCCAAGCGCTTCGGCGACGGAGATCTTTCCCAGCGGGTGGAACTGAGCATGCCGGATGAGCTGGGGCAACTGACGCAGACGTTCAACTTCATGGCCGAGAAAATCGAGCGGCACGATCGGGTGATCAAGGAGCGCAACTCGCAACTCAACGCGCTCAATCAGATCGCCATTGCCATTACTTCGTTGTTAAGCCTTCAGGACATCCTCAACGAGATCATGCGCTGCGGCATTATCCTCACCGGCGCCAAGGCGTCCTGCATTGCCTTCTACGACGAAGCCACGGGGCTTTTCACGCAGTGGGTCACACAGGGCCTCTCCGAGCACTTCGTCGACAACCTTTCATTTAGTTCCGGCGGCCTGGCCGATGAGGCCTTCACCAGCGGTTCCCATATCCTCAGCAATGATCTCCCCAAGACCGGGCACAAGCTGAGCCGGCTCGCCCGCGAGGAGTTTCTGCGCTGCTTCATCTGCCTGCCGCTCACCAGCCGCGACCGCCGCCTGGGGGTGATCTACTTCTACCGCACAGACCGTGACTCGTTTACGGCGGCCGAGATCGAACTGCTGACCACCTTTGCGTCGCTTGCGGCGCAGGCGATCGAGAACGCGCGTTTGTATGTCAAGGTGCAGGAGGAGGCGAGAACAGATACGTTGACCGGCCTGAACAATCGTGGTGAATTTCAGCGGCAATTGAAAGAGGAAGAGGAGCGCTCGCGCCGCTACAACCGATCTTTCTCGCTGCTGATGCTCGACATCGATCATTTCAAGACCGTCAACGACACTTACGGTCATCAGGCGGGAGATACCGTTCTCAAAGGACTGAGCGAGCTGCTGGGTCGCCAGGCGCGTACCCTCGACCGCGTGTGCCGTTACGGAGGCGATGAGATCACCGTCATCTTGCCGGAGACCGGTCTCGATGCTGCCGCCCATGTCGCCGAACGCCTTCGTGCTGCAGTGGTGGCACAATCGTTCGATGTCAATGCTGGTGTACCGCTACGCATTACCGTGAGCATCGGGGTTGCTTCTTTTCCAGTGCATGCGGACAACGTTCAGGCGCTGGTCGCTGCCGCAGACGCCGCGCTGTATGCGGCCAAGGCAGGCGGGAGGAATCGTATAAGCCGCTATGAACCAGCGTCCGGTCAGCCGGCGGTTCAGGAGTGAACATGGGCACGGGATCGCACGTCAATTCCGTCCCGAAATTGCACAAGGAGGCAACTAAGTTGATCAAGGTGATGGTGGTGGAAGATTCTCCCGTGGTGCGTGAGTTTCTGGTTTACATACTTGGCTCGGATCCCGGTATACGGGTGGTTGGCACGGCGAACAACGGTGAGGAAGCGCTTGAGGCCGTGAAGCGCTACCGCCCCGATGTGATCACGATGGACATCCATATGCCGAAAATGGACGGGCTGGAAGCGACCCGCCGTATCATGGAAACGGAACCGGTACCCATCGTGATCGTGAGCGGGAGCACTGATACGCACGAGAATACCAAGACGTTTCGCGCCATGGAAGCGGGTGCTTTGGCTGTGCTGGCACGTCCGGCAGGCATCGGCCAACCGAATCATGAGAGCACCTCGAGGGAGCTGGTGCAAACAGTAAAACTGATGTCGGAAGTGAAGGTGGTGCGGCGCTGGCCGCAAACGCGGCGCGAACTGGTATTGCCATCGGCCGCGCAGGCATTGGCGGATAAACCGGCAAGTGTCCCTGCCAATGTTAAAGTGATCGCCTTGGGTGCTTCGACCGGCGGGCCACCCGTGTTGCAGACGATACTGGCGATGCTGCCCAGGGATTTTCCGCTGCCGGTCCTGATCGTCCAGCACATGGCATCCGGCTTCATCACCTCCTTCGTCGAGTGGCTGGCACAGTCGTCCGGCCTGCCTGTTCATGTGGCCATGCACGGCGAGCTTATATTGCCCGGCCACGTTTATGTTGCACCCGACGAATGCCAGATGAAGGTGGAGCGCGGCGGAAAAATTGTCCTTACCCATGATGTTCCGGAAAACGGGCTGCGCCCCTCAGTCTCTTACCTGTTTCGCTCGCTTGCCGCAGTGTATGGTGGTGATGCCGTCGCCGGGCTGCTCACCGGCATGGGACGCGATGGCGCCGAGGAGCTGCGTCTGTTGAGGGAAAAAGGGGCGACCACTTTTGCCCAGGACAAGGATAGCTCGGTGGTACACGGTATGCCGGGCGAGGCAATCAAGCTTGATGCGGCGACGTTTATTCTGGCACCGGACAAGATTGCCGGAGTGCTGACGGGTTTGGCAAATGGCAAATCTGGAATGTAGGTCGGGTTTCAACCCGACTTGTAGGAGCGCAATTCATTGCGAAATGGAATAACAGCCCGGTGTGTTGGGCAAACAACAAAGACAAGAAGGAGAATCAGCGATGAAATCCAAAAAGAACAACAGTAGCCTCGACATTCTCGTCGCCGAGGACAGTCGCACCCAGGCCGATCTGCTCAGTTTCCTGCTCGAGCAGAACGGTTACCGGGTGACTGTTGCGGCCAACGGCAGGCTGGCACTGGAAGCCGCCCAGGCGCAAAAACCTACTCTGATCATCAGCGACATCGTGATGCCCGAGATGGATGGTTATGAACTGTGCAAGGCGATCAAATCCGACGAAAAGCTGAAGGATACCCCGGTCATCCTGGTCACCACGCTTTCTGATCCGCAGGACGTGATTCGCGGGCTGGAGTGCGGTGCGGACAATTTCATCCGCAAACCCTATGACGAGCGCTATCTCCTGTTGCGCATCAATTACCTGTTGATGAACCTTGATATGCGCAAGGAATACAAGATGCAGGTGGGAGTACAAATCAATCTCGGCGGCCAGAAATACTTTATCAACTCGGAGCGGCAACAAATTCTGGATCTGTTGATTTCAACTTATGAACAGGCAGTTCATATCAACACCGAGCTCAAACTGCGCGAAACGGAATTGGAACATTCCAATCTGGTGCTGAATGGGTTGCACAACATTGCGGCGGGTCTTAATCATGCGATGACCGAACGCGAGGTGGCGGAAACGACGCTGGAACGGGCCCTGGAGTTGCCCAAAATCCAGGCCGGCTGGATATCCCTGTGGGAAAAAGATTCCGGCTTCCGGCTCATCGCCGCGCGCAATCTGCCCCCGGCATTGCTGCGCGAAGGTGCTATGGACGGTTTGTGCGATTGCCGACGCCGCTTTCTTGCGGGAGATCTGGATCACGTCACCAATACCATGGAATGCGAGCGGTTGAAAGCAGCCAAGGGCGTCACGCACGGCTTGTGCTGCCATGCCAGTGTGCCGTTGTGGGCCGACGACCGGGCCATCGGAATCATGAACCTGATCGGAACGGAGCATGGTCTGTTCGACGAAGCGGAGTTGAAGTTGTTATACGGCGTCGGCAATCAGGTAGCGGTGGCGCTGGAGCGCGCCAGACTGTACGAACATCTCGGGCAGTTGGTCGAGGAGCGAACCGCCAACCTCGCGGCAGAAATAGAAGAGCGCAAGCGCGCGGAGGTTGGAGTCATTCGCCTTAACCGGATTTACGCTGTGCTCAGCGGCATCAATACCACGATCGTGCGCGTCCGTGAGGAGGCGGAACTCTTCAGGGAAGCCTGCCGCATCGCAGTGGAGCAAGGCAGATTCATTTTCGCATGGATCGGCAAGCTTGATGCAGACAGCCAGCAGGTAACGCCGGTCGCCCAGGCAGGCCGCGACGACGGTTATCTGGCGCAAATCAATTTGACCTCACGCGGGGATATGCCGGGAAATTGTGCGTTAACCGCACAGGCACTGACCGAGGCGAAGCCGGTGATCTGCAACGACATCGCCAGCGACGAGCGCATGGCCGCCTTTCGCAGCGAGGCGTTGAAGCGTGGTTATCGTTCAGTGGTAGTGCTTCCCCTCATGCTGGAGAGCAATCCGTTCGGCGTGTTCGTGCTCTACGCGGCGGAAACAGGCGTTTTCGATGACGAAGAGATGAAGCTGCTGGTAGAGATGTCCGGTGACATCAGCTACGCGCTGGAAACTTTTCGCCTTGAAGCCCTGCGCAACCTGGCGGAATCCAAACTTGCCGAACAGGTCGAGGAACTGCGCCGCTGGCACGATGCCACGTTGGGACGGGAGATGCGTACCATTGAGCTCAAGCGCGAGGTGAACGAACTGCTGGGTCAGGCCGGACAGCCACCGCGTTACTCCAGTGCAGAGGGGAATGAATAAAATACGGAATGATGATTGCGGAGTGCGGATGACTATCGAGCTTTACAAAATTCATGACGATTAAGCGATCATACAAGGGCGGACTTTGCCCGCCGCGTCGGGCGTAGCCCGACCTACTTGATGCGAGACCCTCTTCATTTATGTAATCCTCAATAATATGAAAAATTGGAAATTATCGGCGCTATTGAACATCCCTCCGGGAACGGCATCGCGCAGCACCACGGTCAGCAGGGTGTACCTGATCATTGCGCTGTTCGTCGCGCTTATCTTTTGCCTGGTCTTGCTCTTTCAGGTTCAGATGGATGCGTTGAACGCCATCCGCACCTATGTGGGCGGCGAAGGGCTTTGGGCCAGGGCGCAGAAGGATGCCACCCGCAGCCTGGAACATTACGCCGTTTCTCGCGACGAGGCTGACTATCAGGCTTACCTGCGTCTGATCCAGGTGCCGTTGGGCGACCGGAGAGCGCGCATCGAACTGCAAAAGGAAAATCCGGATATAGCCGTCGCGCAGGCAGGCTTAGTTCAGGGGCGCAACCATCCTGATGATCTCGAATCCGCAGTCCGGTTTTTTCGTCGCTTCCAGCACATCGGGTATATGTCCCGGGTGATCGAGCATTGGACTGCGGGCGACCGCATGATTGCAGAATTGAACGGGGTGGCCGAGGCATTGCATGATGAGATCGCCTCCGGGCGCGACAACCCTGAGCTTATCCGTTCATATTTAAACAGGATGGAGGACATTAACCGGCAGGTGACGGCGGAGGAAGACTTGTTTTCCTCTACCCTGGCAGAAGCCTCCCGCTGGGCCAACGATGTTTCCCGCAACCTCACCTACATCATCGCGCTGCTGTTCGTTGCCCTCGGCGTCGGCCTAACCTGGCCGATCATTATCCGCATACGCATTATCGAGAACTCTTTGCTCGAAAGTGAGGAACGCCTCCGCAGCGTTTTCGAGCATATTGACGACATCATCTACACCATCGAGGCCGACGGGACATTTTCTTCCATCAGCCCATCCTGTGAGCGGATGCTGGGGTGGTCTCCAGGCGAATTGACAAACCGTCCCTTCCCGCTCATCGTGCACCCTGACGACTTGCCTCGCATGCAGGAGTTGTTCATGCAGGCGCAAGCCGGAAAGTCGCTGCCTGTCTTTCAGGTGAACATCTTGATGAAGGCCGGCGGTTATCTGGAGGCGGAGATCGTGGCCAACTTGATCAATCATGGCGGCACGATCACCATCCTTGGGGTGATTCGCGACATCACCGAGCGTAAACAGATGGAGCAGGCGCTGCAGGAAAGCGAGGCACGCTACCGGCGCATCACCGAGGGACTCACGGATTTTCAGTATAAGGTGCGCATCGAAAACGGCCGCGCCGTGGAGACCACGCAAAGCTCGGCGTGCGTGACGGTGACGGGATACACGGCGGAAGAGTTTGCTGCCAATCCCGATCTCTGGATTCAGATAGTCGTGCAGGAAGATCGCGAACGGGTCATGAAGCAGGTGGTACTGATTCTGGCAGAGATGGATGTTCCGCCCATTGAATATCGCCTCACCCGAAAAAACGGAGAGCTTCGCTGGATAAGCGATACGGCCATCCTGTTCAGAGACGCCTCCGGGAAACTCCTGTCCTACGACGGTGTGATCAAGGACATCACCACGTTCAAGCAGAGCGAGAATGCGGAAATACTCAAGGTTGCCAACCAATCGCGCTTGGCAATGCTGGGTGTGATCGAAGACCAAAAGCGGGCGGAAGATGCACTGCGCCAACTCAACGAAGAGCTGGAAAACAAAGTGATGGCGCGCACCGCCGATCTGGAGCAGGCCCGGCGCGAGGCCGATGATGCCAACCAGGCGAAATCAAGCTTTCTCGCTGCCATGAGCCACGAGATCCGCACACCCATGAACGGCGTGATCGGCATGGTCGAAGTGCTGCACCAGACCAGCCTTCGGGGCTACCAGGTGGAGATGGTCGATCTCATCCGCGAATCGGCGTTTTCCCTGCTGGACATCATCGACGACATACTCGACTTCTCCAAGATTGAGGCGGGCAAACTGGAGATCGAGAGCCGGCCAATGCCTGTAGCGGATGTGGTGGAGAAGGCCTGCGACCTGCTGGCCCAACTGGCCGTAAGAAAAGGGGTGGAACTGACGCTGTTCATCGATCCTGCGATTCCCGAAGAAGTCTTGGGCGATGCGCTGCGCTTGCGTCAGGTGTTGCTCAACATCGCTAACAACGCCATCAAGTTTTCCAGCGGACAGCAGCGGCTGGGCCAAGTGTCGGTGCGGGCGGTGCGGGCTGAAAGCACACCGGACGGGCAGGGCCGTTTCCCCCACCCCACCCCTCCCCCGAAGGGAGAGGGGGCGAACGAATCGCTTCGCGATGTTAAACAAATCCTGGTGGAGTTTCAGGTGGCCGACAACGGCATCGGCATGGATGAAGAGACCCAGGCGCGGCTATTCACCTCCTTCACCCAGGCAGATGCCACCACCACCCGGCGCTTCGGCGGCACCGGGCTGGGGCTGGCTATCTCCCGACATCTGGTGAATATGATGGGCGGCGAGATCACGGTGCGGAGCGAACCGGGCAAGGGCTCCACCTTCACTGTGCGTCTGCGGTTGACGCCGCTGCCGGCCAAGACGGATAACGGCGGCAAGGTTGTCGACCTGAGCGGTCTTTCCTGTCTGGTGCTGGGCGGCAACAAGGGGTTGGGCGACGATCTGGCAGTCTATCTGACCTGCGCCGGCGCGCTCGTTGAGCGGGCGATGGGACTGGACGCTGCCCGCAAACTGATAGGCACGCTTCCGCCCGGCCTGTGGTTGTTTATCATCGACGCCGGGTACGATGCGCCACCGGTCGAGGAATTGCGCGTTGCCTGCAACACCCGGCCCGATCTGGGCCCGCATTTCGTAGAGGTTGAGCACGGGCACCATCAGCCTGGCGTGGAACCCCACTTTGTCATCGTCAGGCGCGGGCGTCGCCGTCAGGGGCGCACCCAAGCGGTGGACATCGTCACTCTGGACGGCGATAGCATGCATCGCCAGGACTTCCTCAAGGCAGTTGCCATCGCCGCAGGACGGGCACAGGAGGAAGAAACGCCTTTGCCCGGCAAGACCGAGGCGCCGATAACAAAGCAAACGCGCGAGGAGGCTCGCCAGCATGACCGCCTGATCCTGGTGGCCGAAGACAACGAAACCAACCAGAAAGTAATCCTGCACCAACTCGGTTTGCTCGGTTACGCGGCCGATGTCGTCCGCGACGGCCGCGAGGCGCTGGAACGCTGGCAGAGCGGCGACTACGCGCTGCTGCTCAGCGACCTGCACATGCCGAACATGGACGGCTATCAACTGACCGCAGCCATCCGCTCCGCTGAAACCGGCAAGAAGCGCATCCCGATCATCGCCCTGACCGCCAACGCCCTCAAGAGCGAGGCCGAACATTGCCGCGCCGCCGGCATGGACGACTACCTGAGCAAGCCGGCGCGGCTGGCAGATCTGAAAGCCATGCTGGACAAATGGATGCCGGTTGCGGGTGAAGCTGTAGGTGATATGGTTCTGGATCGCCCGGTAGGGGCTCGATTCATCGCGCCCTTAATCTCAAAGAAAGGGCGTGATGAATCACGCCCCTACAATGAATCACCGGCACCCATGCCCGTTGATGTAAATATGCTCAAGGCGTTGGTGGGCGATGATCCGGCGGTGATCCGTGAATTCATGGAGGACTTTCGCATCAGCACGGAAAAAATCACAACAGAATTGCGCGCTGCTTACGCGCAAGGCAATACAGCGGCGGTCGGTGCGGCGGCGCACAAGCTCAAGTCCTCGGCACGCTCAGTGGGCGCGCTGGCGTTGGGAGAGTTGTGCGCTGAAATGGAACAGGTCGGCAAGGCTGGGCGTGTAGAAGCATTGGCCGCGCTGCTGTCCCGCTTCGAGTCGGAGATGTCCGCCGTAGATAAATATCTGGGTTCGTTGTAAGCGTGGCTCCCAAGTCACGAAAATATTAAGGAGGGAACTCATGATAGACAAATCTGCATTCAGGATTTTGGTGCTTGACGACGAGCCATTCATGCTCAAGCTGCTGGCACGCATGTTGGCGTATCTCGGCTACGCCTCGGTCAGCACTTTCGAAAGAGGGCGCGCCGCGCTGGAACAGGTAGATGATCCGAACCGCACCCCGGATATAATTTTACTGGATCTCATCATGCCGGAGATGGATGGAGTCGAGTTCGCGCGCCGACTGGTCGAGCACCATTATGCGGGCGCGCTCATTCTGGTGAGCGGAGAAGATGAACGCATGCGGCAGTCTGTCGAGAAGCTGGTGAGGGCACATAATATCCCGGTGCTGGGCCACCTGCACAAGCCAGCCACGCCGGAAGGGCTGGCAACGTTGCTGGAGAAGTGGACGGCACCGAAGCAAGGCGACCATCGGGCGGCGAAGAAAATTTATGCTGCAGACGAGGTGCGCGCCGCCATCGTCAACGGCGAACTGGTCAATTACTATCAGCCCAAGTTGTCGGTCGTCACGGGTGAAGTGGTGGGCGCGGAATCTCTGGTGCGCTGGCGGCATCCGCAGGATGGGATGGTGTTTCCAGACCAGTTCATCGGGGTGGCGGAAGCGCACGGCCTGATCGACGACCTGACCCGTGCGGTGCTGGACGGTGCATTGGCCCAGATCAGGCGTTGGGAGCAAGCAGGACTGATGCTGCGGGTGGCAGTCAATGTATCCATGGATAATCTGGCATCGCTGGATTTTGCGGATTTTGTCGCCGCACAGACAGCCGCAGCGGGCGTGTCGCCGCAAAGCGTGGTGCTGGAGGTAACTGAAAGCCGGTTGATGCAGGACACGCGCGCAGCGCTCGAAATCCTGACCCGGCTGCGCATGAAGCGATTCAAATTATCAATTGACGATTTCGGCACCGGTAATTCTTCGCTGGCCCAGTTGCGCGACATTCCCTTCGATGAACTCAAGATAGACCAGAGTTTCGTGCATGGCGCCTGGGCCAACGATACGCTGCGGGCGCTGTTCGATTCCAGCCTCGGCCTGGCAAGGCAACTCGGCATGGAGATGGTGGCGGAAGGAGTGGAAGACCGGGCGGATTGGGACTTTGTGCGAAAATCGGGATGTGTTCTCGCGCAGGGTTATTTCATCGCCAAACCGATGCCTGCGGAAGATCTGCCCGGCTGGATTCAGACATGGAAAACGCGGATGCGTGAAGAGCTGTCGGCAGGGGTAGCGGAGGAGGAACAGTCATGAGCAGATACCCGCCCACACCGATGCAACCATCCTCGCCCCTCGCTCAGCTATATCGCCAAGCTGCCGATTAATACATTAATAATTGACCGGGCATTCATCATCAACATGACCAGCAATGCCGACGATCTGAGTATTGTCTCCGCCATCATTTCGCTGGCACATTCCCTGAATTTGCGGGTCGTTGCGGAAGGTGTGGAAACGGATGAACAGGCGAAACTGCTACGCCTGCTTAAATGCGACGAGATACAGGGTTTCCTGTTCAGTCCAGGGGTGCCGATTGACCAGATTGAGGAATTTTTACGCGATAAAAAAACCTTGTGAGTATCATTCACAATAGCAACTGGTTGCACATACCGCCCGGTAGTTGCTGATATTCACCCACGCGCTTTACAAGCAGGCCGTGAAACCCTTGTGTGCCTTGAAGAATTGATAATTT
>LSLI01000096.1 GCA_001577345.1 Candidatus Gallionella acididurans
TGCCTGGTTAAGACTGGAATCGATGGCCTTGCATACTGCCATCGGAATCTCCCTGCTGGGCATGGGCCTGTTGTGCCAGGCGCTGCGCTGCAAGCTGCTTGATGAAGCAAGCACAGTCGAACAACAGGCTGCGCTGATCTATCGCTCGACCCTGTGGGTACTGAGCGCAACAGCCATTACCACAGGTCTGGTCGGGATGTCGTACCTAGAGCAGACTATCAAACAGGAGGCATCATCAAACATGTCGCAATTGCTGGCTGCTAGCCGGAAATATATCGACAGCGACCTTGACCACCGCATGCAGCGCGCGCTGGTGGCCGGTCTGGATCCAGAGTTCAGCAAGGCTGCGCAGGCCGTTTTGCTGAACAACGCCGATAATCCATCCATGGCCCACGTGGCCAACCTTGCCGGACTCCTGCTCGCACACGGTTTTACCGGGGTCGGCGTGGAAAGCGGCGGACGAAGCAAGGTGTTGGCTGGCCACCTGCTTGCCGGTACGGTCGCCAGTACACGAGTCGGCAAAGGCGGAACCGATGTCGCGCTTGTCTGGGACAACGGCTATATCCTGCGCGTGCGAATTCCCCTGGGCAGCACGGCCCGCAGAATCCATCAAGAATTTCTGGTTTTCGAACAATCACTCCCCCATCTGAACAAGTATTTCGACGAAGCAAATCATTGGGGAAAAACTGGCTCAATGACGATGTGCGCCGGCCTGGATCAGAAGCAACTGCTGTGTTTCCCGCAGCGCGAGCAGGCTTCCAACTTCGTGGTTCCTGACGATTATCAGGGAAAGCCTCTCCCGATGGCTTATGCACTGGCCGATCAAACCGGCATAGCTACCCTGATCGACTATCGCGGCCACGATGTGCTGTCTGCTTATGGCCCCGTGGCCAACACCGGCCTGGGCCTGGTGTTGCGCGTGGACCTTGACGAGATCTATGCTCCTATCCGGGACGCGTTGCAGGTCGGCATCCCCCTGATCACATTCATGGTCGTGCTGGGTATCTGGCTGATCCGTTCGCGCGTGCGTCCGGTCATCCTGGACATTGCCAGGGCGCACGCCGCGGAAAGCGCCGCAAGAAACCGCTTTGATGCCGCGATGCAAAGCAGCCCGGACGGGTTCGTGATCTATGAAAGCATCAAGGATCAGGCCGGCGATATCGTCGATTTTCGCTGCGCCTATTTGAATCATCATGCCGGCAAGATAATCGGGCTGTCTTCGCCCAGTTCGGAGATCATCACGCTCGGCAAATCCTATCTCGAGACCTATCCAGAACGCCGCGAGACATTCGCCAAATTCAAGATGATCGCACTGACCGGGCAGACGCAGGTCGATGAACTGACCTTGAACGACAACCATGGCACCAGGTCTTGGTATCTGCGCCAGGCAGTGCCGATGCCGCGAGGCCTGGCCGTCACTTACCGCAATGTCACCTGGGAAAAAGCCCTGCTCCAGCAGCTGGAAGACTCTAACCGGCTGCGCACCGCGATCGTCGAAAGCGCCGCGTACTCGATCATCTCCACCGACGTCAACGGCACCATCCTGACTTTCAACAAGGCTGCCGAGCGCATGCTCTGGTACCGCGCGGACGAGATGATAGGCAAGGCCACGCCGGATATAATCCACGACACCGAAGAAGTCGGGAACCGCGCCGAGGCGCTGAGCCATGAGCTCGGCCATCCGGTGGCTCCCGGTTTCGAGGTATTCGTGGCCAAGGCCAAATCGGGCCTCCAGGATGAGCGCGAGTGGACCTACGTGCGCAAGGATGGCTCGCGCTTTCCGGTGCTGCTTTCGGTAACTGCGTTGCGCGACGAAAACAACAACATCAACGGTTATCTCGGCATCGCCTATGACATCTCGGAACGCAAGCGCGCCGAGGAATACATCCGCCACATCGCGCTGCACGATGTGCTGACCGGATTGCCCAACCGCGCGCTGCTCGATGACCGGGTGCTGGTGGCGATCGAACAGCAGCGCAGGAGCAACTCCTCGATTGCGCTGGCCATGATGGACATCGACCGGTTCAAGCATGTCAACGACACGATGGGCCATCACATCGGCGACCGCCTGCTCAAGGAATTCGTGAACCGGGTCAAATCCTGTTTGCGGCCCACCGATACGCTGGCGCGCATGGGAGGCGACGAATTCGTCCTGCTGCTGCCCGAAACCGATGAAGCGGGCACAATTATCGTGATGGAACGCATATTGCAGGTACTGCATCTGCCGATCAACGTGGAAGTCCAGGAAGTGCACATCAGCTCGAGTATCGGCATCAGCATCTGCCCCCGCGACGGCCAGAACATACACGAGCTGTTGCGCTGCGCCGATGTGGCGATGTACTGGGTCAAGGAACACGGGCGCAACGGGTACAAGATGTTTCTACGCGAGATGGACAGCGGCGGTGCCGACCGGTTGGGCCTGGAAAGAGAGTTGCATCTCGCCCTCGACAACGGAGGTTTCTCGCTGTTCTATCAGCCCAAGGTGGATCTGAAGACCAATATCATTACCGGAGCCGAAGCGTTATTGCGCATGCGCAGAGCGGATGGCCAGTTTGTATCGCCCGCCGATTTCATTCCCCTGGCGGAAGAAACCGGCCTGATCGTACCGATAGGAAAATGGCTGCTGGAGACCGCCTGCCGTGACGCGGTCAGGATGCAGAAACTGCTCGGTGCGCCGCTCAAGATCGCGGTCAATATCTCGCCGCGGCAATTCTTGAACGATGATCTGGTCAACACGATCCGGGATGTGCTCGGCCGGACAAGTCTCGAAGCCCGGTATCTGGAACTGGAGATCACCGAAGGCACGCTGATGGACGAGCGCAGCGGCGTTGTTTCTACCCTGTTCGAGCTCCATGAACTCGGCGTGACCATCGCCATCGACGATTTCGGCACCGGTTATTCGAGCCTGAGCTATCTGAAACGCTACCCGATCAGCACACTCAAGATCGACCAATCCTTCGTCCGCGACCTGACCAGTGATTCCGGAGATGCGGCGCTGATCACTGCAATCATCGCGATGGGACACAGCCTGAATATCCCCGTCGTCGCGGAAGGCATCGAGACCGCCGAACAACTTGCCTTTCTCGCCGCGAACAACTGCGATCTGGGGCAGGGCTTTCATATCGGTCGCCCGTTGCCGTTCGACGACCTGGTGGAATGGTTTGCCAGCAACACGCGCTGGCATCAGGGCAAAAATATTTCAGGTATCACCTGAAATATTTTTGGAAATATTTTTGCTGGTGATACTTCCATAATTCACGACGCCCTTGCCGTCATTGCGAACGAAGTGAAGCAATCCAGCAAGACCAGGATGCATTTTTTAAACCATCTGGATTGCCGCGTCGGCTTCACCTCCTCGCAATGACAGGGCATTACTGGATTGCCGCGTCGGCTACGCCTCTGCTGCGCTTCGCTCGCAGCTGAAGCCTTGTTGCAATGACGAGGCATTCCGGATTCCCCGAATTCGCGGGATTGACGTGCCAGTTTTTTAATTTCCCCTGACTGCATTCAGAAAGATTTGTCACTGTCATCAAATATGAAAATCTCAATAGTTCAGGCAAGGGCTATTCATCCTGCATTTCCCGCCCCGGAAACAGTTCTTCGGTGTACCCGAATTTCGTCATGTCCAGAATACGCATCGGATACAGTATCCCGTCGAGATGATCGCATTCGTGCTGCACCACGCGCGCATGGAAGCCGTCCACGGTACGGTCTATCAGTGCGCCGTATTCATCCCTGCCCTGATAACGGATAAGCGCATGGCGCGGCACCAGGCCGCGCAGTCCGGGCACGCTCAAACAGCCTTCCCAGTCCTCCTCGATCCCGCCGCCCAGCGGGGTGATGAGCGGATTGATCAGCACCGTTTCCGGCACGCTCTCGGCATCCGGATACCGTGAATTGTGCTGCACGCCGAAAATAACCACGCGCAGCGCTACGCCGATCTGCGGCGCGGCCAGACCGGCGCCGTTCAGGGACTGCATGGTGTCGCGCATATCGGCCAGCAGCCCGTGCAATTCAGGTGTATCGAATTCACCGACCGGCGCCGCCCGCTGCAACAGCCTCTCGTCGCCCATGCGCAATACCGTTCTAATCGTCATGGTTCACCACGCATTCGAGGATGTTGCGCACCCGCGCCATCGCCGCGCCGGCGATGGCATTGACGCTCTCCATGTTGATGCCTTCCGAGCTGTCGCCGCGTCCCGCCGCGTAATTCGCCACCACCGCGATGATCGCATAATCGAGTTCCAGTTCCTTGGCCAGGGCGGTTTCCGGCATGCCGGTCATACCCACCATGTCTGCCCCGTCGCGCTCATAACGGTTGATTTCGGCGATGCTGTCCAGGCGCGGGCCCTGCGTGGCGGCATACACGCCGCCGTTTGCGCAGGGCTGTTGTGCGGTTTGCGCGCTGCGCAAAATCTGCTTGCGCAGCGCAACACTATACGGAAAAGTGAAATCGGCATTGCTGAACGGCTTGTCGCGCCGCTCGAAAAAGGTCGCGTCGCGACCATGGGTGTAATCCATGATCTGGTCGGGCACGACGATCACGCCGGGCTTGAGATCGGCGCGAATGCCGCCCACGGTCGCCACCGAAATTATTTTATTGGCTCCCTGCTCGCGCAATGCCCAGAGGTTGGCGCGATAGTTCACCAGATGCGGCGGAATGGTGTGCCCGTAACCGTGGCGCGCCAGGAAGATCACTTCATGCTGGTTCAGCATCCCGAACAGGAAAGCGCCCGACGGCTCGCCATAGGGTGTGCGCATCACCTGCTGGTGGGTAATCTGAAGGTTCGTCAATTGGGTCAGGCCGCGGCCGCCGATGATTGCCAGCATTAGAAAACCTCCAGAAAGCGTAGCGAGCGATTCGAGAGCAAGGCGCACGGAGCGCAATGACCGAGACATATCTCGTAGATAGGCGAGGAATGAGCACCGCGCAACGCAACTATCGAATCGCGCAGTAGATTTATTGAGGTTTTCACGGTTACTCCTTGACTGCGTAAATGGCGGGCAGATTGCGCCACGCGCCTTCAATATCCATTCCGTAGCCGAACACGAACCGGTTCGGCAATTCCATGCCGACAAAATCCGCGTGTATCGGTTTTATACGGCCATGCTGCTTGTCGGCAAACACCGCGCTGTAGCATCTGGCCGCGCCCAGTTTCAAAACCCGCTGGTGCAATGCAAACAGGGTGTGCCCCTCGTCGAGGATATCGTCCAGCAGCAATACCACCCGGCCGCGCACATTCTCGTGCGGCTCGACTTTCCATTGCATCGCGCCGCCGTGCCGCGCATCGCCGTAGCGCGACACATGCACGTAATCGAAGTCCAGTGGAAAATCGAGCAGCGGCAACAGTTGCCCGCTGAACACCACCGCCCCGCCCATCACCGACAACACCAGCGGATGGCTGTCCGCAAGTTTCGCATTGATCTGGCGCGCGACATCATGCAGCGCCGCCTGCACCTGTTCGGCGGAATACAGCAATTCAGCCTGTTGCAGGATGTCGCGCGCGTGCTGGATGGATATCCCCATGGTTTATTTCAGGCCGTGCAGATAGGCGGCAAACTCCCCGCACACCTCGGGATGCTTGAGTCCCAGCGCCACGGTCGCCTTCAGATAGCCCAGCTTGGAGCCGCAGTCGTAGCGTGTGCCGCTGAAGCGATAGGCGAGCATCTTTTCTTCCCGCATCAATGCGGCGATGCCGTCGGTCAATTGAATCTCCCCGCCCGCTCCGGCCTGCACTTTTTCCAGGTGATCGAAGATGCGCGGCGTCAGGATATAGCGGCCCACCACGCCCAGCGTGGTCGGTGCATCCTCGGGTCTGGGCTTTTCCACGATGCCGTTCACCTGCTCCAGCACATCGGATAACGGCACGCTGCTGACGATGCCGTACTGGCGGGTCTGTTCGCGTGGCACATTCTGCACGCCCAGTACCGAGCACTGGTGCTGCTTGAACACCTCGACCATCTGTTTGATGATCGGCGGATCGCCGTCGATCAGGTCGTCCGCCAGCAGCACCGCGAACGGTTCGTCCTGCACCACCGGTTTTGCGCACAGCACCGCGTGCCCCAGGCCCAGCGGCTCGACCTGGCGGATATAGATGCAGTTGATGTGCGAGGGCGTGACTTCGCGCACGATGCGCAACAACTCATCCTTGCCGCGCATCGCCAGCTCGGCTTCCAGCTCGTAGGCCTTGTCGAAATGGTCCTCGATCGAGCGCTTGTTGCGCCCGGTGATGAAAACCATGTCGGTGATGCCCGCCGCCACCGCCTCTTCCACCGCATACTGGATCAGCGGCTTGTCCACGATGGGCATCATCTCCTTCGGGCTGACCTTGGTCGCGGGCAGGAAGCGGCTGCCCATGCCGGCGACCGGAAACACTGCCTTGGTGATTCTTTTCATATGCTCTCCAATAATGCCAAAAATTGCTGTTCATCCAGCACCGCAACGCCCAGCTCGCGCGCCTTGTCCAGCTTGCTGCCGGCTTCGGCACCGGCCACCACGTAATTGGTTTTTTTCGACACGCTGCCCGCAACTTTCGCACCCAGCACTTCGAGTTTTTCCTTCGCCTCCTCGCGGGCGATGCCGAGTGTACCAGTAAGCACAAAAGTCTTGCCAGCCAAGGGCAGGTATTGCTCCGGCTCGCCTTCGCTTTCCCTGGGCGCCACGCCGCTATCGAGCAAAGCCTGTATCACATCGACGTTATGCTGTTCAGCGAAGAACGCGACGATGCTTTGCGCCACCACCGGCCCCACATCGGCCACCTGTTGCAACTGGCCTTCATCCGCACGCAGCAGATTTTTCAGCTTGCCGAAATGACGCGCCAGGTCCTTCGCGGTCGCCTCGCCGACATTGCGTATGCCCAGCGCGTAGATGAAGCGTGCCAGCGTGGTCTGCCTGCTGTGCGCTATCGCGGCCAGCAGATTCTGCGCGGACTTCTCGCCCATGCGATCAAGATTGGCGAGCGTCGCCAGGTCCAGTTTGTAAATGTCGGCAGGCGTATGGACGAGTTGCTGGTCGACCAGTTGCTCCACCAACTTGTCGCCCAAGCCCTCGATGTCCAGCGCGCGGCGGCCGGCGAAGTGCAGCAGGACCTGCCTGCGCTGGGCCGGACAGAACAGGCCGCCGGTGCATCGCCAGTTCGCCCCGCCCTCTTCGCGCACGATCGCGCTGCCGCACACAGGGCAATGACCGTGCAGCAGCTTGAACAGGTCGAACGGCGCACCAACTTCTGCGGGACGTTTCTCCAGCACCACACCCACCACTTCCGGGATCACGTCGCCCGCACGGCGCACGATCACCGTGTCACCGATGCGCACATCCTTGCGCCGCGTCTCGTCCTCGTTGTGCAGCGTGGCGTTGGAAACCGTGGTGCCGCCGACGAACACCGGTTCGAGTTTTGCCACCGGCGTGAGCTTGCCGGTGCGCCCGACCTGAATATCGATGTCGCGCACCACGGTGATCTGCTCTTCCGCAGGAAACTTGTGCGCCACCGCCCAGCGCGGCTCGCGCGAAACGAAACCAAGTTGTGCCTGCAACGCAAGGCTGTTGACCTTGTACACCACGCCGTCGATATCGAACGGCAGGCTGTCGCGCTTTGCCGCGATGCGCCGGTGAAATTCGACCAGTTCCTGCGCGCCGTACTTGAGCCTGCGCTCCCCGTTTACAGGAAATCCCCATGCATCCAACTGGTCCAGTATCTCCTTGTGCGTCTCCGGCTTCCAATCACCCTGCACCTCTCCAAGCCCATAGGCGAAGAACGACAGCGGGCGGCGCGCCGCCAGCGCCGGATCGAGCTGGCGTATGCTGCCCGCCGCGCCGTTGCGCGGATTGACCAGCGTCGGCAGGCCGTGTTCACGCTGCCTTTCGTTGTAGCATTCGAAGTCCGGGCGGGTCATGTAGACCTCGCCACGCACTTCGACAACACTCGGGTAACTTTCTTCAAATGACAATGGGATCTGGTGGATGGCGTGCCTGACATTCTGGGTCACGTCTTCGCCGGTCTCGCCGTCGCCGCGCGTCGCGGCCTGGACCAGTACACCGCGCTCATAGCGCAGATTGATTGCCAAACCATCGAACTTCAGTTCGCATGCGTATTCGACCGGCGCATCGGAGTCTTTCAGACCCAGCTCCTTGCGCACGCGCGCATCGAAAGCGATTGCGCCTCCGTCGCTGATGTCGGTCTCTGTTCGTATCGACAGCATCGCCACTGCGTGGCGCACCGGCGCAAAGCCGTCGAGCACTTTGCCGCCGACGCGCTGTGTCGGTGAATCGGGTGTTACGAGATCGGGATGTTGTGCCTCGAGTGCCTGCAATTCGCGGAACAGCTTGTCATATTCCGCATCTGGAATGACTGGTGCATCCATCACGTAATAGCGATGATCGTTAAACCTGATCTCCTCGCGCAACTTATGAACGCGGCGGGTTATTTCCTGGTTCGCCATCAGGAAAACAATCTGCGCGCTTGCCTGCCGCCCGGTTCGATACCCCGGGCATGCATTTTCTTTTCAACCTCGGTGATCCGCGTGCGGATAAGCGCCAGGCCGGTATCGCTGAGTGCCACGCGGTGGTCGTCAACCAGATTGACCTGCAATTCCGCGGACAAAATGCGGGCGGCTTCCATCATCCGGTCGAACAGGCTGACGGGATTCTCCACCCGCGGCACATCCAGCAACAGCGTGATGCCCGGGGTATGGACGGTTTGCAGCGTGAGATGCTGGAACGGCTGGCTATCCTGGTTGATCAGGCTGAACAGGCTGTGACCCTGCGCGTCCGGCAAATGAAACGCGCCATCCGCTTCCAGCGTCATGCCCAGCAGTGCCACGGCTTGCGCGACTTTGCCTCCTGCCAGTGCACGTTCCCCCGGGGGGACCAGGTTGACCCCGACCATCTGGTCCACCTCGGCGCAGAACGCGTCCAGTTCGACAGCGTGATGGTATGTTTCGCGGATGTCCGGAACGGTGGTATCCGCCTTGATCAGTCTGGCCACACCCAGCACCAGATCCCGGAAATCCGCCAGCTTTGCCTCGCTGATCGCGCCGCTTCTGTCCGCCAGTTGCAGCGCGATTCGGAAACGCCCATAGAGAACCTGGCTTTCGGCGATGACGCGTTCCCATTTTTTTTCCGCCAGCGTCAAACCGCACACCTGCACCGGTTTGCGAAAATCGAACTTGCGCTGCCACAGGCCGTCCAGCACGGCGGCGTGGCTGGGTTCTGCCAGGCGCAATTCAATGATGAAATCGCTGCGCGCATTCAACAGCGAGCAGGAGTCGTCCAGCAAGCCGGGTATTGACGGCACGGTGTCTGATAATCCGGCAATGTGGCTTTCAGCGCCGGGCGCCACGTCCGAGGACGTGGCACCACTTTCCTGATTCAACGCACCCGCGTGGGCCTGATACAACGCATCCGCATAGCCCGGCTTGAATGCCTCGCCGAACTTGCGCCGATAACGCCTTTGCTGCCACCAGCCGAAGACGTACACCGCGACGATCACGCCGAATCCGATGGCCAGCAGGGCTGCTTGTAATTCACTCATAGGAGAACCATAACAAATATCCAGAAAACGGCGATGATTATCTCACGGCAAACTAGGCCAGCGGCAATTCCGCGTTGCTCATGCCGATCGCGGCGACTTCTTCCAGCGCCTTGTGAAATTGCTGTTGCTCATGCAACTTGGCCAGCGATTCCGGATGCGCCTTGCCGCGCATCTGGGCCAGACGGGCGCGGCTTGCGGCGGGCATCTCCCAAACCAGGCCGCGCAACAGTTCATCCGCCGATTCCGGCTTGTTGCACACCAGCACCATGTCGCAGCCCGCATGCAACGCGGCCTCGGCGCGCTGCACGATGCCGCCCGCGACAGTGGCGCCCTCCATGCTCAGGTCGTCGCTGAAGATGCAGCCCTCGAAACCCAGTTTTCCGCGCAGAATGTTTTTCAGCCACACCGGTGAAAATCCGGCCGGTCGGCTGTCCACTTTCGGATAGATGACGTGGGCGGGCATCACGGCGGTGAGGCCGTAGTTCATCATCTGGCGGAACGGGACCAGATCGCACAGCTCGATATCGACGAACTCGCGCTCGTCCACCGGAATATCCAGGTGCGAATCGGCGCGCACGAATCCATGGCCGGGGAAATGCTTGCCCACCGTGTGCATGCCTCCCTGCCTGAGTCCGAGCAACAGGCTGTGCGCCAGCTCGGCAATCGCCTGCGGATCGCTGTGGAATGCGCGGTCGCCGATCACGCTGCTTTGACCGTGATCGACGTCCAGCACCGGGGTAAAGCTGAAGTCCACACCACAGGCGCGCAATTCCGCCGCCAGCACATAACCGGCCTGCTGCGCCAGATGGCGCGCGCGCTGCGAATGCGCGTCCCATATCCTGCCAAGCTCGCGCATCGCGGGAATTTTCGCAAAACCTTCGCGGAAGCGCTGTACCCTGCCGCCTTCGTGATCCACTGCGATCAGCAGCGGCGGGTTGCGCAGCGCATGGATCGAGGCACTGAGTCCGGCAAGCTGGCCGGGCGATTCGTAATTGCGGGTGAACAGGATCACCCCTCCGACCAGCGGATGATTCAGCCGAGCTTCATCCTCCGCAGTCAGTTGCGTTCCCTGCACATCCAGCATCACCGGTCCCAAACCCATAGTCACTCCTGATTCCATTTTAGAGTGCGGCGACGTGCCGCCGCATTTTTAGAGCGCAGACATGGCTGATGCGACTACTGGTGGAACGACTAGCCATCCCACTAAGCAACCAGAAGACGGTTGCCAAGTGATTGGTTATGCGCACTCCACAAAAAACCACGCTCCCATTCCGCACATGCAAACGATAAAATTCCAATCATACCAATGCCACCTAAATTACTGGCTCATGTGTAATACATAGCACGCCAGATGCCTGCCTACCGATCCAGCGGGCTGACCACACCCCTGCCGCCCTTGTTCAGTACGTGAGTGTAAATCATCGTCGTGGAAACGTCCGAATGACCGAGCAGCTCCTGCACTGTCCTGATATCGTAACCGGCCTGCAACAGGTGCGTGGCAAATGAATGGCGCAAGGTATGCGGCGTGGCCGGTTTGACCAATCCCGCATCGCGCACCGCCTGCTTCACCGCGCGCTGCACGCCCTTCTCGTCCACATGATGGCGGCGCGTCTTGCCGGAACGCGGGTCAACTGATAAATTTTTCGAGGGGAACACATATTGCCAGCCCCACTCGCGGCTGGCATTCGGATATTTCTTGTCCAGTGCAAAAGGCAGATATACCTCGCCATATCCCAGTGCCATATCTTCTTCATGCAGGGTTTTCACCTTCAGCATATGTGCCTTGAGTGCGGCCG
>LSLI01000097.1 GCA_001577345.1 Candidatus Gallionella acididurans
TACGGTGTCAACTCAACCGTCACCTTGTCTCCAGGTAGAATGCGTATGTAGTGCATACGCATCTTTCCCGAGATATGACCCAATACCACATGGCCATTTTCCAGTTTTATTCTAAAAGTTGCATTGGGCAGCGACTCTTCCACTTCCCCCAGCATTTGAATCACATCTTCTTTAGACATTAGCGCGTCAACCCGCCTTTGAAGTTGGCTTTCTTAAGCAGGCCCTCGTACTGGTGTGTCATCAAATATGACTGAACCTGCGCCATGAAGTCCATGGTCACGACCACCAGAATCAACAAAGAAGTTCCACCAAAATAAAATGGCACATTCCACTTGACCACCAGAAACTCCGGCAGCAGACAGACCAGGGAAATATATACTGCACCAACCATGGTCAAACGCATCATGATCTTTTCAACGTACAGCGCAGTTTGTTCACCTGGCCGTATACCGGGCAAAAATGCACCGCTCTTTTTCAGGTTTTCGGCTGTTTCTTTAGGGCTGAACACCAGCGCCGTGTAGAAAAAACAGAAAAACACGATAGCCGCGGCATAAAACAACACATAAATCGGCTGCCCGGGCGACAACTTGTCGCTAATGTCCTTAAGCCAGGTCATGCCTTGCCCGCTTCCAAACCATCCGGCCAGCGTGGCAGGAAAAAGTATTATGCTTGAAGCGAAGATTGGCGGAATCACGCCGGCCATATTCAACTTCAGCGGCAAATGCGAACTCTGCCCTCCATAAACCTTGTTGCCGACCTGACGCTTGGCATAATTCACCAATATCTTGCGCTGGCCACGCTCAACAAACACGACCAATGCCGTCACTGCTATGGCTCCAAAGAACAGCAGCAGAACCAGCGGTATCGAGAACGCCCCGGTACGCACCAATTCCAGTGTGCTTCCAATCGCACGGGGCAGCCCGGCAGCGATACCGGCAAATATTATCAGTGAAATCCCGTTGCCAAGGCCGCGTTCGGTGATCTGCTCGCCCAACCACATCAGGAACATCGTCCCAGTCAGCAAAGTAATAACTGTGGTCATCTGGAACAGCCCGCCTGGATTTGGAACCAGACCGGGTTGCGCTTGCAAGGCCACAGAAATTCCAAATGCCTGAAACGTCGCCAGAACCAAAGTACCGTAGCGGGTGTACTGGGTGATCTTGCGGCGACCGGCTTCGCCTTCCTTTTTCAACTGTTCAAGATGAGGTACAGCTATCGCGCCCAGTTGCATAATGATGGATGCCGAGATGTACGGCATGATGCCCAGCGCAAAAATACTGAAACGGGACAGCGCGCCGCCGGAAAACATGTTGAACATGCCCAGAATACCGCTTTTCTGCGACTTGAACAGGTCTGCCAGAACCGACGGGTCTATGCCTGGCACCGGAATATAAGTTCCAATGCGGAACACTACCAGTGCCCCAAGCAAAAACCACAGACGGGTGCTCAAATCGCCATACTTACCCTTGCTTACGCCTTTGGCAACTGTACTCACGTGCTGACCTATTCGGCGATGCTACCGCCAGCGGCTTCTATCGCTGTACGTGCACCCTTGGTTGCCAACAGTCCCTGCAACTTCACTGCACGCGTGATCTCACCGCACAATATTACCTTTACAGTCAGCGCATTTGCATGCACGACGCCAGCCTGCTTGAGCGCCAGTATATCTATGTTATCGACCGGCAGCTTCTGCAGATCAGACAGACGCACCTGTGCTGTGTCGTAACGCGTCAGCGAAATAAAACCACGCTTGGGCAAACGGCGCTGCAGCGGCATTTGGCCGCCTTCAAAACCTACCTTGTGAAAGCCGCCTGCGCGGGATTTCTGCCCCTTGTGACCACGACCGGCGGTCTTGCCCAAACCGGAACCGATACCACGGCCAACGCGACGCTTGGCGTGCTTGGCACCTTGTGCAGGTTTAATTTTATTGAGTTGCATCTGTTATGCCTCGCACTTAACCATGTAAAACACTTTGTTGATCATGCCGCGCACGCAGGGAGTGTCTTCCAGCTGCACGGTGTGGTTGATGCGGCGCAAACCCAGACCGCGTATGGTATCGCGGTGTGATTGCTTGGTGCCGATCAGGCTTTTGATCTGTGTGACCCTTATTGTCTTCGCTTGTGTTTTGGCTTTTGTCATGACTTACCCCAAAATCTCTTCTACATTCTTGCCGCGCTTGGCCGCAATTTCGGAAGGCGAGTTCATCGCCCTCAGGCCGTTCAGCGTGGCTCTCACTACATTGTAAGGGTTGCTCGAACCAATACACTTTGCCAGCACATCACGCACACCAACCGCCTCAAATACGGCGCGCATGGCGCCTCCGGCGATAATACCCGTACCCTCGGATGCGGGCTGCATCAATACTTTAGCCGCTCCATGCTTTCCGATCACAGTGTGGTGCAAGGTGCCGTTCTTCAAACTGACCTTGGCCATATTGCGCCGCGCCTCATCCATCGCCTTTTGTACGGCAACCGGGACTTCCTTGGACTTTCCCTTGCCCATAGCAACGCGGCCATCGCCGTCGCCAACCACGGTGAGCGCTGCGAATCCCATGATACGCCCGCCCTTGACCACCTTGGTTACCCGGTTAACGGAGATCATTTTTTCGATCATGCCGTCGTCACGTTTTTCCTGCTGTTGCATTTTTCCTTGCGGCTTAGCCATCGCTCAACTCCAATTAGAACTGCAGACCGTGTTCGCGCGCTGCTTCAGCCAACGCCTTGACACGACCATGATATCGATTACCGGAACGGTCGAACGCCACTTTGGTAATACCCGCGCTCTTTGCCTTTTCCGCAATGCGCCTGCCCACCACGGCTGCAGCAGCCGTGTTGCCGCCATTGGCGATGTCCTTGCGCACATCCGCCTCGACGCTGGACGCGCTGGCCAAAACCTTGCTGCCGCAAGCAGAAATCACTTGCGCGTAAATGTGAAAATTGGTGCGACTTATTGCCAAACGAACCGATTTCTTTTCAGCAATGCGTGCACGGGTTTTGCGTGCTCTGCGCTGACGCGCTTCTTTTTTGATCAACATATCCGCCTCAATTATTTCTTCTTGGTTTCTTTCAAAATCACCACTTCATCGCTATAGCGTACACCCTTGCCTTTGTAGGGTTCGGGTTCGCGGAAAGCGCGAATTTCAGCAGCGACCTGACCAACTTGCTGCCTGCTGGCGCCCTTTAACACAATTTCCGTTTGCGAAGGCGTTTCAACCTTGACACCAGCCGGCATCTTGTATGAAACCGGATGCGAGTAACCCAGGGTGAGATTCAGTGTGTCTCCGGCAGCCTGTGCACGATAGCCGACACCAACCAGGGTCAGCTTGCGTTCAAAGCCCTTGCTGACACCCAACACCATGTTCGCCAGCAATGCGCGCAACGTGCCGGACATCGCATCAGCTTGCGCAGAATCGTTCTGGGCCTTGCACATCAGGCTGTCGCCCTCGCGCACCACCATTACGTCGCCGGACAACGCTTGCTTCAGGGTACCCAACGGGCCCTTTACCGAAACTTCATTTGTTGCCAAAGCGACTTCAACACCGCCAGGCACTACAACAGGATTCTTGGCAACTCTAGACATGCTTACCTCACTAGGCGACTACGCACAGCACTTCTCCGCCAATACCATTGGCGCGCGCTTTGCGGTCGGTCATCAAACCCTTGGAAGTGGAAACGATGGCGATACCCAGCCCGTTCATCACCTTAGGAATATCTTCGGAACCCTTGTAAATACGCAGTCCGGGACGGCTAATGCGCTGGATTTTTTCAATCACGGGACGGCCGCTGTAATATTTCAGGCCAATTTCCAACGTGGCCTTTCCACCGTCAGCAACGACACTGAAGCCCTCCACATAGCCTTCGTCCTTCAACACCTCAGCGATCGCCACTTTCAGCTTCGAAGAAGGCATTGCCACTGATGTTTTTTCCGCGAGCTGCGCATTGCGAATACGCGTCAGCATGTCGGAGATCGGGTCACTCATACTCATATATATTTTCTCCTACCAGCTGGCCTTGACGATACCGGGAATCTCACCGCGCATCGCGAATTCACGCAACTTGATACGCCCCAAACCAAACTTTTTGAATGTTCCGCGCGGACGACCTGTCAAAGCGCAACGGTTGCGCAAACGCACCGGACTTGAATCACGCGGCAACGCCTGCAATTTAACGCGCGCTTCCGCACGCTCTTCATCGCCCAGCTTTGCATTCGAAATTGCCGCCAAAAGAACTGCGCGCTTAGCCGAAAACTTTTCAACCATTTCGCGGCGCTTCAACTCGCGATTAATTACTGACTTCTTCGCCATTAATATCCCCTCATTTCTTTAGTGGGAGTTTGAAAGCAGCCAGCAAGGCCCTGGCTTCTTCGTCGGTTTTTGCAGAGGTGGTGATGGTGATATTCATACCACGCAGAGCGTCGATCTTCTCGTACTCGATTTCCGGAAAAATGATCTGCTCTTTCACGCCCATGTTGTAGTTGCCGCGCCCGTCAAAGGACTTGCCCGATATACCGCGAAAATCGCGGATACGCGGGATCGCGACCGAAATCAGCCGGTCCAGAAATTCGTACATGCGCTCCCTGCGCAAAGTCACCTTGCAGCCAACGGGGTAACCTTCGCGTATCTTGAAGCCCGCGATGGACTTTTTGGACATCGTAACCACAGGCTTTTGCCCTGCGATCTTTTGCATATCGGCTACCGCGAATTCCATCACCTTCTTGTCAGCAACCGCCTCGCCGACACCCATGTTCAGGGTAATCTTTTCGATGCGCGGCACTTCCATGATCGACTTGTAGCCAAACTGCTTCATCAGGTCTTTAGCAACCTTGTCTTTATAAAACCCATACAAACGAGCCATGCTCTATACCCCTTAAGCGTCAATCACTTCGCCGCTGGATCTGAACACGCGAACTTTGCGCCCGTCTTCCAGCGTTTTAATACCGACCCGGTCACCTTTTTTGGCAGCCGAGTTAAAGATTGCCACATTCGAAATATGAATGGGCATCTCTTTCTCCACGATTCCGCCAGCCAATCCCTTTACCGGGTTGGGTTTCTGGTGCTTTTTGACTTTGTTGATGCCGCCAACAAGCAGGAACTCACCCAGCACACGCAACACATTGCCGCGATTGCCCTTGTCCTTGCCCGTAATTACGATAACGTCATCGTTCTTTTTAATCTTGCGCATGATTTTCCTCGACTCGACCCGTTTACGCCTAGAGCACTTCTGGTGCCAGCGAAACGATCTTCATAAACTTTTCGGTACGCAATTCCCGCGTCACCGGCCCGAAGATGCGCGTGCCGATCGGCTCCAGCTTGGCATTCAGCAAAACTGCCGCATTGCCATCGAACCTGACCAAAGAACCATCAGAACGACGCACACCCTTGGCGGTGCGAACCACCACGGCGTTATATACCTCGCCCTTCTTAACGCGACCGCGCGGAGCCGCATCCCTGATGCTGACCTTGATGACATCACCAACGGAAGCATAACGACGCTTGGAACCGCCCAATACCTTGATGCACATCACAGAGCGCGCACCGGTGTTGTCAGCCACTTCTAAAACAGACTGCATTTGTATCATTGTTTACTCTCCAACTTTTTCCGCTCTTAGCGGCCAGTTTTGGAACCCGTTCAGGGTTAGGACGCCGCAAGCGGCGATGAAACGAAGCCGCGCATTATATGCAAATTTACAAAAGACGCAAGCAATAATTACAATTAATTTTCCGCCGCTTTCTCAAGCAGCTTTGCCACGCGCCAACTCTTGGTCCTGGCAATCGGCCGACACTCTTCTATCGTTACCACATCACCAGTATGACACTCGTTTGTTTCATCATGCGCGTGATATTTCTTTGACACGCGTATGATCTTCCCAAGCAATGGATGCTTCACTTTACGCTCGACCAGAACCGTAACAGTCTTGTCCATCTTGTCGCTTGTGACGGTACCAGTCAGCGTTCTCTTCAGACTTACACTACCTGCTTCTTTAACATCGCTCATTTCTGGGCACCCTTTTCTGTCAATACCGTTTTCACGCGGGCTATGTCACGCCGAACCTTGCGCATTTCACTGGTATTGGTCATTTGTTGTGTTGCGACTTGCATACGCAAACCAAACTGAGCCTTGCTCAACGACAGCAATTCATTATGCAGATCTGCTGCGGACTTGGCTTTAAGTTCACCGGCCTTCATGTTATGTCCCCACCTGTCTAACTACAAAAGTTGTGGCCAGAGGCAACTTTGCCGAAGCAAGGCGAAATGCCTCGCGTGCCAATGTTTCATCCACGCCGTCCATCTCATACAGCATTTTGCCAGGCTGAATCTCGGCCACGTAGTACTCGGGATTTCCTTTACCGTTACCCATGCGAACTTCAGCAGGTTTCTTGGAGATTGGCTTGTCCGGGAAGATACGTATCCAGATACGCCCGCCACGCTTGATGTGTCGTGTCATTGCGCGCCGCGCAGCCTCAATCTGACGTGCTGTCAAACGACCGCGCACGACCGCTTTCAGCCCAAATTCACCGAAACTGACCTTGTTGCCACGGGTGGCTATACCGGTGTTTCGACCCTTTTGCTCCTTGCGGAATTTTCTTCTAGCTGGCTGCAGCATGTTTTACTCCTGTCTTTCTTACTTTCTTTTCCGCCTCGGCGGCCACCGGAGCAACAACTTCCTGCTCGGAAATTTCGCCTTTGAACACCCAAACCTTCACACCAATGATGCCGTAAGTGGTCTTCGCTTCGGAAGTGCCATAGTCAATATCGGCACGCAGCGTATGCAATGGCACGCGGCCTTCCCGATACCACTCGGTACGAGCGATTTCTATGCCATTCAAACGGCCCGCGCTCATGATCTTGATACCCTGCGCACCCAGGCGCATGGCATTCTGCATCGCGCGCTTCATCGCGCGGCGGAACATGATGCGCTTTTCCAATTGCGCAGTTATGCTTTCTGCAATCAGCTGGGCGTCGATTTCCGGCTTGCGAACCTCCTCGATCGCCACATCGACTGCCTGCAATCCCATGCGTTTGCGCAATTCAGCGCGCAGAGATTCAATATCCTCGCCCTTTTTGCCAATAACCATACCGGGACGCGCTGTGTATATCGTCACCTTTGCATTCTTCGCCGGACGCTCGATAATCACCTTTGAGACACCGGCAGCAACCAGTTTCTTCTTCAGGTAAGCACGGACATCGATATCTTTGAGCAACAAATCAGCGAAGTTTTTGCTGTTGGCATACCACTTGGAATCCCAGTTCTTGCGTACGCATAACCGGAAACCGGTTGGATGAATTTTCTGTCCCATAATTTATCCTTAATTCCCTACGCTGACAGTAATGTGGCAAGTCTGCTTTTCAAGACGATTGCCTTGCCCTTTTGCCTTGGCGATAAAACCCCTGCCGGATGCCGCTTTGTCAACGTAAATGACTTTCACCTTCAATTCGTCGATATCGGCGCCATCGTTGTGCTCGGCGTTGGCAATCGCCGACTCGAGAGCCTTCTTGATGATAGTGGCGGCCTTTTTAGGGCTGAAAGTCAGGATATTTAGCGCCTGTGCAACCGGCAAACCGCGGATCTGATCAGCTACCAGGCGGCCCTTTTGGGCCGACAGATGTATCTTTCTTGCAACTGCTGTAGTCGTTGTCATCATGCCCTCTTATTTCTTGACCACTGCTTTTTTATCAGCAGAGTGGCCTTTGAAGGTGCGCGTCAGGGAAAACTCACCCAACTTGTGTCCCACCATGTTTTCGGAGACATACACCGGGATGTGCTGCTTGCCGTTGTGAACCGCGATGGTCAGACCGACGAATTCCGGCAGCACCGTGGAACGACGCGACCAGGTTTTAACCGGACGTTTATCATTGTTTGCGCGAACCGTCTCAATCTTCTTGAGCAGGTGAGCGTCAACAAATGGACCCTTTTTAACTGAACGTGCCATATCTATCTACCCCTTAAACCTGAAAGCGACGACGCACGATCATACCGCTGGTGCGCTTGTTACGACGTGTACGGAAGCCCTTGGCCGGCACACCCCACGGGCTGACCGGATGACGACCCGCCGCTGTCTTTCCTTCGCCACCACCGTGCGGGTGATCGACCGGGTTCATCACCACACCGCGAACGGTAGGACGAACACCGCGCCAACGCATCGCGCCCGCTTTTCCAATTGAACGGAGGCTATGCTCGGAATTACCCACCTCGCCCAAGGTAGCTTTGCAATCGATGTGCACCTTGCGGATTTCCCCGGAACGCAAGCGCAACTGCGCGTAACTTCCTTCGCGAGCCAGAAGCTGCACAGAGGTTCCTGCAGAACGCGCCAACTGGGCGCCTTTGCCCGGCAACATTTCTATGCAATGTATGGTCGAGCCGACCGGAACATTACGCAACGGCAAGGCATTACCCGGCTTGATCGGCGCTTCCGAACCGCTCACCAGGGTAGCACCGGCAGCAACACCCTTGGGCGCGATGATGTAGCGGCGCTCACCGTCGGCATAACACAGCAAAGCCAGGTTTGCGCTGCGATTCGGGTCATATTCCAGACGTTCCACGGTCGCGGGAATTCCATCCTTGTCGCGCTTGAAGTCCACCAGACGATAATGCTGTTTATGGCCACCGCCCATATGACGCGTGGTGATGTGCCCGTTATTGTTGCGGCCAGCGGTCCTGTTTTGCTTTTCCAGCAAAGCAGCAACCGGCTTGCCTTTGTGCAGGTCAGGATTGACAAGCCGCACGACTGCGCGCTGCCCGGGAGTTGTTGGTTTTAGTTTAATCAATGCCATGATGATTACCCTTGCTCACTTGCTGCAAAATTGATTTCCTGACCAGGAGCCAGGCACACATAGGCTTTTTTCCAGTCGTTGCGGCGTCCGAGAATACGGCCGCTACGCTTGATTTTCCCCTTGACACAAGCCACCTGAACACTGTTAACGGTAACCTTGAACATCATTTCGACTGCAGCTTTGATCTCCGGCTTGGTCGCATCAGTTGCGACGCGAAAAATCACTTGCTCGTTTTTCTCAGCAACATAGGTCGCCTTCTCGGAGATTTGCGGGGCAAGCAACACTTTCATCAAACGTTCCTGGCTGAATTGCCCGGCGCTAACTTTTGAGGCACTCATGCGAACATCTCCTCGATTTTGGCTACTGCGTTGCGCGTCACCAGCACATTTGGGAAACGCACCAAGCTGATCGGGTCGGCCTGATTGGCTTCCAATACCAGCACATTAGGCAGATTGCGCGACGACAGGTAAAGATTTTCATCAATGCTATCGGTGATGATCAGCAGGCGAAAACGATTGGTATCCACACCCAGACCCTTGATCTTCTGCGCCAATAATTTTGTCTTGGGAGAATCCACCGTCAGGCTGTCAACGACGACCAAACGGTTTTCACTCACCAGCTTCGACAGGATGGAAGCCAAGCCCGCGCGATACATCTTGCGGTTTACTTTTTGGGTGTAATTCTCTTCCGCGGTGTTGGGGAAAATCTTTCCGCCGCCACGCCACAACGGGCTGGACGCCATACCGGCGCGCGCGCGGCCGGTACCTTTTTGCGCGAAAGGCTTGCGCGTGCTTTTGGCAACCTCGCTGCGGCCTTTTTGCTTGCTGTTACCGGCTCGCGCATTCGCCTGATAGGCGGTAACCAATTGATGGACCAGATCCTCGTTATACTCGCGACCGAACAGCTCGTCGGAAGCCTGCAAATTCGAGGTCGGCTGCCCTTTATCGTTAATGACTTTAAGTTCCATTACACACCTGCTTTCACTGCGGGGCGCACGACGATTTTGCCGTTGATCGCACCGGGGACAGCGCCCTTGACCAGCAATAATTGACGGGCTGCGTCAACGCGAACAACCTGCAGATTTTGCACGGTTCTTTGCACGTCACCCAGATGACCGGTCATGCGCTTTCCTGGAAACACGCGGCCCGGATCCTGCGCCATACCGATGGAACCCGGCACGTTATGCGATTTGGAGTTACCGTGCGATGCACGGCCAGATTTGAAATGGTGGCGTTTGATGGTTCCGGCGTAACCCTTACCCTTGGTCACACCCGTCACATCGACGTACTGGCCAACCTGAAAAATCTCCACACTGACCACGGAACCCGATTGCAGGCCGGCCAGCTGTTCAGAAGTTACGGTGAATTCTTTCAGGGCGCTACCCGCTTCCACACCCGCCTTCGCGTAGTGTCCTGCGGCAGCCTTGCTGACGCGACCGGGACGACGTACACCGTGCGCCAATTGCACAGCGTTGTAGCCATCGGTAATTGCGGATTTAACCTGAGTAACGCGATTGTTGGACACTTCCAGCACAGTCACCGGCAACGAAGAACCGTCATCGGTGAATACGCGGGTCATGCCAATCTTGCGACCGACAAGTCCTAGACTCATTTTATATTTCCTCTTGTTAAGGGGCTGACTTCAATTGGTCAGCCGATTTATTACATGTACACCTGGTATCGGCACAGGCTTTACGCCACACGCCTTTTGGCACGACAATTACTGCAACTTGATTTCCACATCCACACCAGCCGGCAGATCCAGCTTCATCAGCGCATCCACAGTTTTATCCGTAGGGTCAACGATGTCCATCAGGCGTAAATGGGTGCGAATCTCAAACTGGTCGCGAGAAGTCTTGTTGACATGCGGGGAACGCAACACGTCGAAACGCTCGATCTTGGTTGGCAACGGCACCGGGCCATTCACCACGGCTCCGGTACGCTTCGCTGTTTCAACAATACGCGCAGCAGACTGGTCGATCAAACGGTAATCAAACGCCTTGAGGCGAATGCGGATTTTTTGACTTTGCATAATCTTCTCTTGCATTTACGCGGCAATGCCGCTAATTAAAGAACGAAATCGCGTAAACCGGAACCAAGCCAGCCCACGCGAGGGCGCGCATTGTAGCCTTACTCGATAATCTTTGCAACCACACCCGCACCGACAGTACGACCGCCTTCACGGATGGCGAAGCGCAAGCCCTCTTCCATCGCGATCGGGTTGATCAGGTTGACCGTGATGCTGACGTTGTCGCCCGGCATCACCATCTCGGTGCCGGCCGGCAGCTCGACCGCACC